>JALVXC010000061.1 GCA_027038275.1 Campylobacteraceae bacterium | reverse complement strand
CAGGTGGAACTTTGGCTCTATATTTATACTTCTCTAACATAGGCAAGATTTGAGAGTATATCTCTTTAGCTCTCTTATCTTTTGCCAACTTACGCCCCAAATAGGTTACCAAATAGGCTGAAGATTTTGCATCGCTCCAATCTATACTCTTTAAGCGTTTAAAATACTTCTGCTCTTGACTCTCTTTTCGATTTAGTATAAACCTCTTTACTAAAAAGTAGATAATACTCAATCCTGATATGGCTAGAACTACTACAATAGCTAAATAGATGTAGTAGGAGGTGTCTTGTATCTCTAGTAGGGGTTTTATGTCTCTTAGTTCTTCGGTCATTATTTAGCTCCTAATAACTTAGCCAACTTCAAATAAGGCTCTTCATCTGTATATACTTTAATATAACGCACACCATTTTTTTTAAAATGTCTAAAGAGATTTGTATCGTTTTGTACTAAAGCCTTCTCGTAATCTTTAAGCTCACTCTCTCCTAATACCCCCTCAAAACTAGCTCTACTCTCCATATCTATAAGATGAACAAACCCCAACTCACTAGGCTTCTCTTCAAATCTATCTCTAACTACAATAGCCACTACATCATGTTTTTTAGATAGAAGTGCTAAATTTACCTCTCCTACAAAATCGGAGATAATAAAGAGTAGTGATTTTCTCTTAAGACGTTTATAGAGTGTATCACTTAGAGCTTGGTAGTTGCTCTCTTTTCCTAACATCTCAAAGGCTTCCATTTTAAAGAGAGCATCCTCTATGGCAAAAAACTTCTTATTTGGTTTGCTCATGGTGTAGAGCTTATCTGCAAAGATAATATTTGTAAAGAGGTCACTGTTTTTAACAGCCGAAAAGCCAACTAATGCTACTAGCTCTGCCATAACCTCTGACTTTTGACGTACTGTTCCAAAGTAGCTAGAGCCGCCCAACATAACAGCAGTAACCACATTTAACTCTCTCTCTTCACGGTAGATTTTAATAAATGGCTTACCAAGCTTTGCTGTTGTCTTCCAATCAATTTTACGAATATCATCACCATAGATATACTCTCTAAGCTCTGTAAACTCAAACCCCTCTCCTTGAAACAGAGATGGGTTGTTTCCCAACATCTCACCAAAGACCTGCTTTCTTGTTTTTAGTAGTAGTTTTTTTACTTTTGTACTCATAGGCTATGGAATAGGAACAATTCCCAATACTTTCTCAACAATCATATCTTGAGTAATCCCCTCTGCTTGGGCTTCATAAGAAAGAATAATACGATGTCTTAAAACCTCTTTGGCAATGTAGGCTACTTCAATGGGTGAGACATAATCTCGCCCCTTAAGAAAAGCTACTGCTCGTGCAGCCTTATACAAATCAATAGTAGCTCTTGGACTTGCCCCATACTCAATATATGGCACAAGCTCCTCTAACAGATACTTCTCTGGCTCACGTGTAGCAAAGATAAGCTCAACAATATACGCCTCTACCTCAGGGTCAATATGTACCGACATAGCCTCATGGCGAATATACTCCAAGTCTACTATACTTGCTACTTGTCTTATCTTTCCAAAACTGTTATTGGCTACACGTCGTGCTATCTCTAACTCTTCGGCTCTCATATTGTAACCTACTACTATCTTCATAAGAAATCGGTCAAGTTGAGCCTCTGGTAACTCGTAAGCACCCTCTTGCTCTACAGGGTTTTGTGTTGCCATAACTAAAAATGGTAAATCTATTTTAAAGGTGTGGTCTCCAATAGTCACTTGTCGCTCCTGCATTACCTCTAAAAGTGCCGATTGTACTTTAGCAGGTGCTCTGTTAATCTCATCTGCTAAGAGTAAGTTAGTAAAGACTGGACCTTGTTTAATTCTAAAAGAGTTAGAAGATGGGTCATAAATCTCTGTTCCTATAATATCACTAGGAAGCAAATCGGGGGTAAACTGAACTCGTTTAAAGTCTAACCCCAAAGAGGAAGCCAAAGCATTAACAGCTGTAGTCTTTGCTAAGCCTGGGACTCCCTCTAGCAAAATATGCCCACGCGTTAAAAGACCTATTAAAAGCCCCTCTATCATCTTCTCTTGACCAACCATTACTTTGGCTATCTCTTTTTTTATATTTTCTACTATTGGGTTCAATGAAAACTCCTAAAGTTTATAAGTACCTGACCATAATAAATGACATATTTTAATGAAATGAGTTTGCCTTAGATTTGTGCAAAAATATCTGAAGGACTAGCCTTAGCTAATTCAAAAATATTTTCGTGCAAAGATGAGGAAAAATCATTTCACCCTATGGGCGATAAGAAAAAGGCACATCTACGGCGTTAGATTTTCTTGAATTAGCTAAGGCTAGTCCTGCAAAAATCTGCCTTGTACCTGTACCTTTTTCTTATCGTTAAAATATGTCATTTATTATGGTCAGGTACTTAACAATAATGGTAATTTTACCCTTTTGGAGTTAAGGAGAGGTTAATAGCAACCACTCCAAAATATTAATAACCTCTACTCTACTATCTAACACATTTATAATATAACTTCTCTAGCCTTCTGCACACACGCATCAATCAAAGGCTCATCAGCCACAACATAGCGACAATAGTCAGGCAGATGCTCTTTAGTCGCATGACCAATCAAAACAGCCATATAAGAGCTATCCCACTCAAAGTTCTTAAAAAAGCACTTAATCGTAGATGGAGAGGTAAAGATAATAACAGCACCATCTTTAGGCTTCTGCTCTTTAGCATACTTCACACAAGAGGTCTCATAAATAATCTGCTCTTGTAGGTCTATACCAACTTTTTCTAAATATGCTTTTGAGTCAAAAGAGACAACTTTAGGACGAAGATAGAGAATCTTTTTAGTAGAAAAAAAGGCTTCAATATCTTTAGCTAAAACCTCTCCATAAAACTCTTTAGGGTAGTAAATTACCCTACCCCCCAACTCCTCTATCTTCTTTTTAGTCGCTCCACCAATGGCTATGCAAGGAAAGTTTTTCCAAGACTCATCAATACTATTTGCAGAGACAACAGCCTGTTTTGAGGTAAACATTAAGGTATCACAAGAGGAGAAGTCTATCTTGTCGGCTACAAGCTCAAATGAAATCATAGGCAAAGAGGCAACACCCTCTTTTTTTAGTGGGGAGAGTAAATAAATCATGACTCTTTACACTTTAATTGACCAGATGCAAAACACTCATTGATTTCAGAGTCATCAAAGGGGTCATAGTGAGGAGTAATAACCCATGCTTTTTTTCTGTCTAACTTCATTATCTGCTCCTCTATCTCATCAGATATACGGTGTGCCTCCATTAATGTTAAATTTGGCTCTAATACTAAATGAACCTCTACAAAGTTAACCTTTCCATCTGTTCGTGTCTTTAACCAGTGGTAGTCATTGACCTCTTTATGAGATTTAATTATATTTTTTATCTTCTCTACAGTCTCTTTATCTAATGCTCTATCGAGTAAAATTAAAATCCCCTCCTCTATAATCTCATAAGCAGAGTAGATAATATAGACTCCAATTCCAAACCCAAAGAGTGCATCTATCCACTCCCAACCTGTTAGATAGACAATCCCCAATGAGAGTAAAATCACCCCATTTGACCACAGGTCAGTTTGATAATGCAGTGCATCAGACTTAATAACCAAATTATTAGTAGCCTTTGAGACAGAAAGAAGATAGTGAACCAAAACAAAAGTAACAACTATAGAGATAACCATGACCACAATAGCAGGGGTCAAAAATGTTGTCTCTTCATGATGTAGAGCCTTTTGTATCGCCTCATAGATAATATAAAGCCCAGAGATAGTAATAACCGTACCCTCAATAACGGCGGCTATGGCTTGAATTTTCCCTTTTCCATACTGAAACTCATCACTAGCTTTCTCTTCAGCCTTTTTAATAGCAAAAAAGTTAAAGATAGATATTAGAGTATCTAACAACGAGTCAATAGCCGAAGCTAAAACAGCTACAGAACCAGAAGCTACCCCTATAAAAAACTTAACAAAGGTAAGTGTAGTTGCTACAACAGTTGCTACAACCGTAGCTCTCTTTTCAGATGACATCTTCATGTTTACTCCTCTTCATCATAAGGCAATTCTAACGCATCAATATGAACAATAGCTGAACTTCCTGCAATTCCCTGAAGTGAACCATACATCTCTGTAGTATTTGCCAACACCCCATCAATGGTCTTTTGACGACGTTTCCAAGAAGCCATAAGTGAGCGTTTCTCTTTCTCTAGCTCCTCTTGCATCTTCATAAACCCATCAACAATAGCTTTCATCTGCATAGAGAACTCATTTCCTGTCATATAGCTATAGAGCAGACTCATCTTATCGGCTCTGTTCTCCTCTTTTTGCACACTCTTTTGCACATTAATAAGTGACTGACGAAGCAGAGAGACTGAGCCTTTAAACTCCTCTAAACTACAGACCCAAATGCCATCTACAAAACCCATTCGGCTCATATCTTTTGGGTAGACCGAAGTTACAAGCACCCCAATGTCTGCATTTACCTTTAGCATATCTTGCTTTAGTTTAGTTATCCACCCATCAGACCAAGCCTTAGTATTTTTAGACTCATAGCAAATGACCCCACAGTTTTGAAGTTCTCTAGTATGCACAGTCTGTATGCAGTCTGCTCCAAATGCCCCCTTTTTAACCTCTTCTACAGTATCAAAAGGAAATTGAGAAGAGAACCAAGACTCAATAGCAAGTTCAAGAGCCTCTCCTTGAGTTTGCATAGAACTCTGTTGAGCCTTTCGTTGAGCCGATTCAATATCTCGTTTCATCTGCTCTATCTGCTCATCTTTTTGTTTAAGTTTAAGCTCACTCTCTTGGGCTAATGCCTTTTTCATCTTCTCTTTTTCTAGTTGTAGCTGTCTGCTAAGTTCTAACTCGGCTTCCATCTTAGCTTTAGAGGCTAACTCCTCTTTTTCACGTTTTAGCTTCTCTATCTCTGCTTTAGAACGGTTTAACTCTTTAATCTGCTCTGACTTCTCATTTAACTCTTTTTGCAAAGCCAACAGAGCTTCACCCTGCTCTACTTCAAGCTCTCTTTTAAGCTCTTTGTGTAATTTCTGCTTCTCTTGTTTTAGTTGCTCTTTTGTTGCCTTTTTTAGTACCTCTTCAAACCTCTCCTCTTTAGCTTGAAGCATCTCAAACTTCTTCTCTAAAGCCTCCTCTTTTTCTCTAGTCTCTTTTTCTAGTTTTTGCTTATCTAAAATACTTTTTTGCTTTAACTCCTCTTCGAGTTGATGGTAGAGGAGTTCATTTACATCTATTTTAGTTTTACAATTTGGGCAGTTTATAGTTGTATTAGTTGACATTTTAACATTCCTTACTCTAATTAAGTGTATTTTAGCTAAAATTTTTATAGTCACACATAAATCTACAACTCTTCCAACCACATCTGCACATCGGCATCACTAGGCATTCTCCAATCGGCTCTTGGGCTAAGACTAATAGTTCCTACCTTTGGACCATCTGGTATACATGAGCGTTTAAACTGTTGGGTAAAGAAACGCCAAATAAACTTTTTGAGCCACTTTCTAATCTCTTGCTCATCATACTTCTCAAAAGCGTGATTTGCTAAGAATAGAATCTTTTTTGGTTCTGCTCCATACTTTATAAAGTGGTACAAAAAGAAGTCATGTAACTCATAAGGTCCAACTATGCTCTCTGTCTCTTGTACTATCTCATCACCCTTATGAGGTAGAAGCTCTGGGCTAATTGGGGTGGCTAAAATATCGTCAATAATATGAGCTATATTCTCATTGCTCTTAAAGTACTCAATTACATACTTTATAAGTGTCTTTGGAATACCTGAATTTAGTGCATACATACTCATATGGTCACCGTTATAGGTTGACCAACCAAGGGCTATCTCACTTAAATCTCCTGTACCAATTACCAAACCACCCTCACGATTGGCTGTGTTCATAAGAATGCTTGTTCTTGCACGAGCTTGGACATTTTCGTAAGTTACAGAATGGTCATCTACATCATGCCCAATAGCTTTAAACTCTGTAAGAGTCAATTTGGTTATGTCAACCTCTTTAAGTGTCACACCCAAAGCTTTACAAAGCTCAACAGCATTGTTTTTAGTACGACTTGTAGTTCCAAACCCTGGCATGGTAATAGCGACAATATCTTTAAAATTCCATTTCATTAACTCAAAGGCTCTGTATGTAGCAAGAAGTGCTAAAGTTGAGTCTAGCCCACCAGAGATTCCTATAATAGCTTTTTTAATATGTGCATGTTGCATTCGTTTTATAAGTCCATAAGCCTGAATATGGACAATCTCATCACAACGATGCTGTTTCTCTTGATAGATTGATGGGACAAATGGGGTTGAGGGAATAAAGCGTCTTAACTCTTTTATAGTCACTATCTCTTTAGTTTTAACAACTCTATGCTCTGTTCGCTCAACATCACAATAGCTAGACTCATTTACTCTTAGCCAATTTAGTCGCTCTATATCTATGTCAGCTGTAATAAGGTGAGACTCCATAGAGAAGCGTTCGTTTTGAGCTATGGTTGAGCCGTACTCTGCTATGAGTGCATGACCTCCAAAAACTGTGTCTGTAGTCGACTCCCCTACTCCTGATGAGGCGTAGACATAAGATGCCATACATCTAGCACTCTGTGTACGGACTAACTCTTCACGATACTCTGCCTTTCCTACAAGCTCATTACTAGCACTAAGATTAAAGATAACATTTGCACCATTGATTGACATCTGATTAGATGGAGGGGTAACTGCCCAAAGGTCTTCACAAATCTCAACTCCAAAGAGCATCTCATCTCCTGCTCTAAATAGTAAATCGACTCCAAAAGGAACTTCTTGCCCCAAAAGTTCAATAGAACTATTTCTAATATCTTTGCCTGAAACGAACTGCCGTTTTTCATAAAACTCTTTTTTATTTGGTAGGTAACTCTTTGGAATAACTCCTAAAATCTCTCCATTTTGAATAACTACTGCTGTATTGTATAGAAGAGAACGCTCAAAAATAGCAAGACCTAAAATAGCAATAGTAGAGATACTTTTACTCTCTTGAAGTATCCTCTCAAAAGCACTCTTTTGCTTGTTTAAAAGTAGTTGATTTAAAAATAGGTCAGAGGAGGTGTAGCCTGTTAGTGTAAGTTCAGGAAAAACGACTACAGAGACATCATCTTGATGAGATTGCCTAAGAAGTTTAATAACCTCTGTAGCATTTTTTTGAGGATTAGCTACTGTTGTATAGTTAACAGCTGAAGCCACCCTATAAAATCCATACATAAAATATCCTTATATAATTTAAACCTGAGTTCGACGGAATACCATATCCACAATTTTACGAGGTTTTTCATAGGCAACGGCAGATTTTTGCAGGACTAGCTAGTTAATTCAAAAAAATCTGTCTAAGCATATGGGAAACCTTGTAAAACCCGTAGGGAAGCCTAAAAATAGGCAATCTTTCCAAAATAAAATTTTTGAATTAGCGACGGCTAGTCCTGCAAATTTTGATTTTGAAAATCTGACCTATTTTTAGGCTTTTGTGGATATGGTATTCCGTCGAACTCAGGTTTTAAAGTCTAATTGTAACAAAAATTAGAGTTAGACTATTGAAGATATAGGACTTTATTTAGGTATTTTAGTTTTTTAGAGGAGAGTACTTTGATTTGATTCCATAAAAGCTTTGTATATATTTTTCCCTTATCTATGGTGTACTTTCCTTTTTTAGGATAGGCTTTTCCCCATGACTGCTTCTTCTTTAAAATCTCTAATATATTGGAAGATTTTAACTCATTGGCTGTTAGTTTATCTGTTCTGTTAGTAATAAGATGATAATACATTCCACCTTTTGTCAAAAGAAGAAAATGGTAAGTATCACCTATCCTATCTGAACGATATACTTTATTGTAAACAGGCTCTGCTCCAGAGATTTTTTCAGCATAAACATTGGTACTAGTTATAATTAAAAGTAAACTCAAAAGTTTAACTATGGTTAATAATCGTTTCATAAGTAGAGTATAACACATAGTTTTTCTTAATGCAATATAAATTTTAAAATTAATTAAAAAAAATCAAGATTTCGGTTGTTATCTGTGATTCCATATTTTTAACCATATTGTCCTCTACTCTTTCAAATAAAAAATAATATTCTATAACTATATAAGCTCTGGAAGTGGCATTCCAAGGTAAAAACCTTGTGAATAGTCTGCACCTAAATCTTTAACAATTTGATAAATCTCTTTACTATGAATAAATTCTGTAATAGTTTTTCTTCCTAACTTACGAGAGAACTCAATAATTGCTTCTGTAATAATTTTTGCATTTGGGTCTGTATCTATATTTTTAATAAGTGTGCCATCTATCTTAATATACTCAGCATCTATATTGATAATATGTTCAAAGTTAGCATAACCTGAACCAAAATCATCAATAGCAATCTTTACACCATATTTTTTAACCTCTTTAATAAAATCATTAATAATCTTATAGTCATTTACCTCTTCCGACTCAGTAATTTCAAAAATAACTCTATTAGCATAAGTATAGTTTTCTAATTTATTAAAAATATATGTTGTTGTTGTTTTTGAAAGAATATCATCAATAGTTAAATTTACTGAAAACTCAACATTTGGTAACTCTTCAAACTTTTTAAATGCTTTATCTATAACAATTCTAGTAACATCAGGATAGAGCTTTGCCTTTTGAGCAATCTCTAAAAATGTCCATGTAGGAACAGGGTCTCCATCTCTATCTAGCATACGAACTAAAGTCTCATACTTCATAACTTTTTCAGTTTTATTATCAACTATTGGTTGAAAATAGGTCACTATTCTATTATCGTCAATAGCCTCTTTAATACGCTTTATCCACTCAATATTTTTTGCATAATCTTCACTTTTTCGCATAGAAAAATCAAAAATTAGAAACTTTTTATGCAACTGCTTAGCTTTTTTTCTTGCTATATTTGCATAAAGTACAAGATTTTGATAATTATCATGGTCATAGTAAGTAGAAACCCCTCCACTTACTGAAATACTAATACGATTTTGATTTTCTAAATTTATATTAGAAATTTCATCTTCTATCTTCTTAAGAAGCTCAATAAAATAGTTTTTAAGATTCTGCTTAGCAAGATACTCATCTTCAAAAAGTAAAATAAATTGGTCTGCCTGTAATTTATACAATTTAAAATTTTCTACTTTTCTAAGTTCGGTTAAGGTATTAGCTAAGCTAATTAATACTGAATCACCAATAGCTGAACCATAAAAGTCATTAAAGCCAGAAAAATCATCAATATTAAGGTAGAACATAATAGGTTTTACTGCACTCTTTAAGTCAACTAATAGCTGTTGACGATTTGGTAAACCTGTTAAAAAATCTGTTCTTTGCTTTTTAATCTCCTCTTTGCTCTCCTCTAGCTCTGTAATATCATGTCTTACAGCTACATACTCTAAAATATTATCATTACTATCTAAAACAGGTGTAATAGTTGCTTGTACAATATAGGCAGAGCCATCTTTTCTTCTGTTTTTTACAATACCTTTCCAAACCTTTTTTGATTGAAGGGTATCCCACATATCTTTAAAAACTTCACTAGATACATCGGGATGTCTTACAATATTGTGTGAACGCCCAAGTAGCTCCTCTTTACTATACCCTGAAACATTACAAAACATTTTATTGACATAGGTTATAATCCCATGTGTGTCTGTCTTTGAGACAATACTACTTTTATCAATTGCTTTTTTATAACCATCTAAAAAAGCAATATTTTCGGTAAGTTTTTCACTCATAGTATTAAAGGCAATTAGTGCATCACCTATCTCATCTGGTTTATCTACCTCTAGTTTAATCTTAGTTTGACCTGCTGAAATAGATTCAGAAGCCTCTTGAAGCTTTTTTAAGTTTCCTGTTATAGATTGATAAAAGGCGATAATAATATATAAAACAAATACTAAAATTGAAATCAGTGCTAAAAACAAAGACCACTCATCACCTTTCAATTTAGCTTTAAGGCTTTTAATTGTAATATCATAAGTATAAACTATACGACGATAAAGCTCCTCCTGAATATCTATCCCCTCTGTTACTTTTTTTAAAAATAGCTCTTTATCTAAAAATATTTTATTATTTCTAGCTAAGATATTTTTATCTAAAATTTCTAACTGCTCTGAAATATTATAAATAACTGCTGTAACTAAGTTTTCTAAATCATGATAATTAACTAATTCACTTAAAAGTTTATTATCCTTTAAATTCTCTTTTAAACTACTCAAATCATTATTAAGAGAGTACAAAAGTAATTTTTGAGACTTTAAAGTAAAAATAGTATCAATATCTCTTTGTGTAATATCTTTAAGCTCTCTAGTTGTCTCATATAGTCGTAAAAGCTTATCTTGAAGCATAGAAGCTAAATAATTTATACGTAAATCTTTACTTCTCGCAAAATTACTTATACTAGCTATTTTTTTAATAGCTTTAACCAATCTATCTACAATTTTACTATGCTCTATATATATTTTATCTACCGATATTTTATTATCAAACTTTTCTAAATTCATAAGCCTAAAAAGAGCAATTGACTTTGCAAAATTTTGTTCTGAATTTAAAATTTTTAGATGAGTAGAATCAAAATCCATTATCTCTTTATGTTGATTAGAAAACTTAGATTCTAAATATTTTAAGTTCTCTTTAACATCTTTATCTCCTTGTAAATACTCTATAGAGTTTGAACGATGAAGTTGTACTGTATGAATAAGTTCATGAATTGACTCAATATATTTTAGCCCAATAAGCTGTTTATCATATCGATTACTTTTTTGTATATAATTAAAAAAAAGAGTTTTAGAGGGAAAAAGAAAAATTAAAAATAGTATAGAGATAGATACAATTATTTTCTCTTTAAAAGAAAGCTTGTTCATAATAGAGATAGCTGGTTGCAATAGTATATTAAGAGACATAAACATCTTTCCTTCTATAAAAGTTAACATAGTATAACATAAAAAATAATAAAAACTAATATAAATTTTTAAGTTATTAGCAAATTATAGAAAAATATGAGCTTTTCTCTCACTAATTATAAAAAAATGAGAGAAATTTATTAAAGAAGTTGATATTAAGATTTATTAGCAACAACTTCTATGGAGATAATATCATCATCTTGAGTAATGCTATCGAGTACTTTAAAACTCTCTGAATCATCTAACTCTATAACACCAAATACTGTATGAACACCATCTAAATGGGGTGTTGGAACAAAGGTAATAAAGAACTGACTTCCTCCTGTATTTGGTCCAGCATGTGCCATAGAGAGTGTCCCTCTTCGGTGTGGTTGTAGACTTGTATCTGTCTCACAATCTATCGACCAACCTGGTCCTCCTGTTCCTGGCATACCTCTAGCACCCTCTCTGGTATTTGGACAACCACCTTGAGCCATAAATCCTGGAATTACTCTATGAAACTTTAAACCATTGTAGAAACCTTCATTTGCTAAGTGTGCAAAGTTTGCTACAGTATTTGGAGCTTCTTCTGGAAAAAGCTTAACCCAAATAGTTCCCTTTGATGTTTCAATCTTTGCGTAGTTATAAGTCTCCATAACATCTTGTGGTACATCATATCTTTTTGACATGTTAATCCTTATTTTTTAGTATTTTCGGTAGAATTATACCCATTAAAGATTAGAAGGAAAAACATGGAACTCTGCGTTGCATTAGATTTGCCATCTGCAAAAGAGAATTTAGCTCTAGCTGAATCATTAAAGCCCTATAATATATGGTTAAAGGTTGGATTTAGATCTTATATTAGAGATGGAAAAGAGTTTATAGAGAAGATAAAAGAGATTAACCCCAAATTTAAAATATTTTTAGACCTAAAACTCTACGATATTCCAAACACCATGGCAGATGCCTCTGAAGAGATTGCAAAGCTAGGAGTTGATATGTTTAACATACACGCCTCTGCTGGAAAAGTAGCCATGAAAACAGTTATGCAGAGACTCTCTAAGTATGAAAATCGACCTTTAGTCTTAGCAGTTACAGCTCTCACCTCTTTTGATGAAGAGAATTTTTCTTTAATATATGAAAAGAGCATTGATGAAAAAGCCAAACAGTTTGCTAAACTCTCTTATGAAAATGGACTAGATGGTGTTGTCTGCTCTGCATTTGAGAGCAAAAGCATAAAAGAGGCTACCTCATTAGAGTTTTTAACTCTATGCCCTGCTATTAGACCGTTTGGAGAAGATGCAGGAGACCAACAGCGTGTAGCTACCTTAGAGGTGGCAAAAGAGGAGTTGGTTGACTTTCCTGTTATTGGTCGCCCTATCTATAGAGATGAGAATCCTAGACAAAAAGTAGAGAAGATTCTTAAAAACCTATAGGTAATTTATGAATAAATATCTACGAGGACATAGCAAACAGTACTTCTCTCTTGCTACTATTGCTATGTACTCAACAATCCATATTCTATCTTGGATTGATAGTAACTATCAGTACCATAAAAAGGCATTTGAGTATCAGGAGTATAAGACCTCTCCTCCTTATCTATTTTTACAAGCTAAACAAAAAAATTTAAATTAAAAGGAAAAATTATGCACATAGAAGCAGGTGTTGTTACAGGAAGTAAGTTATTGTTAAGTTACGCTACAGGAGTAGCTGTTGTTGGTATGGGAGCTAAACTAGCTTGGGAGCATATTAAACAGAGTGGTGCATTGTCACTAATACTTAGAACTATTATCTCTATTGGTTTAGTCTTTACATTTTTTGAGGTCTTTCCTCACTACCCTGTAGGAGTTAGTGAAGTTCACCTAATTTTAGGAACTACGCTACTTATGGTTTTTGGTGTTGCTCCTGCTATGTGGGGGTTAGCTCTTGGGCTTCTACTTCAGGGAGTAACCGTAGCACAGTTTGATTTACCTCAATATGGTATGAATGTTACTACTCTCTTAGCTAGTATGCTTATACTAAATATGGCAACTAAAAAGATTGTTCCAGAAGGTACAGCATATAAAGATATTACCTATAGTCAGATGTTTAAGATGTCTGTTATTTGGGAAGGTGCTATTGTAAGTTGGGTTGCCTTTTGGGCATTTTATGGTCAAGGGTTTAGTGCTGAAAATATTCATAATGTATTAACTTTTGGTAGTGCATATATGTTAGTAGTTCTTCTTGAGCCTCTAATTGACCTAGCCATTTTATCTGCTGTAAAAGCGTGGTATAAGAGTGACAGATGTAACATCTTGTTTAACAAGCGTTTAACCAACTGTCAGGCGTAGAATGAAACGCTATAGACACCACAAAAGAGACAAAGCCATTATATTGGCTTGTTTTGGCTCGGTTATTGAACAACAGATGTATCTTGAGCTTAAAGAGGAGGTTAAAAAGAGGTTTGAGGGAGTTGATGTATTTTTATCTTTTTCATCAAGAATGGTCTTAAAAGATTTAACTAAACGTGGTATGGAGTACAAAAATCTACCACAAGTTTTAGCCGATGTCGATATGATGGGCTACAAAAATATCATTGTCACCTCTGTAAACCTCTTTCCAACAGATGAGCATGAGCTTCTTATTCGTATTGTAAAGGGGTTTAACTCATTCTCTTTGGCAAATATACGCTACACAAAAGCTATAATCAACAAAACAAAAGAGACCTCTTTAGCACTTAAAGAGTTAAATGAGAAGATTAGTCAAGAGCCATGGGCTAATCTCTATGTTATTCATGGTGTACCCATCTTAGACCTTGCAGGGCTTAGTGCTGTAGGCTATACAGATGAGTTTTTAAAGCTTATGGGAAGTAGAAACTACACCTGTTCACTAGAGGGGGCTTTTCCATACTATGCTATAAAAGAGAGACTTATAGAGCAGATGAGAGAAGATGGCATAACCCATGTGCAGGTAGTTCCTATGCTTTTAGTAAGTGGAAACCACTACAGAAAAGATATGGTAGAGATTAAAGATGAGTTAGCAGAGCATTTTAACTCTCGCATTGTTCCCTCTGTTACTAAATCTGAACGATTCAATCTTATTGAGCTTGAGAGTATTCGTGCTATTATAATGCAAAACATAAAAAAAGAGATTATTAAACTTGGACACTAAAAAGTTAAAGATGGTCTCTTTAGGACCTGGTGATATTGAACTAATTACGATTAAAGCACTAAAAGCACTAAAAAGCTCTGAAGCTATCTGTATACCAACAAAAAGCCCAGACCATAGTTTTAAAAAGTCTCTTACTCATAAGATAGTAACCAAGCTTATGAAGGAGCATAACTTCTCAAAACCTATAATTCCTGTCTATACCCCTATGCACTTTTGCAAAGAGGATTGGCAGTATCAAGTAGATGTACTCTACAGAGGATTTAAGCAGTATGACTCACTTAGTTTTGTAACTTTGGGTGACAGTGCCATCTATAGTACAGTCTACTATCTGTTAGATATTATCAAAGTGCAAGAGCCTAAACTATATGAAAATAGTGAGGTGATTGCAGGAGTTACCTCATTTTCACAAGCCTCTGCCAAGGTAAAGAAGCCCTTATGTTTAGGAGATAGTCGTTTTGAGATAGTCCCACTTTTAGACAAAGATGTTCCCATAACTACTATATATATGCGACCTAAAATTGGTATGAGTACAGAGATGTTAAAAGAGAATGGGCAAATATATACTTTTGAAAATATAAATTATGAGCAAGAGAGTATCTCTAATTATAAAATAGCAAAGGTTAAAAAGTATATGACCCTATTTATAGATTTTTTTCAAAAGGATAACCATGGAGTTTAAACAAGAACAACCCCCAATAAATATTGGTGCTGACATATCTGTACGCTCTTTTGAAATAATAGAAAAGGAGTTAGCTAACTATCCAAAAGCAAAAGAGTTTAACGAAGAGGAGTTAGCTGTTATTAGTAGGCTTATTCACACTACTACCTGCTTTGAACAGGTATTAGAAAATATATACTTTTCAAACAATGCCTTGCATCGTATTAAGAGACTACTTTTAGAGAAAGCCAAAATTATTGTAGATGTAAATATGATAAAAGTGGGACTAAGTCAATTTTATCTTGATACTTATGGCAATGAGGTAGTATGTTACATAAATGAGCCATTTACCTATGAGTATGCTCAAAAGAACAAAACTACAAGAAGCTATGGAGCTGTTGTAGAGGCTATTAAACGTCACAAAGATGAACCGATGGTACTTGTATGTGGAAATGCTCCAACATTTATCTACGCCGCAATCAACACACTACTAGATGAGAAGGTAGACCTAAGCAAAGTAGCACTACTTCTTTTTCCTGTTGGCTTTGTAAATGTCATTGAATCTAAAGAGTATGCAAAGCGATTTAGTAAGAGTTTTGATGTTCCTGCTGTTATTATGCAGGGGCGTTTTGGAAGCTCCACTATGGGTGTAGCTACACTTCATGCTACATATAAACTAATTAAGGATTATGATGGGACTACTCATTATAATGGGAAGAAGTAAAAAATGATAGACTTTCTAACATTTAAAAAATTCATATCTATAGATATACTAATTTTATCTTACTACATAGGGGCTATAGTTATTCCTATTGCTATGTGGCTTAGTAAAGGTTATCTACAGAGAAGATTTAAAATATTAGATAACTTTAACAGCTTTTTAGTAAAACTTTTTGGAACAATGAGCTTAAAGAGAAAAACCCTCTTAATAGCTCTTTTTGTTGCTATGTTTATATCAATGGAGATAGTATGGAGAGTCTGCTTTGAAGCTATGATTGGGTATTTTCAGATGATAGATGCTATAAAACAAGGAGTGTAAAATGTGTGCCTACTACGAAGATGAAATAACAAAGATAAAAAAAGATGACCTTGCAATCTATCAAGGTAAAACTATTAAAATTATCTCTGTGAAACATATTAGGGCAAACAAAACAATGGATATTCGTTACATAATAGAGAAAAAAGAGCAACAGCTACCTACTATTTCCTATCATGAAAAGATAGAAAATTTAAAACTTATAAAGAGAGTTGCTCATGCCTAAGCCTATAAAAAAAGATAAAATTCGCATAAATGAGATGGGTTCAGAAGTCATTGATGGGTATAGATGTAAACCCAAAGATTATGACCCAAATCGTCCTATTATGCACTATAAGACTCTTTTACTTATTTGTGATGATGAACGGTGTAAAAAAGCAGGGAAGATAGACAAAGCCTCTGAACTTAGAGAGATTTTAAAAGATATGGGACTAAATAAGGGTAAAAATCGTATTAAAATCTCTCGTACAGGGTGTTATGGGGCTTGTAGATTTAGACAGGTGTGTCAAGTTACTGAAAATACTCAAGCTAATGGAAACCCAAACAATAATGCTATTTGGTTACGCCATACTCATAACTTTACAAAAGAGGATTGGAGAGGTATCTTTACACTTTTGTCAACCAATAAAGATTTAAAAAATGAGCTAGATAAGAAGCACTTTATTCCAATGAAAGTATATGAGTAAAGAGCTACGAAAAGGCTATACAACAGGGGTTCATGCCTCTTTTGCTTTTCGCTCTGCTCTTGAAGCATTTTTAGCAACTAATAGCTTTGTAGAATCTATAACAAATAAAATGGACAATGATGACTTAGATGTCACTAAGGGGTGTGAGATAGTAGTAACTATTTCAAATAGAGTAGAAGATTTAGAGTTAAACCCTCTAAAGCATACTCCTTATGAGATAAGTACTTTAAAACTCTATGCAGGAGTTGGTGTTGGAGTGGTAACTAAAGATGGACTAAAAGCTCCCAAAGGTTTTCCTGCTATCAATCCAACTCCACTAAAAGCTATTGAGCAAATTTATCATAAATTTAGAGCTAAAAAAGAGATATTTTGTACTATATCAGTAACCAATGGAGAGGAACTTGCAAAACAGACAGCAAATGCAAAAGTTGGTGTTTTAGGTGGGATTTCTATCTTAGGAACAACAGGATTTGTAAAGCCTGTCTCTAGTGTAGCCTACATAGACTCAATACGTACAGAGATAGCCTTTGCTAAAGCCAATGGTTACGATAAGATAGTTTTAACTTTGGGGAATAGCTCTTTTAATTATGCTAAAAAACAGTATAAAGAGGAGCAGATAGTAGAGATAGGAAACTTTGTATATGATGCTATTGCTATTGCCCAAGAGTTGGGAATAGATAAGGTAGTTTTTATCTGTGGTATAGGAAAGGCTACTAAAGTTATGCAGGGGTGCAAAAATACTCACAATAGATTTGGTTCTATTGATTTTGTGAGTCTAAAAGATAAAATAGCCAAAGAGTTAGGTGTGGATATAGACATAGAGTCTACTAAAACAGTCAAGGGAGTTACAACTCAACTTAAAAACAAGATTGATGATTTTTATAGAGTTGTAACAGCAAAAACAGACCAACAGATAGAAGATTGGTTTAGAAAAATAGAGATAGAGACAATAGTATTGAGGTAATGTATGTTAACCATAGCAGGAAATGGAATGGGAGATTACAACTTTGACAATCTAACCATTTCAACAGATAAGTTTGATAAAATAGTTTGTGATAAAAACTTTACAGAGAGTGGAGATAATATCTTAAAAGTTAGCTTTAAAGAGGCTAAAGAGTATATCTTAGAGAACTACAACAGAGAGAACATCTTATATGTCGTAACAGGTTCACCTCTTTTTTATAGTGCAGGAGTTCTAATAGCAAAAAAGCTACCACATGAAGAGGTAAAAATTATAAACAACACCTCATCTAAGAGTTACCTTTCAGAGAAGCTATTTATATCTGAAGTAGAGGTAGAGAGTATCTCTTTACATGGAAGAAAACGAATAGATTTAAGCAGATTTCTAACCAATAGATACACCTTTATACTCTGTGATGTTTTTACTATAGATAGAGTCAAAGAGGCAACCAAATATCTAAATCCTAAAGATATAGAGGTGACTATTGGCTATAAGTTAGGATATGAAGATGAGGTAATAGAGCAGATAAATATTTTTGACTACAGCTACCGAGCTTTTGATTTAACACAACCCTTTGTACTCCTAATCAAACGCCTATTTACTCCAAAGTCACCAATAAGCTTAGATAGCGAATTTGAGACCCAAAGAGGCATGATAACCAAGCAGTACAAACGACACCTTTCACTACAAAATCTTGACTTAGAGCCAAATATGATACTCTGGGACGTAGGAGCTGGAAGTGGAAGCTGTGCCATTGAAGCCTATAAACGCTACAGAGTTAAAACTATACTCTTTGAGAAACAGGAGCAACGCAATGAGTTTATTAAGAGAAATCTTACCTCTCACTATGTATGCGATACAGAGCTTTTAGAGGGCAATGCAGAGGAGCTTTTTGAAGAGGTAGAAGATAGTCCAGATAGAATCTTTGTTGGAGGTGGTGGAGCAAAGGTTATAGCTAGGCTACCCTATCTATATGAGAGATTAACTAATGGTGGAGTTATGCTTATAAATGCTATTACACTTAAAAATTTAACTCAGATGATAGCCGTTTTAAATGAAGCTAAGATAGAGTATAAGGTTATCTCTTTGTCACTTACAACCTACAAAGGTAAGTTAGATTTAATTGAACCAGAGAGGCAACTTTTTCAGATAAAGGTCTTAAAAAAGTCTGTAAATTCATAATAAAGCTATGTAGGTGTGACCATGTCACACGTCAAATTTCGGTTTGAATTACATGGCAATTATAAATTATATAACATTTGGTTTTGGCGTGTGACACGGTCACACCTACAAATAAATAAGGAAAACAAATAAATGATACACTTCATAGGAGCAGGTTCAGGTGACCCTGACTTAGTAACCATAAAAGCTCAAAAAATTTTACAAAAGGCAGATGTAGTTCTCTATACAGGCTCATTAGTTCCTAGAGAGGTTCTCTCTTGGTGTAGAGATGATGCACTCATAGTTGATTCACAAGGAATGAAGTATCCTGAAATCTTTACATTTTTAGAAGAGCATAAAGATAAAATCTTAGCAAGAGTACATACAGGTGACCCCTCTATCTACTCTACTATTGCCAAGCAGATAAGCTTTTTAAATGAAAAAAATATAGACTACAAAGTTATTCCAGGAGTTACAGCTAGTTTTGGAGCTAGTGCATCTTTAGGTATTGAATATACCATTCCTGGTGTTTCACAAACACTTATTATTAGCCGTGTAGAGGGGAAAACACCTAACCCTGAAAAGTTAGAAAATATCTTAGCTTGTAGAAACTCCTCCTTGGTCTTTTACCTCTCTATTTTACTAATAAAAAAGCTCAAAAAGAGGGCTTTAGAGATGGGGTATAGCCCAGATACCCCTTGTTGGGTGGTAGAAAAAGCTACTTGGGAAGATGAAGCAGTCTATAAAGGGACAATAAGCAACATAGATAAAAAAGTAGCTCATATTAGAGGTGTAGCACTTATACTACTTGGAGATTTTTTATATCAAAAAGAGAGAGAAGAGTCTCACCTATATGTAAAGCCTTTGGTAAAAGAGTGTGATGCAAAAGATAGATAAAGAAGCCTCTGAAACTCTTGCCCATATTATTGCCTCACGGCGTGATATTAGGGGAAATAACTTCTCCTCTAAGCCTATTGGAGAAGAGCTATTAAAAAAGATAATAGATGCTGGTCTTCATGCTCCATCAGTTGGATACTCTCAACCTTGGAAAATTATAATTATTGAAAAAAATAGCATAAAAGAGAAAATTTATGAAAACTATAAAGAGGAGTATGCTAAAAGTACCTCTAGCTTTAAAGAGCGTCCTATCTATGAGACTCTAAAACTTGAAGGTATAAAGGAGTCACCTGTGAATATTGCTATATTTTATCAAAAGCCTAAAAGGGCTATTTTAGGACAGACATCTCAAAAGAAGATGGGAGAGTACTCTGTGGTTTGTGCCATTCAAAATATGTGGCTTATGGCAAGAAGCCTTAATATAGGCATGGGGTGGGTAAGTATTTTAAACCCTAAAAATGTACGTAAAATCTTAGGAGTCTCCAAAGAGTACAAACTCGTGGGCTACCTCTGTGTGGGTTACGTCAAAGAGTTTCCCAAAGAGCCAGAACTAAAAACCCTAAATTGGGAAAAGCAAAAAAAGTACCAAGAGATAGTCTCTTGGATAAAGGATTAAAAAACATGAAAATAGCCATTATAACCATAAATCAACCCAGTCTAAATTCAGCCTGTAGACTTATACCTTACCTAAGTGGATATGAAGTAGATGTATATGGAAAAGCAGAGCTTACACATACACTAGATAAACTATACACTTATAAAAAGTTAGATGATATTTTAGCTCCTGCATGGAGAGAGTACGATGCTATTATTGCTATTTTAGCCATAGGTGCAGTAGTTCGTAAAATTGCTCCACTACTACAAGACAAATCTAGTGACCCTGCTGTTTTAGTAATTAACCTTGCACTAGATAGGATTGTACCTCTACTTAGTGGACATTTAGGAGGAGCAAATGAGTTAGCAGAGACATTAGCTAAACGACTTCCTAACTGCCTTAATTTTATCTCAACAGCAACTGACCAGACTAAGACTTTAGCCTTTGAGATGTTAGCCAAAAAGAGAGACTGGAAGATAGAGAACCTAAAAGCATTAGCTAGAATCTCTAACCGACTACTAAACAAGCAGAGTGTAAAGGTAGCAACCTATAGAAGTCTTTTTAATAGCATTCCAAATAGGGAAAATTTAACGCTTGTAGGGTTTGAAGAGTTAGATTTAGATACAGTTGTTATTGACCCAACTGTTAACTCTAAGTGCCTAACCTTTCGTCCAAAAATCTACTTAGGCATTGGTTGTAATCGTAATACCCCTTTAAGTGAAATAGAAGAGGCAGTAGAGCAGTTTTTAGAGACACACAAACTTAGCATGAACGATATTGGAGATATTGGCTCATTTGACGCAAAAGCAGATGAAGTTGGATTGTTGGAGTTTGCTAAAAAGTACAACTTTGACATAAAGTTTTATAAAAAAGATGATATAAACGCACTCGAAAATGAGTTCTCTAACTCTGCCTCTACTAAGTTCTTTGGAGTAAAAGGAGTAGCAGAGCCTAGTGCAATCTTGGCTTCAACATATAAAGAGCTTCTTTTTAAAAAAGAGGTCTATTTTAAATCAGTAACCATTGCAGGAGCAATATAATGGCAAAAAAACTATATATACTAAGTTCAGGTGCAGGTGGCACAAAATATATGACAACAGAGGCACTTCAAGCCCTAGATGAGTCTGAAGTGGTTGTAGGGTATCGCAACTATGTAAAAGAGCTAAAAGAGCTAATTGGTGACAAACCTATCTTTATGTCAGGTATGACCAAAGAGATAGCACGGTGTCAAGAGGCAATCAACTATGCTAAAGAGGGAAAGACCACTTGTATTATCTCCAATGGAGATGTAAATGTATTTGGTATGGCAACACTTATTACCGAACTTGTAGATGAACAAAACTTATGGGAGGAGATAGAGGTTATCTCAATAGCAGGAGTGACATCTTTTCTAGCAACAGCTTCGCGTATTGGAGCTCCTGTTAGTCAAGACTTTGCAGTAATCTCACTCTCTGACAAGTTAACTGATATAGATATTATTGACAAACGTGTACGTAACTGTTTAGATGCTGACATGATTTTAGGAATCTATAACCCAAAATCAAGAAAGCGAATCTTACCTTACCAAAACTTTTTAAAGGCATTAAATGAGGGTGAAGAGAGAATAGCAATTATCGCCTCTCATGTGGGGCGTGATAAAGAGAAGATAACTGTAACAACTACAACCGATTTGATAGAACAAGATATAGAACACCCAGAGATTACCATGTCTACGCTTATTATTGTTGGGAACTCTCAAACACGACACACCTCTAATGGATTGGTACTTACTCCTCGTGGCTACTTAAACAAGTATGAGATGAGTGGAGAGTTAAAAGCCTAGATGTTAAACCTCTGCATCTCAGCTACAGCTTCCAATCAAGGAAAAACCATACTAACAACAGCTCTTTTATGGCACTTTAGAGAGTCAGTACAACCTTTTAAAGTAGGTCCAGACTTTATTGACCCACAGTTTCATAAACAGGTATGCGTAACAGACTCTGTAAACTTAGATAGCTTTATTATGAACGAAGAGCAGCTCTCTTGGCTTTATGGTCACTATGCTAACAAAGAGGTAGCCATTTTAGAAGGAGTTATGGGTTTTTATGATGGTGAAAATAAGGGCTGTTCTGCCTACTCTGTGAGTAAACTTCTAAATATTCCTACTATTTTAGTGCTTGATGGAGGTGGTAGTTACATTACTATTTCAGCTGTGCTAAAAGGCTTATTGGAATATAAGAGTGACAACACTATAAAAGCTATAGTTCTAAATAACCTCTCCTCTAAAATGCACTATGAACTTATTAAAAATCAAATAGAAACTGACCATAAAGGCATAGAGGTTTTAGGTTGGATTCAAAAAAAACTCCCCACTCTAAGTGACACCCATTTAGGCTTAAACCTTAAAGATTTAAATAAAATAGAACAGATAAGCAAAGAGGTCTTAGAACACATAGACCTAGAAAAGCTACGTAGGGTGCGATTGCCATCGCACCATCAAAACCAAACCCCATCAACCTACCCATTCCCACCCATAAAAAAAATAGAGAAAAAACTAGCCATAGTAAACGACGAAAACTTCTCTTTTCTCTACCACGACAACCTAAACTTCCTAAAAGAGCTTTTTAAAGAGGTGGTTATGGTAGACTCTACCAAAGATGAGTTCATTCCTAATGACTGTGATATAGTCTATATCTGTGGGGGTTATGTGGAGACAGATGAGGCGTACAGGAGAGTTAAAAACTCTAATAAGTTCAAAAACTCACTTATAGAACACGCCCAAACCAAAGCCATCTATGCCGAATGTGCAGGGCTACTCTACCTCTCCAATGCTATAGATGAGAAAAAAATGAGTGGAATCTTAAATATAGATTTTACTCTTGATAGACGCTTTAACCGTTTAGGCTATTACTACAATGAACAAGGAGTCAAAGGTCATGCTTTTCACTACACCAAGCCAACACCAAAGAGCCTAAAGAGAGGATTTAATACTCTCTCTAAAACTCCAAATGGAAAAGGAGATGTTGGTTCATGGGCTAAAGGTAAAGTAGTTGGTACTTACTTGCATACTATGTTTAGAGCCAACTACAATCTTACAATAGCCTCATAGGCTGTATCTATCATCTTATCTATCTCCTCATAAGTGATAATATAAGGAGGCATAAAGTATATAATATGCCCCAATGGACGAAGTAGTACACCATGCTCTAGTCCATACTCATATACTTTTAAGCCAATACGCTCTTG
The DNA here is from genome assembly GCA_027038275.1 of Campylobacteraceae bacterium. Lineage (GTDB taxonomy): Bacteria > Campylobacterota > Campylobacteria > Campylobacterales > Sulfurovaceae > UBA1140. The sequence goes on along the minus strand of JALVXC010000061.1, from coordinate 27,316 downwards.
TGGAGTATATCCTTTTAGTTCAATAGCTGAAATCATACCCGTCTGTCTTATCTCTTTAACATTTTCTAGTAGTTTAAACTTTTCTAGTTTTTTTAATATATAGGCTGATTTTTTTCTATTTTCACCTAATACATCAGAAGCTTCAAAAAGCTCCATAGTAGCAAGAGCAGAGGTACAAGCCAAAGGGTTTCCTGTATATGAGTGTGAGTGTAAAAAGGCTTTATACTCATTGTAGTCACAATAAAATGCACTATATACCTCTTGGGTTGTTAGAGTTAAAGCCAAAGGCAAGTAACCACCTGTAAGCCCTTTTGAGAGAGTCATAAAATCTGGGCTAACTCCAGCTTGTTCACAAGCAAACATAGTCCCTGTTCGTCCAAATCCAGTCATAATCTCATCAGCAATAAGATGTACTCCATACTTCTCGCAGAGCTCTTTTGCTAAAGTAATATAGAGAGGGTGATACATGTGCATATATCCTGCTCCTTGAACTAAAGGCTCTAAAATAAAGGCAGAGATTTCACTACCACGCTCCTTTAAGATTCTCTCTAGCTCTACAATAGCCTCTTTTGCACTCTCCCTGCTTTGATTCTTTGGTACAGGAGTTTGAATATTTGATATTAATAGTGGCTCATAAGTCTCTTTATAGAGTTCTACATCTCCTACACTTAAAGCTCCTATGGTCTCACCATGGTAAGAGTTGGTTAATGATAGAAAAAGAGGACGACTCTCTCCTCTGTTTTTATGGTAGTGAAAACTCATCTTCAAAGCTACCTCTACAGCACTTGAACCATTGTCTGCAAAAAAGACTTTATCTAACCCTTTTGGAGTTACATTAACTATCTTCTCTGCTAAATCTACAGCTGGTTTATGGGTAAACCCTGCTAAGAGTACATGCTCTAAAGTATCTAGTTGCTCTTTAATTTTGGAAGAGATATGCTCATTAACATGACCAAAGATATTTACCCACCATGAGCTAATAGCATCTATGTAGGATTTATCATTAAAATCATAAAGATAGACCCCTTTTGCTCGTTTAATTGGAATAAGTGGCAAGGTCTCATGGTCTTTCATTTGAGTACAAGGATGCCAAATATTCTTTAAATCCTCTGTTACAATTTGAATATTATTATTTCTCATTCACAAATCACCTTTTTTATGGGCAATATACAATCTATAAAGTAATTTTTTCATTAATAATTAATAACAACTAGACTAAAATTACACAAATTTTAAATTAAGGCAAGACAATATGATAAGTTGGATGCAAAACAACAATAAATTTACAGTTATCGTCATGTGGATAGCTGCACTCTCTTTTATACTCTCGACAGCAGTTATTGGTGGTTCTGCTGGATTAAAGAGTAATAGTATTGGAAAAGTAGGCGATATAGAACTCTCTAAAGATAAATTTCAGATGGAATATAGCCAACTCTTTGAGCAATATAATCAAATGATGCAAGGTAAATTTGATGAAAAACAGGCAAAGCAGATGGGTCTTCAAAACCAAGTTATTCAAAGAATGGCAATGGAAGCTAAGCTATTAAATCTTGCAAAAGAGTTTGGAATTATTGTTACCGAAGAGGAGGCAGCAAAAGAGTTAGCATCTGTTCCTGCTTTTCAAACTAATGGAAAATTTGATAGAAAAATTTATGATACCTATCTGCAAAATAGAGGTTTAAGTCACGAAGTATTTGAAGAGAGTATAATGAATCAACTAATTATACAAAAGACTTTTAAACTACTAAATGCTAAAGCTTTAGAAAATGAGTATAATGCCTTTAAAATTGCCTATGAGATTGGTGATAAAATCAAATATACTCTTCTTACAAATAAAGATGTAAATATAACTATTGATGATAAAAAATTAAAAGAGTTTTGGGAACCAAGAAAAGAGCAGTATAAAACACCTACAAAGTATACTTTAGAGATACAATGGACTGAAACAAAAGATACTCCAGTAACTGATAAAGAGGTAAAAGAGTACTATAATAAACATAGATTTAACTATACAGATAAAGATGGAAAAATTTTAGAGTTTAAAGAGGTAAAAGATTGGGTTAAAGAGGCTACCCAAGTTGAAAAAAGCAAAAAAAAGGCTTTAAAAAGATATATTCAGTTTAAAAAGGGAGAATTAAAAGCAGATGAGACTACTACACTTAATATAAATAACCCTAAACTCTCTAAAAAATTATGGAAAGATATATCTAATGGCTCAAAAGGTAACATCATAAAACCTAAAGTTGTTAACAATAGATATGCGTCTGTAAAAATTGTCAATATTATCAATCCTATTACTAAAACATTTGAGGAGGTAAAAGCCGAAATTACTCCTATATATCAAGTTGAAGCTGAAAAAAAAGCATTATCTATTTTAGCTGAAAAAAAATTGACAAATATTGACAACGAGGAACTAAATGTGTCAACTTTTATCACACAAGATAACGAAGAAACACAAAATCTGGGCATAAATAAACAAGAAACCTCAAATTTCATCTCCAAGCTCTTTACTTCTGAGCTAGAAAAGGGTATCATTCCTATAGGAAGTAAAGTAATGGTTTATAAAATTATCGAACAAAAACTTATTCCAATGGAGAATAATGAGACTAAAAATTTGCATAAGGATGCTAATATAGTTAAAAATCAAATATTACAAACAAATTTGATGAAAATGTTAGATAAAAAGTATCCAACTGAACTTTATTAGAATTTGACAAAAGACTTGACAACTAAGGATGAAATTGTGAACATGCCCATTTTAGCTATAGATATTGGTTCTACAAAAATATGTGCAATTATTGGTGAGATGAAAAATGGTCACATGGAGATTGCTGGTCACGGTATTAGCAAATCTCACGGCATTAAAAAAGGGGCTATCTCAAATATAGAACTAGCTTCTAAATCCATAAAAGATGCTGTTGATGATGCTAAACGTGTTGCAGGTATCAATTTAACTAGAGCAACAATCTCTATCTCTGGAGCATATGTTAAGAGTCTAAAGTCTTCAGGTGTTGTCAATATTCCAAATCAAGAGATTTCAATTAATGAAATTAATCGTGTTATGCAAACGGCTCTATATAACGCAAATATCCCAAATGAATTTGAAATTCTGCATGTATTGCCTTATAAATTTAAAATAGATGAACAAGATTTTATTGAAGACCCAAATGGGATGAATGCTAGTCGTATGGAAGTTGATACACATATAATTATGACAAGTAAATCAAATCTTGGGAATCTAAAAAAAGCTGTTCATGCAGCAGGAATTGATATTGCAAGAGTAGTTCTCTCTGGTTATGCCTCCTCTTTAGCTATAACAACCGAAGATGATAAAGAGAGAGGTGTAGCAGTTATGGATTTAGGTGGTCAAACATCTAATCTTATTGTTCATGTAGGAAATGCTATTCAGTATAATGACTTTTTATCAGTTGGTTCAAATCATATAACAAATGATTTATCTGTAGCACTTCATACTCCACTTGAAGCAGCTGAAGAACTTAAAATAATAAAAGGAAGCCTATTTCAAAAAGAACCAGAAGAGCTTCATCTACCGATAATTGGAGATGATACAAAAGTTAACCCTGTATCATTAGATATTGTTCACAGTATCATATATAGTCGTATGGAGGAGACTCTTGGTCTTCTAGCACACTCCTTAGAGCAGAGTGGACTAAGAAATCAACTTGGAGCAGGAGTAGTTTTAACAGGTGGTATGACTCATATTGAAGGAACAAGAGAGTTAGCACAAGCCTTAATGCCAAATATACCAATCCGAATTGGAAAGCCAACAAATATCACAAATATATCAGAAGATTTAGATGCTCCTGAATTTTCAACTGTTGTTGGTCTTATTGCCTATGAATCAGGGGGACATACAGAGTATGAGCTTGATGGAAGCAAAACAATGCTTCACTCAAAAGAGTATCATCCAAAGAGGTCACTACAAGATATTGCAAATATTCAAACTGTAGAGAGTATGGTAAAACCAAAAATTTCTGTCTCAACTCCATCATTTGAGGAAGAAAGAGTAAATAGCAATGACCTATTTAAAGACTTAAGTCAAGAACCAAAAAACAATAAAAACAATCCCGTGCAAAACTTTATGCAGTGGGCATCAAAAATCTTTTAAGAGGAGGATTACATGGAAGAGTTCAATATAACAGAATCAACAGCTGGAGTTCATGGAGCTAAGATTAAAGCCATCGGTGTTGGTGGTGGTGGTGGAAATATGATTAACCACATGATTAGAGAGGGGATTGATGGTATAGACCTTATAGTAGCCAATACTGATGCTCAAGCACTAGCAGCCTCTATTGCCCCTTACAAAATGCAACTTGGAATCAATGCAACAAAGGGTCTTGGAGCTGGGATGAAACCAGAAGTTGGTCAAGAAGCTGCTGAAGAGAGCTTTGATAGCATTAAGACTATGTTAGATGGTGCTGACCTAGTGTTTATCTCTGCTGGTCTTGGTGGTGGTACAGGAACAGGTGCTGCACCTGTTATTGCTCAAGCTGCAAAAGAAGTAAATGCACTAACGGTTGCTATTGTAACTAGTCCATTTGCCTTTGAGGGTCGTAAGAGAAAACGACTTGCAAAAGAGGGTTTAGAGAGACTTAAAAAAGAGACAGACTCAATTATTGTTGTACCAAATGAGAGACTTCTCTCTATTGTAGAAAAGAATCTTGGTATGAGAGATAGTTTTAGGCTAGTTGACAACGTTCTCTCCCAAGCCGTAGGAGGAATCTCAAACGTTATTCTCTCTCATGGTGCAAACGATATTAACCTTGACTTTGCCGATGTTAAAACAGTTATGAGCCATAGAGGTTTAGCACTTATGGGTGTTGGTGAATCACAAGGTAGCTCTGCTGCTTACGATGCAGCAAAAGCAGCTATTGAGTCTCCACTTCTTGATAACCTTTCAATTGATGGAGCTATGGGTATTTTGGTTCACTTCCATATTCACCCAGACTACCCTCTTGCAGAGATTTCTGAAGCGATGGATATTGTAGAAGAGAATGCAGATGAAGATGCAAATATTATTTTTGGTACAACAACATCAGAAGATATTCCTATTGATGAAGTTAAATTAACAATTATTGCAACAGGATTTGAAGACCCAAGTGACTACGAGACAGAACCTAAAGCAAAAAAAGAGACAATTGTAAATAATAGAGTTGGAACACTAAGAACACCAACACAAGGCTCTATATTACATAGAATGAATTCAGCAAAAGTTAGTGGTGGAGATAGCTATGGCAATGAAGACTATTTAGATACTCCAACTTTTTTACGTAAACAGATGGATTAAACATAAATGCTCAAAGTGAAAAAACTCCTCTTCCTCCTCTCTCTTATTTTGTCGCCATATCTGCTTTTTGCAGATGGGCATATTTTTGTATATCATCGTTTTGATGACAATCGTTATCCAACTACAAATATCTCTACAAAAGAGCTTCGTAAAGAGTTTAATTATCTAAAAAAGCATAACTACAAAGTTGTTCATCTTATAGATATTGTTAATAAGGTTAATAGAGGTGAAGCAGTCCCCTCTAATTGGGTTGCATTTAGTATTGATGATGGTTTTAGAAGCTTTTATACTCATGGGCTTTCTGTTTTTAGAGAATATAATATTCCGTTTACTCTCTTTCTTGCTGTAAAATTTACTGAAAAAAAGTATAAAGATTATGTCTCATGGAAACAGCTTAAGACCATTGCCAAATATGGTGATGTTGAATTTCACTCTTATGGGCATGGTCATTTTGGACAGATGAGTAATGAGAAGATAAAAGCAGATATGAATAAGGGTTTAGCTCTTATGAAAAAACACCTTAACTATAAGCCTAATCTTTTTGTCTACCCTTATGGTGAGTATGATGAGCGAGTTGAAAAAGTTTTAAAAGACTATAACTTTAAAGCAGTTTTTAACCAAAATATTGGGGCTGTAAATGGGGTCTGTAGTGATGCTAATGATATTGACCGTTCAGCTGTTGTAGGAAGTAATGCTCATGATTTTAAACTCTATCTAAAATTTCAAGAACTATGTGGTGTCCATTTTCAGCAACCAAAAACCTATCCAAAAGATAAAATAGTTAGAACTGTAGAAGTAACACTTGATGATAAAAATATTAAATCAGCTGATATATTTATCTCTAACAATGGTTGGACAAAGGTAAAAGTAAAGAATGGTAAAATTATTTGGTATGCTAACAAACATATTAAATTAAATCGTATTAAAATTGGTGTTAAAGTTAAGAGTAAAATTAAGCTAATGGTTTTGTCTAAATAGTTATACTTATAATTATAAATTACTTTGGAGACATATATGATAAATAAAAAAATTTCTACTCTACTCTTTACTGCCCCTCTACTTTTTACAGCTTGTAACTCTACTAATGAAGTTACTCCAAGAGCAGAAGAGAACATCCAAGTTGTTCAAGAGGCAACAGTAGGAGCCTCTAGTTCATCAACTAAAGTAGCCTCTTCTTCGGTAACCTATGCAAATGATAAAAAGGCTATTAAAGACAGAGGAATGCTACATATTAAAAGTTTTATGGGGACGCTACAACCTACTCTAATGGGTATGATGAAGAGTGACCCAACTCATAAAACTGCTCTTGGTGCTTGTTCTACTTTAGGTCAAAGTATGGCAAATGATTACAATAAAATGTCAGATGTCAAAATTAGGAGAACTGCACTAAGATATAGAAATCCAAAAAATAAACCTGATGCAACAGATACAACTGTTATGGAGCGTTTTTTAGCATCTAATAACTTTAAAGAACCTTTAGTTGTAGATATGGGAGATAGCTACCGTGTCTATAAAGCTTTAGAGGTTAAACAGCCTTGTTTAGCATGTCATGGCAAGAATATCTCTCAGGACTTACAAAAGATGTTAATTAGAAAATATCCAAATGATATGGCAACAAACTTTAAACTTGGTGACTTTAGAGGTGCTGTTGTCGCCGAAATTAAAAAATAACTTTGCTATAATATTCCCAAAAATGTAGAGTGTAGTCCCTGACTACACCATCAAATAAAAATTGGGAAATTAAAATGCAAGACGTAGTACAATGGCTAAAAGATAACGGCAACCTAAAAGTTATAGATGAACCCCTAGATGTAGAACTAGAAATACCTCACATCGCCTATATTGAGGTCAAAAAAGATAACTCTCGCCCTCTTCTCTTTACCAATCCTATTAACAAAGCAAAGGGTATAGAGTATGATATGCCTGTACTTATGAATATCTTTGCTAACAAAGAGCTAACCCAAAAAATCTTAGGAAAACACCCTGACCAAGTTGCCCAAGGTATTGACAAACTCCTTAAACTCAAACCACCTGCAAAGTTTATTGACAAACTCAAAATGATTCCTGAACTCTTTGCACTTAAGAATGTCTTTCCAAAGCGTTCTAACTCAAGAGGTGCTTGTCAAGATATTATCATACCTAAAGAGAAGGTAGATTTAGACAAACTTCCTATCTTAAAGACATGGGAAGAAGATGGTGGACCATTTATTACAATGGGACAGGTCTATACAAAAAGCCTTGATGGTGGTATGCAAAACTTAGGAATGTACCGTCTACAGCAGTATGACAAAAACCATCTAGGAATGCACTGGCAGATTCATAAAGATGCCTCTCACTTCTTTGACCAATACCAAAAAGCAGGTAAAAAGATGCCTGTGAGTGTTGCCATTGGTGGTGACCCACTCTACATTTGGTGTGGTCAAGCTCCTATGCCTCATGGTATGTTTGAGATGCTTCTTTATGGATTTGTAAGAGGAAAAAATGCTCAACTTGTTAAGTCTATAACCAATGACATATATATTCCAAGAGATGTAGATGTTGTCATAGAGGGGTTTGTTGACCCTACAAAGATGGAGATAGAAGGGCCTTTTGGAGACCATACAGGCTACTACACACTAAAAGAACCATACCCTATTATGGAGGTAGATACCATTACTATGAAAGAGAAACCTATTTTTCAAGCTACAGTTGTTGGTAAACCTCCACTAGAAGACAAATATATGGGTTGGGCAACAGAAAGAATCTTTTTACCAATGTTAAAACCGATGGCTCCTGACCTTATAGACTACTATATGCCTGAAAATGGAGTCTTCCATAACTTAATACTAGGAAAGATGAAAACGCTCTACAAAGGTCACGCACAGCAGTTTATGCACGCCTTTTGGGGTGTAGGTCAAATGAGTTTTGTTAAACATGCTATTTTTGTAAATGAAGATGCTCCAGAGCTTGAAGATGCAACTGCTATTACAGAGTATATTTTAAATCGACTTACTCCACAAAAGATTTTAATTACTCAAGGAATTATTGATGCACTTGACCATACAGCCAATGAGTCTTTAGTTGGTGGAAAACTTGGAGTTGATGCAACAAGTAAAGAGGTAGAAGATGGTGTAGAGAGTCTACTTTCTGACAAAGACTTACTAGAAAAAATGCAAGAGATAGATAGTAATATCTTAGAGTTAAAGCAGTACTTTACCCATACTAAAAACCCTATCTGTGTTATATTGGTTAGTAAAGTAGAGTCTATGCAAAATATCATTGCAAAACTTAAACCTCTTAAAGAGCATATAAAACTACTTGTCATAACCGACAAAGCAAACAATGAGATAGATAACCCATATATGCTACTTTGGCGTGTAGTAAACAACATAGATGCCCAGCGTGATGTTGTGCTTGAGCCTTTTATTGCCATTGATGGAACAAACAAATCTAAACTAGATGGCTTCAACCGAGAGTGGCCAAAAGATACACACTGTACTAAAGAGGTGTTAGATAGCCTACAAGAGCGAGGGCTTATAGATATAGATGAAAAGTTTATTAGGAAGTTTGGGCTTTTGGGGTTTAACTAAAATATAATATACCCCTAATAAAAACAAATAATTTAACTTATTTTTATTTTGTTACGATAGAATTTCGTTGTTAATAAAATTTATTATTTAAGGAAAATTATGATTGTAACAAATAAAGCTCCAGATTTCACAGCAGCAGCTGTATTAGCAGACGGACAGATAGTTGAAGATTTCAACCTTATGGAAAACCTTGGTGAAAAGGGTGCAGTTCTTTTCTTCTACCCACTAGACTTTACTTTTGTATGTCCATCAGAGATTATTGCTTTCTCTCACAGAGCAAAAGAGTTTAGAGATAGAGGAGTTAATGTTATTGGTGTATCTGTAGATAGTCAATTTTCACACTTTGCATGGAGAGAGACTCCTGTAGAAAAGGGTGGAATTGGTAGAGTTGACTTCCCATTGGTAGCAGACCTTAGCAAACAGATTGCAAGAGACTACGATGTTCTTCTTGACGATGCAGTAGCACTTAGAGGTTCTTTCCTTATTGATGCTGATGGTACAGTAAGACATGCAGTTATCAATGACCTTCCATTAGGAAGAAATGTTGATGAGATGTTAAGAATGGTAGATGCAATGCTATTTACTAATGAGCATGGTGAGGTTTGTCCTGCTGGTTGGCAAAAGGGTGAAGAGGGTATGAAAGCAGATGCAGAGGGTGTTGCTGACTACCTAGCAAAACATGCTGAAGAACTATAATTATAAACAATTATAACCGTAGGGGCAGACCTCCGTATCTGCCCTAAATTTCAACATAAAATGTTTCTATAAGAATTATAGATTATAATTATTATATAAGCATTTATAAATTTTAAGGTACAATCATGATAAAAAATTACATTTCACTATTACAAAATAACGATTTAAAAGCCACTATACAGCGTACCTCTATCTTAAAATCTATTGACCAAGCAGGACACATCAATGTTGATGAAATCTACGAAGATGTTAAAGAGCTACACCCTACCCTCTCCTTGGCAACTATTTACAAAAATATTATCTTAATGCAAGATAACAATGTAATTGTTGAAGTTCCTATGAATGGGCAGAAGTCTAAGTATGAACTCAAAAAAGAGGAGCATATGCACCTTATTTGCCAAGTGTGTGGCAAGATTCAAGACAGAGAGATTAGACCTGAAGCAAAAGAGGCTCTAGTGGTTGAGAACTTTCAATTAAACTCATCTAAAATCAATCTCTATGGGGTCTGTCAATCTTGCCAAAACAGATAAAACAAAACGCCCTATTTATTGCAGATGCTCACTACCCACACCATGGAGATGAGTTTTTAACCCTTTTAAAAAAAATAGACTCAAAAGAGCTTACACCCCCACAACTCTTTCTTATGGGAGACATTTTTGACCTACTCTTTGGGTACAACGACTACATTCCGACCTTCTCAAAACCTGCTATAGAGCTACTTCAAAAACTCTCTAAAGAGTTAGAGATTATATACATAGAGGGAAACCACGACTTTTGTCTAAACGAGCTCTTTCCAAACATTCAAGTCTATTCACGAGCCAAACAACCACTTCATTGTCAACTAAACAATCAAGATGTATACTTAAGTCATGGAGATAAACACAAAACAAAATTTGCATATAATATCTACTCAAATATTCTTAGAAGAAAAACAACACTGATTCTATTAAAAATTTTTGAGAAAAAGATTATTGACCATAGAATAGGCAAACTAAAAAGAAAAAAAATTTGTGGAGAGTTTAAAGGGTATAAAGAGAGATTTGATGGGATTATAGAGGAGTATCCTAAAGATTGTTTAATTGTAGAGGGGCATTTTCATCAAGCTCTTAAATATAAAAACTATATCTCTCTTCCCTCTTTGGCTTGTCAAGGAGAGGTTGGAGTTGTTAAAAATGAAAAAATAGAGTTTATTAAATTTTAAAATTATGTTATTATATCTCAAAAGGATATATCATGAAACTAAAAAAAGCATTAAATCCTACTATAAGCTATCCAAAACGTAAATATATTAGCCCCCTACTTATAAGCAGTTCTATTGCTATGGCTCTATCTGCTTGTTCTACGGACAAGGTATCAGATAAGAGTGACATAAACACTACAGCATCTCAAAAACAAGAGATAAAACAACCTGAAAATATTTTAGGTGAGATAAGATTAAATATTAAATAAAGGAGAGATTATGAGACTACAAAAAGCATCAAAACCCATCATTGCTTATCCTAAACGAGAGCATATTAAACCCATTCTGTTAAGTGCTACCGTTGCCATGGCTTTAACTGCCTGTGTACCACACACAACAGGTAAAGTACCAAATAAGCATGAAACAAACGCTACAACATCTCAAAATCAAGAGATAAAAGAGCCTGACAATCTTGCAGGAGGTATGCCTGTTTATATGCCAGAGGACAACAACCAAACATGGGGTTATGAGCCTAAAAAATGATACTATACCTATCATTGACACATAATTGTCAACTCCGTTGTAACTACTGTTACGCAGGTGAGAAACATCATAAATCTATGAGCAGAGAGACCATCTTAAAAGGCATAGATTTTACCCTTAAAACCCCTATGCAAAAGCTAGAGTTTGGATTCTTTGGTGGTGAACCACTTATGGAGTGGGAGCTTTTTCAATTTGCAACTTATGAAATAGAAACTAAAACTAAAGAGAAAAATATAGAGCTAGTTAAAACCTTTACAACCAATGGTGTTCTACTAGACAAAGAGAAGGTCAAGTGGCTTAGAGAACATGGCTTTTATGTAGTTGTCTCCATAGATGGCAATAAAGCCATGCACAATACCCATAGACGCTATGCAAGTGGTGAAGGGACATTTGAGGCTCTTAAAAAGGGGCTGTTGGAACTACAAAAAGTCTATAAAGATGGTCAATATGCAGTTATATCAGTAGTTACACCTGAAAATATAAACCACCTTCCCAAATCTGTTAAATACCTCCACCAAGAGCTTGGCATAAAAGACATTCACTTAGCATTAAACTACTTTGCTAATTGGGGTGACGAGACGCAACTATATACCAATATCTACCACCAAGTAGCAGACTACACCATAGAGCAGTATCGTCAAAACAACCAACTCAACTTAGATATTATAGACGATAAAATAAAAACAGAGATAGAGAGTAACTGTAAAAGTTGTAGTTTTGGTGAGCTTAAACTTGCCATTGCCCCTAGTGGAAACATCTACCCTTGTGAGCGTCTTATAGGCAATGACACAGGCGAACTCTCTATGGGCAATGTATATAGTGGTTTTGATAGTAGCCAAAGAGCCAAACTCATAAAAGAGAGAGGAAACACAAATGAAGAGTGCAAAACCTGCCCCCTAAAAGAGCGATGTACCAACAGTTGTGGTTGTACCAACTACACCCTAACCAACAGCATCAACACCACTCATGGAACTATATGTTTTTTCCAAAAGCTTTTTATAGAGGTTGCTGACAAAGTAGGCTCTACACTCTATGAAGAGAGAAATCAAATGTTTATGGAGAAGTTTTATGGGGTGGTTAATATGAAGAGATAGGAGAATCTGTTTTCTTTATGTGTTGATTATAATAATAGAGAAACGTGTAAAAATTTTATGATTTTCTTTACATATCCAACTTAATATGTCGAAATTTCTCTCTTTTTTAGACATATTACTTTAATGTGTCGAATTATACACCTTTTTTCAACATATTAAATAGCTCTATATTTATAAAGTATTTACTTCTTCCTATCTTAATAGATTGCATAATACCTATTTTTTCTAACCCATTAAGATAAGAGGATGCTGTATGTCTATGCAAATCTAATCTATCAACTAAAAACTCAATCTTAGTATAAGGGTGCATAAACAGTATCTCAACCAAATCTTTACTATAAATTTTGGGTAGCTTCTCTTTTATCTCTGTTTTTGTCTTGTGCATAAGTGCATAGATACCATTAATAAGCTCTATTGTCTCCAACGATGTCTGCTCCACACCATCAAGCATATACAACACCCACTCTTCCCAATTCTCCTTAGTTCGTACCTCTTGCAGTAGTCGATAATAATCTGCCTTATTTTGAATAATGTATGAACTTAAGTACAAAATAGGTAAATCTAACAACTCTTTGAGTATAAGGTACAAGATATTGATAATCCTCCCTGTCCGACCATTGCCATCATAAAACGGATGAATGCTCTCAAACTGATAATGAATAATAGCCATATTGACCAATGGGTCAAGCTCATTAGGTTCATTGATATACTGCTCCAAATTGCCTAAAAGCTCCTCTATAACCTCATACTCTTGTGGTGGCTCAAACACCACTTCACCTGTTGCCATATTGCGAAGCACTGTACCACTCTGCCGTCTAACCCCTGCATCGTTCTGCTCTAACTCTTTTTGAATAGCGATTATATCTCGTTTAAGTAGTAGCTTATGCTCCTGTACAAGTGCATACCCTTTGAGTAGAGCCTGTCGATAATGTTCTACCTCTTTGGTTTCATTGGTAACCGAATCTATATCTAACCCTGCACGAAAAAGCTCATCATGAGTGGTAATAATATTCTCTATCTCCGAACTATCTTTAGCCTCTCTAAGCACCAAAGAGTTTATGAGAATTTGAGAGTTAGGAATAATCTTTGCCACTCCATTTAACTTTGCTAAAGCACGGTTGGCTGATATGGCTTTTTTTAGGACTTTTTGGGTTTCGATGTTGATTTTTAGTGGGAGGTTTTTCATTTTCATATCAAAACAACCTAGTATCACTATTCAGCTTTTTAAGTATTTCCTTATCAATATCTTCTAAACTACCTATCAATAAAGGACTTTTAGGGTCATGTAGTTCTCTATTTTTTATAACAGTTTTATTGCTATATGTTGCATAGCAATAGGTACAACCATGAGAACAAGTATTGTAGATACCAATATCAACACTTTGAACACAGCCACATTCTTTTCGTTGATTTTTATCTTTATCTAAATTAAGGTTTATGTCAAAAATTTCTTTAAGAAGCTTGTCATCAATACATTTACCATGCTTAATATTACAAAAGTCTAAATCAATTGCTTCAGAACAACTTTCTACTGCTATACCTCTTGACATAGCTATTTCTGACATCTGCTTTGCTAGTTCATAAAGTCTCTTCTTCTCATCTAAAATGTCACTATACTCTATACTTTCAAGTTTTTTAGTTATTTTTTTATAGGGGTCAGCAAAACTAATAACAACACGTTTTGTTTTGCCTTCTAACATTTTTGAAATTTTATCAAATAACCGTATATGCTCATAAAAATCTGTATATTTTGTAAATATAATAGGGTCATATCGCCATATCACTCTCTCTTTACCAATTTTATCACTTAGCTCTATAAATGTTTCTATTGCCTTATGAGGATTAGGAGTTGAAGCTTCTAACTCTCTTGGATAACCTGTAATCGTATATTGGAAATAGTAATTAAATCCTTTTTCATCCAATATATCCAAATATTTCATAAGCGGTTTTGGATTTCGTGTCCAAAAGACAATAGCATCTACATAAAAAGGAGTTAATGGTATTTTTTTAATCTGATTGGCATTGAAAGGATTTTTTGTAAAAACATAACCTTCTTTAATTCTGTTTATAAACCATTCAGCATAAAATGCTGGTATATCAGTTCTTCTACTTGCACTAATTATCATTTTTTACAAACTTTATTACATTAAATGTTATATATTTTGAATTCATCATTGGATAAATATCAATTTTGCATTGAATACACTCATCTTTAGATTCATCATATTGTTTACATTTTGATTTTAAATCGTTTATAAAATCTTTTATCTCATTAGGATATATAAAATCTCTTATATATCTTCGAATTCCTGCGTGTTCTTTAAAATAAGTATATTGATTACAACTATTTTCTCCTTCAACCGTATATCCCTTACTCAATAAGGTTTGACATATTATTTCAAATTTCTCTATTCCAATAACTCCATCATGTGAATTTTGAGTTATATATGAATTTAAAAAATATAATTCATTTGAGAGATTAGAATTTACGATTGTATTTGCTAAAGTTTGTATTTGTTCATCACTTAGCTCTGTTAAGATTTTAGGGAAAACAATTACATCAATATTATTAAAATGTATCTCATTTAACTGACTTATGTCAATTTGTTCAAATGCGAAACTAGGTTTATAACTCCAATCAATTATATCTATTCCTAAATAGTCAACTAAAGGTTTATCTTGTATAATATTTAAAGCATTATAATCAATTCCAGCACCACATCCAATTGATATTATATTTATACTTTCTTTTTTATACATTGTAAATAACTTAGAATACATCCTATAATATTCAGCTAAGTAAGCAGGATAATATTTGAGTAAATAATATTCTTGCTGACATTCATCTATATAGTTTTCTGTAGTTAACCCTGTAGTATTTAAAATACACCATTCTCTCTCTATAAAGTTTAAAAGTACATTACTCATTGTATTTTCAATTGTATTTCTCATTTTATATCTCCCAATTTTCAACTTACTAATTCTAGCTAAAATAAACTACAGTTATGTATTAAAAACAATAGCTCTCCATTAACCCCTCTCACCCAAAACAAACTCATCAAAACTCAAAACCTCAATACCATCAACCATCTCATTAGTATCAAGTGTAATTACTCTACAAGCTTTGGTATCATCGGTTTTAAAATATCTAAACGCACCAAGCTCTCTCTTTCGTGTTTTGTCATCACTTATATCATAAGCCACTTGATAAAGCACCTTTTTGCTATAAAAATCTACCTCATACTTCTCTCTCATATAGGTTACCAACTCATCATCTGCATAGAGAGTATTATAGACCTCATTTTCTAATGCTGTTCCTAGATTTTTTGAATGCTTTGGGGCGATTTGTAAAAAACCATTGTCTTTAACATATATCTTTTTTGCAGAGCGAATTCTCTCTTTTGGTTTCGTGTGGTATCGGTCAAGTCGTTTTAGTAGAAAGACATCTTCAAAGTAACCAATGTACTCCTTTATCTTTCTGTCACTTATATCAAAAGTCTCTGCTAATTTAGTGTAGTTTACTATACCTGTAGCATTAGATAGTAGATAGAAAAAGAGTCGCTCTAACTCGCTAGAGTTTCGTATGCCGTACCTTGGGACAATATCTTGATAGATAATGTTTCTTGCGTAATTAATGAGTATCTCTTTTTTTATAAGCTCATTTGGCTCATCAAACACCTCATAAAACCCACCCCACTTTAGGTACTCCTCTTTGGCTCTAGCAATATCTATTCGATTGCTAACTCTCTCGATTTTGCTACCATAAGCTATCTTCTTGTAGTCTAAAAACTCTTGAAAAGAGAAGGTATCAAGATGAATTCCAAGTGTTCGTCCACTTAGTAGTGTGTTGAGGTCATGAGAGAGTAGAGAAGAGTTTGAACCTGTGACAATGAACTTAATATCACTGCTCTCATATTTACTCTTGATAAAAACTTGCCAATTTTTAAAAAACTGTATCTCATCAAAGATAACATAAGTTTTTCCTTGGGGATTTGCAAGTTTTAGGTACTCATCATAGATGGTATTAAGGTAGTTAGCATCGTGCTGATATTCCAAAAAGTAGGGTTGTTCAAGATTAACAAAGAGAATATTGTAAGGGTTAACACCACTCTCTATAAGGTGTCTAATTGCCTCTTTGGCTAATGTACTTTTACCACATCGTCTTATACCACTAATAGTAATGATTTGCCGTGTGGGTAGATAATTAATTAACTCCGTTAACTTTTCTCGTTTTACATAGTTTTGAGTTTGACCTTGCCAATGGGGATTCTGTTCTAAAAGGATTTTTTCCATTATACTTACCTAAAAAGTTATATTTTTCGTAACTATACTTACGAAGTATATCATATTTTTAGGAAGTATAAAGAGTTTTATATGCTATTTCATCTTATTGTATTACAAAAACTTCAACATCTCCTCTTGAATGCCCTCTTTTTCAACCACTACAGTATGCTTAATCTCTTTACTAAAAAGTTCATCTATCATCTTTGGAGAGGTTACATTGGTGTTGTTTTTAATCCACTCTATCGCTTCTGTATCGGTTGTAATCTCACTTTGACCTAACGCTCTAGCAACTGTTGGAGAGAACTTTGTCCACTCTGCTGTTGAGTAGATAATAGTTTTTAACTCTTTTGAAGTATCTTGTTCGTAAGACTTTATACAGGTTGCAGTGTGTGGGTCCATAATATAGCCCTTTTTAGCATACTTTGCAATAACATCTTCACACTCATCATCTGTTGAGTAGGTGGCTGAGAAATCTGCTTGAATAGCCTCTTTTTCATCTTCTGTCATAGTAAATTTGTTATTGTTGTTCAAGTCACTCATTAACTCTTTAGTACGCTCTGCCCCAAACTTATGGAAAAGCACACGCTCAATATTTGAACTCTTTAAGATGTCCATTGCAGGTGACTCTGTCTTAATAAGCTCTCTAGTTGTAAGGTCATACTCACCCTTCTCTATCCAATCGGTTAAGATGTTATTGACATTTGAAGCAATAAGAATCTTCTCTACAGGAAGCCCTGCCTCTTTGGCATAGTAACCACCAAGAGCATTTCCAAAATTACCTGATGGTACTACCAAGTAAACCTTTTCGCCCATTTTAATCTCACCTGCTCTTACAAGCTCTAAATATGAGTGAATATGGTAGATGGTCTGAAAGATAATTCGCCCAAAGTTAACAGAGTTGGCTGCTGAAAGCTTGATGTTTCTCTTTGCTAACTCCTCTTTAAACTCATCTGATGCAAGAAGTGCTTTTAGTGTGTTTTGAGTGTCATCAAAGTTTCCATGAACACCAATGACTTTTAAGTTCTCTGCCTCTTCTGTAACCATTTGCAGACGTTGAACATCAGATGTTCCACCATCTGGGTAGAGACAAGCTACTTTGATATTTGGTTGATTTTTAAATGTCTCTAGGGTTGCTGGACCTGTATCGCCTGAGGTTGCAGCCATAATGAGATAGTTCTCACCTCTCTTTTGAGCCTCTTTTGCCAAAATATACCCAAATGGTTGTAGTGCCATATCTTTAAAAGCACGAGTTGGTCCATGGTAGAGTTCCGAGACAAAACAGTCATCTTCTATTTTAGAAAGAGGTACAGGGTTAGTTGGGTCATCAAAAGCATCATAACGAGCAAGAGCCTCTTTTAGTGTAGCTTCATCTATATCTATATTAAAAGCTTTAAGTACAGCCAATGCTAAATCTTTATAGTGAGAGTTTAGATGAGAGGTTAAAAACTCTATGTCAAAAGTAGGTAGCGACTCGGGAACATAAATCCCACCAAAACTAGCACTTGGGCTTAAAATAGCCTCTGAAAAATTAACCTTACTTGGCTTAACACCATCATTACCACGTGTTTCTATGAATTGCATAAAAAATCCTATAAAAAATTATGTGGAATTATAGCGAAAGAAA
Organism: Campylobacteraceae bacterium; assembly: GCA_027038275.1. Taxonomy (GTDB): domain Bacteria; phylum Campylobacterota; class Campylobacteria; order Campylobacterales; family Sulfurovaceae; genus UBA1140. The sequence continues at coordinate 9,018 of JALVXC010000061.1, read as the reverse complement.
GTAAATAGTTAAACTATGATTTTGATGGTATTTTCGGGAGAAAACACCCTACTTGTGACTCAAATAACGCTCAATCCCCTCTGCAATCCCTTTAGCAAGTAGCTCTTTATAGTAGTTATTCATAAGGTTCTCACCCTCTTTTGGGTGAGTTATGTAGCCTGTCTCTACCAAGATAGCTGGCATTTGAGCTCCAACTAGAACCCAAAAGTTTGCAGGTTTTACACCACCATTTACAATATTAAATTTAGAACGTACATTTTTTAATATCTTATTACGAACATCTAAACCCAACTTATGAGACTCTACAATCTTCTCTCGGCTAAGCAAAGATAGGTACTCATTTTTAGTATATAAATCTTTTCCCTCAAACATTACAGCATTCTCTTTCTCTGCAGCGTCTTTGGCTCTTTGGGTTTTTGCAGGAGAGAGGTAGTATACCTCTATACCTTTAAAAATATCTCTCTCTTCTTTGGTTGGAGCAGCGTTTGCATGAATAGATACAAAAATATCTGCTTTTTTATTGTTTGCAAACTCTGTTCTCTTAGGTAGCTTTACAAAAGTGTCATCATCTCTAGTCATATAGACCTTAAAACCTTTTGCCTTTAACCTCTTTTTGAGTTTAGAAGCAATAGAAAATACAATAAACTTCTCTATCTTATTATTGTAGACAGCTCCTGTATCTTTTCCACCATGTCCAGCATCTATTACTACTCGGTAGCGATGTTTTTTAGAAGCAGAGCTATCTTCCTCTTTAGAATCAGAAGATGATTTTGAGTCACTAAAACCAACAACATAGCGTCCTGCAATAAGAGGAATAATAAGCATTTTGCCTTTAAACTCATGTTTATCAAGTGCTTTCTCTTTAGACTTAATAACCACACGAACCTTTGTAGGGCTATTTTGTGCAATGCGAAATGACTCAACAGTTCTAAAGGTATGGTGAGAGATTCCTTTGCCTTTTGGCAAGATTGCTCCATATATATCGTAAACATACTTAGTTACCCCATCTTTTAGAGGAATCGAGAAGTAGGTTACCCTCTCTATTTTAGAAGAGAAGTAGAGACGTAACTCTGCTTGACGAATCTTACTCTTTACAAAACTATTTTCTGCAAAGAGTCTATCTGAAAAAAGCAATATTAAAAATAGTAATATGATATATTTATTATATAAAATCTTTTTAGTAAAAATGTTACTCTCCATTCATGAGTTTATCCATCAACTCTTTTACTGTGATAATCTCATTTAGTTTATATCCGTTAGAACCTGTAAAGAAGAGACCTGTTTCGGCTATGCCATCATAGGCATCAGTTAGTCGGTCTGCAATACAGTAGCCAACAACTTTTGCCTCTTCACCACGATTACATGGTGCAACACAGTTAGAGATACAAGCAACCTTAGGAGCTGTTCCTTTCTCAATATCTCTATGGAGTTGACTCTTAATTCCACGTGCTGGGTAGCCAACAGGGGACTTAAAGAGTTTTATCTCCTCCTCTTTAGCCTCAACAAGCATCTGCTTCATTACATCACTAACATCACACTCTATTGTACCAATAAATCGTGTACCCATTTGTACAGCACTAGCACCAAGCTCTAACATCTTTTGAATGTCATTATGATTCCAAACCCCACCAGCAGCTATAATTGGCATAGAACCCCAATTTTTAGCCTCTTCTACCACAGGAGGTAAGATATTCTCTAGTTGATTTTCAGGTAAAAAACACTCTTCATACTTAAACCCTTGATGTCCACCAGAGAGTGGTCCTTCAACAATTACAGCATCAGGAAGACGATTATGAGTCTTTTTCCAACGTCTACATAAGATTCTTAGAGCCTTTGCCGTAGAGACAATAGGAACTAGTGCAACATCAGGGTAATCTTTTGCAGCTTCTGGCATGGTTAACGGAAGACCTGCACCTGTAATAATTATGTCTGCTCCTGCCTTACAAGCATCTGCTACTACTCTATTGTAATCATTTTGTGCATAGAGTATATTTACAGCTAAAGGTTTATTTCCACAGATTTTTCTTGCATTTTCAAATATTTTTTTTAAAGCAGAATAGGAGTAAAAATTAATAGCATCTAGTGGACGCTTCTCTTTACCTACTGTTTTTTCAGCATAAGCACGGTTTTTATAGACTCCTGTTCCAACAGCTGAGATGACTCCTAGTCCACCCTCTAAACTTACATTTCCTGCTAACTGGTCCCAAGAGATACCTACACCCATACCACCTTGTATAATTGGCTTTTCTATGGTGTATTTCCCAATTTTAAAAGATTTAAATGACACTACTTTACCTTTACTTTTGCAAATTTTCGCTTACCTACTTGTAAAATATACTCTCCCAAGCTTAGATTCATCTTCTCATCAGCTACTTTCTCTTGATTAAGGCGTACACCACCCTGCTTGATGTCGCGTCGTGCTTGAGAGGTAGATGGCTCAAGTTTTGCATCTACAAGTGCTTTACAAATCCAAATGTCAGACTCCATCTCAAACTCAGGTATATCTGTAGGTAGTTGATTTGATTTGAATACATTATCAAATTCACGCTTAGCCATAGTAGCAGACTCTTCATTATAAAATCTAGCAGTTAGCTCTAAAGCGAGATTTTCTTTTGCTTTTTTAGGGTGTAAGTCTCCATTTGCAACATCTGTTTTTAACTGTTCTATTTCACTTAAAGATTTGTCACTTAGAAGTTCATAGTATCGCCACATAAGCTCATCTGATATTGATAAGACCTTACCATAAATCTCTTTTGGCTCTTCGGTAATACCAATATAGTTGTTGAGAGATTTACTCATCTTTTGAACCCCATCAAGCCCCTCTAAAATAGGCATCATAAGAACAGCCTGTTCTTTTCCTACACTGTAAACACGTTGTAGATGTCTTCCCATAAGTAGGTTAAACTTTTGGTCAGTTCCTCCTACCTCAATGTCTGATTTAAGTTCAACTGAGTCATACCCTTGAAGTAGAGGGTAGATAAATTCAGATATAGATATGCTCTGCCCTGCTCTATAACGCTTCTCAAAGTCATCACGCTCTAACATACGTGCTACATTATAGGTTGTTGTTAAACTTATTAATCCAGAAGCACCCAACTTCTCTAACCATGTTGAGTTAAAAACAATATCGGTCTTCTCTCTGTCTAAAATAATAAAAACTTGCTCTTGGTAGGTCTGTGCATTTTTTAAGATAGTCTCTCTATCTAAAACTTTTCTTGTTTCAGACTTTCCTGTTGGGTCTCCAATGGTTGCTGTAAAGTCCCCAACCAAAAGCTGAACTCTTGCTCCATGCTTTTGAAATACCTTTAGTTTTTGCATCAATACAGTGTGACCTAGATGTAGGTCTGCACCTGTTGGGTCAAACCCTGCTTTTACTGTGTAGCTCTCACCTGTTTCATAAAATCTCTTTACCAACTTCTCAATACGTTCCATGTCGATAATTTCAGCTACACCTCGGCTAATCTCTTCTAATGCAATCTCTACATTTGACATATCTATTTCCTCTAACTAATTTTTACGATAAGCATCGTCAAGATTTATCATCTCAACTAACTTAAATTTTTTACTCAACTTCTCTTGAAGCCGTTTCATATTTTGCTCTTTGGTCTCAACCTCTAGTTTACAAAACTCTGCACTCTCTGAACTCTTAATCCCTAACTCTATATTTATAACATTTAAATCTAAATTTGCAAGTTTATGCAATAGTTCAGCTAAAATTCCTTTACGGTTCTGTAAAGAGATAATCAACTGATACCTTGCTGTCTGTTCATCTACCCATGCCACAAAAACCATAGGTTTTTTAGCACTCATAAGCTTATACGCCTCTTGACAGAGTTTATGGTGGATTATCACTTTATCCTTTTCTACAAAAGCAACTATCTCATCTCCCATTTTAGGGTGACAACAGTAGTCAAACTCTACCTCTTTTATTTCAAAATTAGAGATAAATCTAAAATGCTCTTTAATAGTCTCTTTAGGTACAGCACAAGTAATACCCTTAGCATTAAACTGCTCCAAAAATTTACTACTAACCTCTTTGTAGATTCCTCTATTTGAGGTCAGTTTATAGGCATTCTCTTTAAGGCTACACTCCTGAAACATCTCTTCTATATCGTTATGAGAAAGTCTACTACTACAACGATTTGCTAACTCTGTTAAAATATTAATCGCTGCTAATCTATTGCACTCTTTAATCTTTGCATTACAAGCACTTCTAATTCCATCTTTTGCTCTTGAAGTCATAACTGTATCGTACCAAGAGCAGTGAACTTGTGCCTCTTTATCGGTTAAAATCCGTACAATATCTCCATTTTTTAGAGTTGTCAAAAGCGATACCTTACGCTTGTTAACTAGTGCAGAGATGGCTTTGTCTCCAATCTCTGAATGAACAGCATAAGCAAAATCTAAAGCGACTGATTTACGAGGCAAGGTATAGGTGTCTCCATCTGGAGAGAAGACAACAATATCATCTACAAACAAATCACCTTTTGCTAATGAATAGAACTCCTCAATAGAGTCATTTTGATACTGTAGACTCTCTAGCCAATCAAGATTAACTCTATTTTTATGCTCTCTTCCATCTTTATATCGCCAATGAGCCGCAATTCCAAACTCTGCTGTTTTATGCATCTCAAAGGTACGAATCTGTGCCTCTACAATGCCATCATCGTTAAAGAGTGTAGTGTGAATGGTAGCATAACCATTCTCTTTTGGCAGAGTAATATAGTCTTTAAATCGTGAAATAATTGGTTTATAGTTTAGATGTAAAACACCTAAAACCTTATAACAATCTATATCTTCCTTAACCAATACTCTAATAGCAATCATATCTAAAACTTCATCAACACCAATCCCTTTTCTCTGCATCTTTTGATACATAGAGTAGTAGTGTTTTACACGCCCAAAGACCTCAAACTCCCCCTCATGAAAACCATGCTCTTTCATAAGCTTGTTAATATTGCTTACAAAGGTATTTAGTTTTAACTTTAGATTTTGTCTGTTGCCCTCTATGTAATCCTCTATCTTCTTATAGGCTTCAGGATAGATATACAAAAAGCTCAAATCTTCTAAACGGTTCTTTATTTGTGAGATACCTAGTCTATGAGCAATAGGAGCATAAACAACCATTGTCTCTTCGGCAATTCGTTGCTGTTTCTCTTTTGGAAGTGCATCAAGAGTTATCATATTGTGTAGTCTATCACAGAGTTTTACTACCAATACTCTTACATCTTTAATTGAAGAAATCAACATCTTTCTAAAGGTCAATGCAGAAGAGATAAGCTTTTTATCTGATGTAGAAGGAACAAGCTCCTCCTCTCTAATATCTTCAATTTTAGTTAACCCCTCAACCATATAAGCAACATCTTCACCAAATATCTGAGCAATCTCTTCAATCTCATAATCTGTATCTTCAACTACATCATGTAGAAGTGCTGCAATTATCATCGCTTTATCATTTGAGACCAAAGCTGTAATGGTAGCAACAAGAATAGGGTGAATAATGTAGGGTTCACCACTCTTTCTCTTTTGATGGGCATGAGCCTCTTTTGCTAAACTTAATGCTTTATGAAAAAGGGGTGATTGTGTAGGGTGATAGTCAAAAAGAAGCTTTTCGGCTTCTTCTATGGTGTTAATGTTTTGTGCTTTGTTTAATAAAGCCTCCAAGAAGTTACCCTTCGTTGTTAACTACAATTTTACCTTTTGCAATCTCTACTAGTGCAATGTCAGTAAACTTATCAATTTTTGCATCCATATCTACCAAAGGAGCTGCACCATTTGCAATAGCCGTTGCTCTTTTACCAATAGCAGCAGCCAATAAATATCTATCAAAATCTACTTTTTCAAGTGCCAATGCTGTTAATTTTTCAATTTTCATTTTTATCCTTATGATTAAATTTTAAATTCTACTCTACTACAGAACAGAGGTCTCTGTTACCTTCAACAATCTTTAAAAGGTTACCCTTCTCAAACATATTACAGACAATAATTGGAAGGTTATTCTCTTTTGCTAAGGCAATAGAGGTATCGTCCATAACTCTAATATCATCCTCTAACGCTTCATCATAAGTTAGAGTTGGCAATTTTACTGCATCATCAAACTTATGTGGGTCTTTATCATAAACTCCATCTACCTTTGTAGCTTTTATAATGCAGTCTGCCTCAATCTCAGAGGCTCTAAGTGTTCCTGCTGTATCGGTAGTAAAATATGGGTTACCTGTACCACCTGCAAAGACCACTACACGCCCTTTGTCGAGATGTCGCTTAGCACGACGGACAATAAACGACTCACCAATCTCTTGCATATCTATAGCAGAGAGCAGACGTGCATCTAATCCTGCATGTTCAAAAGCCTCTTGCAGGGCAATACCATTAATACAGGTTGCCAACATTCCCATGTAGTCACCAGAGGTTCGTTTAATGACACCATCAGCAGCAGCTGTAACACCACGAATAATATTTCCACCACCAATAACAACAGCAACTTCAATGCCATTGTCGATTAAAAGTTTTATCTCTTGTGAGATAAAGTGTAAGATTTGAGTATCGATTCCATACCCCTTCTCTCCAGCTAATGCTTCACCAGAAAACTTTACAAGTACTCTTTTTTTTGCCATATTTTGTGACCTCTGTTTTAAAACGTAATTTTACCCAAATGCCCTTAATATTGGTTTACTTTGGTTATACTTGCAATAAAAATAAAATTGAAGGATTCTTATGTCAACATTAACAAAAGAAGAGAGAGAAATTATAGAATCAAGCATTAGAGATATTCCAGACTTTCCAAAACCAGGGATTGTTTTTAAAGATATTACCACCCTTTTAAACAACCCTAAAGCATTTCAGACACTTATGAATCACTTAACTAAACGTTACGAGAGCTACAACTTAGACTATGTAGCAGGTATAGATGCAAGAGGTTTTATTTTCGGCTCTATTTTAGCTGACAGATTAGGAATTGGTTTTGTACCTATTCGTAAAAAAGGGAAACTACCCTACACTACTGTTTCAGAGAAATACTCCCTAGAGTATGGTTTTGATGAAGTAGAGGTACACATAGACGCTTTTGCTAAAGAGGAGGCAAGAGTTCTACTAATAGATGACCTAATAGCTACAGGAGGAACAGCAAAAGCTGCATCTTCACTTATTGGAAAAGTAGGTGCTAATTGTGTAGAGGCTTGTTTTATTGCTGAGTTGGACTTTTTGAAAGGGCGAGATGGAATTGAGGCTGAGGTCTATTCTGTTTTGCATTTTGATTAGATTAAGCTTATGCATTCCCAATGAGGACATTGGGAACAAGTGAAAAATCTGCCTTGTACCTGTACCTTTCTCTTATCGTTAAATTTGGATTTACTTAGCGTGAACGGTACTAAGATTAATAGCCCTCTACTTAGGTGTTACTTTAAGAGGATTTTGAGCAGTAGAGTTTAACTCTACACTCTTCACAATAGCCTCTTCTTTAGGGTATGGAGTCACTTTATATCCATCTTTTACTAACTTATCCATACCTCCTATCAAATTTACAACATGATAGTCAAGTTTATTACCTAAAAAATTAGAGACAAGCTTAGTACGACTGGAGGTATTACAAATAAGTGCAAACTGCTCATCTTTGTCAACAATTTTATCTAGTTTTTTTATAAACTCTTTTACATTATATTTTGACTCTTCATCAAAAAAAGTTAGTAGATAGGCATTTTTAATAACACCCATCTGCTTCCATTCACTTTTAGTTCTAATATCTATTATCTTCATTTTATTTGATTTTACAAAATCAATAGTTGCAGGTATATTTGTTACCTCTGCTAATATAATATTAGCACAAAGTAATAATCCAAATAGTATTTTTCTCATTAACCTATATCCTTGTTTAATTCTATAATTGATAGATATTAACAAATAATCGTGAATAATTTGTAAAATATTAATGTAAAAAGTGTCTCACAGTTGTAAAGTAAAGAGAGATTCCATGCTCATTTGCAGCCTCAATCACCTCATCATCTCTAATACTTCCACCTGGTTCAATAATTGCTTTTACTCCAGCTGAGGCTGCTGCATCTATGCTATCTCTAAATGGGAAAAAAGCTTCAGATGCCATAGCAGAACCACTAACATCTAAGCCCATCTCTTTTGCTTTTTTCAATGCACATTGAGCTGCATCTACACGACTAGTCATTCCCATACCAACAGCAACCATTGCAGAGTCTTTTACATAGACCACACAGTTTGACTTAGTAAGTCCTGCTACCTTCCATGCAATCTCTAAATCTTTCATCTCTTGCTCTGTTGCTGAAAGTTTAGATTTTTGGTGGGCATTATGAACCTCATTATCACAGATACAGTCTGAGTTTTGGTAGACAAATCCACCATCTACATGTTTAAAGTCGTGGCTATCTTTACTCATTACGAGTTTTTCTCCACCTTGTGCAAAGAGTTTAAGACGCTTTTTCTTCTCAAATACCTCTAATGCCTCCTCTGTAAAGTCAGCTGCCATAACTACCTCTAAGAAAATCTCATTCATCTTTTGGGCAAGTTCTCTGTCTACTACACCATTAACAGCTACTACACCACCAAAAGCTGATACAGGGTCACACTTTAATGCCTCTATATATGAATCAAGTAGAGTATCTTTAAGAGCAAATCCACAAGGGTTTCCATGTTTTACAATACAGACAGCATTTGCATCTCCAAAGCTAGTAGCAATTTTTAATGCACCATTGACATCATTAATATTGTTAAATGAAGCTTCACCTTTGAGTTGCTTAAAGTTTTGGCTAAAGTGGTTGTCAAACTCATACAGTGCACCATCTTGGTGAGGGTTCTCTCCATAACGAGTTTGGAAAACCTTTTTACCTGTAATAAATTGATACTCTCCAAAACCACTGTTAAAACGCTTGTTCATATAGTTAGCAATCATAGAGTCATAAGAGGCAGTATGCTCAAAAGCTTTTATCATAAGCCCTCTTCTAAACTCTAGGTTATCCTCTCTTTTCTCTAAAGCTTCAAGTACTGCACCATAGT
>JALVXC010000060.1 GCA_027038275.1 Campylobacteraceae bacterium | reverse complement strand
GAAAAGAAGTATGTTAATGAAGCAATAGACTCTACCTTTGTCTCTAGTGTTGGAAAGTATGTAACACAATTTGAAGAGATGATGGCAGAGTTTGTAGGGGCAAAATATGCAGTAGCAACCTCTAATGGAACTTCTGCTTTACATATTGGGTTAAAGCTTGTTGGAGTAGATGAATCGTGTGAAGTGATTACTCAACCTCTTACTTTTATTGCTACTGCAAATGCTATTGCTTACTGTAACGCAACACCAATATTTGTTGATGTAGATAAAGATACATTAGGATTGTCTCCATCTAAATTAGAGGAGTTTTTAGAAGAGTTTGCTTTTGTAAATGAAGATAATGAGTGTATCAACAAATCTACAAATAGAGTCATTAAAGCGTGTGTTCCCATGCACACATTTGGACACCCTTGTAGAATAGATGAGATTGTAGAGATTTGTCAAAGATATAATATTGAAGTGGTAGAGGACTCTGCTGAGAGTTTAGGTTCATACTATAAGGGTAAACATACAGGAACTTTTGGAAAAGTAGGAGTTTTCTCTTTTAATGGAAATAAGATTATCACCACAGGTGGTGGAGGTATGATAGTAACTGATGATAAATCATTAGCTAAGAGAGCGAAACACATTACTACTACTGCAAAAGTGGCTCACCCTTATGAGTATATTCATGATGAAGTGGGCTATAACTACCGTTTAACTAATCTTGCTGCTGCTATGGGTGTGGCACAGATGGAGAGTTTAGAGTTTTTTATAGAGAAACAACGAGAGTTGGCTCATAAGTATCAAGAGTTTTTTAAAGATTTAGAGATAGAGTTTATAAGTGAACCAAAAGAGGCTAAGTCAAACTATTGGCTTAATGCAGTTATCTTAAAAGATAGAGAGCAGAGAGATGAATTTTTAAAATATACAAATGATAATGGAGTAATGACTCGTTCTATTTGGCGACTTATGAATAAGTTAGATATGTTTGAAGATGCACAGACGGGAGATTTATCTAATGCTCAGTGGTTAGAAGATAGAGTTGTAAATATTTCTAGTTCGGTGATATTGTGATGAAAGAGATTCTTTTAGTTGGTGGTGGTGGTCACTGTAAATCTGTGATAGATGTTATAGAGCAAGAGGGTAACTACAATATAGTAGGTATTGTAGATAAAAAAGAGTTCATAGGTCAAGAGGTTTTAGGCTATAAGATAATAGGCTGTGATGATGATTTAGAAGAGCTATTTTTAAAATATAAATATGCCCTTGTAACAGTAGGACAGATAAAATCAAATACTCTAAGAGTAAAACTTTTTACTATTTTAAAAAAGATTGGTTATGAACTACCTGTAATTGTATCTCCGTTGGCGTATGTCTCAAAATATGCAAAAGTAGAGGAGGGAACAGTTGTTCTTCATAATGCTCTAATTAATGCGAATGCTAGTGTTGGAGTAAATTGTATTGTTAACACTAAAGCTTTAATAGAACATGATGCAACTATTGATGAGCATTGTCATATCTCTACAGCTACGGTCATTAATGGAGGTGTTACTGTAAAAGCTAACAGTTTTATAGGGAGTAATACAACAACAAAAGAGTATATTGTACTCGATGGATTTAACAGAGCAGGAAAGTTGCTTAAATGAGTGTTTTTATTATAGCAGAAGCAGGAGTAAATCATAATGGCTCAATAGAACTTGCAAAAAAGCTGATTGATGTTGCAGTAGAAGCTGGAGTTGATGCTGTTAAGTTTCAAACATTTAAAACAGAAAATTTGGTCTCTAAAAATGCACAAAAAGCAGAGTATCAAAAAGAGACTACTAATGCTAAAGAGTCTCAATTTGAGATGATTAAGAAGTTAGAGTTAGATATCGATACACACTATGAGCTAATTAGCTATTGTAATAGTAAAAACATTATGTTCTTATCTACCCCTTTTGATTTAGATAGTATTGATTTATTAGATAAATTGGAGTTGCCTATTTTTAAAATTCCAAGTGGAGAGATTACAAATTTACCATATTTACGAAAGATTGGGGCTTTAAAAAAGCAGGTAATCTTATCAACAGGTATGGCAGATATTGGCGAAATAGAGGATGCACTTGATGTCTTGATAGAGGCAGGTACTTCTAAAGATAAGATTACAGTACTTCATGCTAATACCATGTATCCTACTCCTTATCAAGATGTAAATTTACGAGCTATGGTGACTATAGGAAATACTTTTGATGTAGCTTTTGGCTATAGTGACCATACTTTAGGGATTGAGGTAGATATAGCTTCTGTAGCGATGGGTGCAACAGTTATAGAGAAACATTTTACTTTAGATAACTCTATGGAGGGACCAGACCACAAAGCTTCATTAGAACCACATGAACTAAAAGCAATGGTTAAAGCAATTAGAAATATAGAAAAGGCTTTAGGTTCAAAGGTCAAGAAGCCAACCGAAAGTGAAATACCTAATATTAAAATAGCAAGAAAATCTATTGTCGCTTCTTCTAGCATAAAAGAAGGTGAAATTTTCACAGAAGAGAACTTGGCTGTTAAACGACCAAGTGGAGGTATAAGCCCTATGAGATGGGATGAGCTTATTGGTACAGTAGCAACTAAAGATTATGAAGTGGATGAGCTAATATGAGTAAAAGAAAAATATGTGTTGTAACAGGTACAAGGGCAGAGTATGGTCTTTTGTATTGGCTAATGAGAGAGATAGAGGCAAATAGTAATTTAGAGTTACAACTAATAGTTACAGGTATGCACTTAAGTCCTGAATTTGGATTAACTTATAAAGATATAGAGAAAGATTTTAAAATAGACAAAAAGATAGAGATGCTTTTGTCATCTGATACAGCTATTGGAGTCTCAAAATCTATGGGTTTAGCTCAAATCTCTTTTGCTGAAGCTTATGAAGAGTTAAGACCTGATATTTTAGTAGTTTTAGGAGATAGATACGAGATTTTTTCAGCTGTTGCTTCTGCAATGATAGCCAATATTCCTATTGCTCATTTGCATGGTGGAGAGACTACCGAGGGGGCTTTTGATGAGTCTATTCGTCATAGTATTACAAAGATGAGTCATTTACATTTTACAGCTACCAATGAGTATCGAAATCGAGTTATTCAATTAGGTGAGCATCCGAGTAGAGTCTTTAATGTTGGTGGGCTTGGGATTGATAATATTAAGAAGTTAAAGCTTCTTTCAAAAGAGGAGTTTGAAGCCTCTATAAATTTTAAATTAAATGAAAAAAATATATTAGTTACTTTTCATCCTGTAACATTAGAGAACTCAACAGCTAAAGAGCAGTTTCAGATTTTGTTAGATGTTATAGATGAATTAGAAGATACACATATTATTTTTACAAAAGCAAATAGTGATACAGATGGTAGAGTTATTAATAATATGATAGACGAATATGTCAAAAATAATAATGATAAAGCAGTTTGTTTTACATCATTAGGACAGCTTCGATATCTAAGTGCGTTACAGTATGTAGATGCTGTTGTTGGTAATAGCTCTAGTGGGTTAATTGAAGCACCATCATTTAAAATAGGGACTATAAATATAGGAGATAGACAAAAAGGTCGTATTATGGCTGATTCTGTGATAAATTGCGATACTACTAAAAACTCTATATCAAATGCGTTTAAAAGACTATACTCCAAAGAGTTTCAAGATGAGTTAGTAAAAGTTGAAAATCCTTATGGTAATGGTGGAGCTAATTTAGAGATAAAAAATATTTTAAAAACTATGGATTTAGAAAATATTTTAAAAAAATCATTTTATGATATTGAGCTAAAGGTATAAGATTATGAAAAATATTAATAAAATAAAAATTACAATATCCTCAACAATAAAAGAATCTTTGAGTATTATAGATGCAGGAGCTATAAAGATAGCACTTGTTGTAGATGAAGAGAATAAGCTTTTAGGAACAATAACAGATGGTGATATTCGTAGAGCAATTCTTAATGGTAAATCTTTAGAAGATTCAATAGCAGATATTTATTATAAAAATCCTACGGTAGTATCTGTTAATGAGAGTAGAGAGTCTATTATTAATATTTGTACATCAAAAAAGATTTATCAAATACCTGTTGTTGATGATGATGGAAAAGTTGTTAGTATTGCTATTTTAGATGAGCTATTAAAACCAAAAAACTACCAAAACAGAGTAGTTTTAATGGTTGGTGGACTTGGAACAAGGTTGCGTCCACTTACTGAAACTACTCCAAAACCAATGCTTAATGTTGGTGGAAAACCAATATTACATACAATAGTAGAGCGTTTTGCTAAATATGGATTTACAAATATTGTAATGTGTGTAGGGTATAAATCTAGTATTATTCAAGACTATTTTGAAGATGGTAGTAAATTTGGTGTAAATATAGAGTATATTTTAGAAGATAAAAGAATGGGAACAGCAGGAGCACTAAGTTTATTAAAAGAGAAACCAAAAGAGCCATTTTTTGTAATGAATGGGGACCTGCTTACAAGTGTAAATTTTGAGAGTATGTTGGAGTTTCATAACCAAAATAGCTCTACTGCAACAATGGCAGTTAGAGAGTATGACTTACAAGTTCCATATGGTGTTGTAAATATAGAGAATGGAGATATAAAATCTATCGAAGAGAAGCCCGTGCATAAATTTTTTGTGAGCGCTGGTATTTATATGCTTAACCCTGAGTGTATAGATTATATACCTAATGATGAATTTTATGATATGCCAACACTTTTTGAAAAGCTTATAGAAGAAAATAAGAAAACAGTATCGTTCCCTCTTAGAGAGTATTGGCTAGATATTGGAAGAATAGAAGAATACGAAAAAGCAAACAGAGAGTATTTTAAGGTATTTAAATGAAAAAGTATTTAGCAATTATTCCCGCAAGAGGTGGGAGCAAAAGGCTTCCTAGAAAAAATATTTTAGATTTAAATGGTAAACCATTAATTGTATGGAGTATAGAAGCTGGGGTTAATAGCAAGTATATTAACAAAACTATTGTAACAAGTGATGATAACGAAATTTTAGAAATTGGAAAAAAATATCAAATAGATACTATTAAAAGACCAAGTGAGTTAGCTAGCGATACTGCTACTACCTTTGATGCAATAAAGCATTCAATAGAAAGTTTAGATGATAAATATGAATATACTGTTCTGTTGCAACCAACTAGCCCCTTGAGAGACGAAAAACATATTGATGAAGCTATTGAGTTATTAGAGAATAAAAATGCAGATGCAGTTATTAGTGTTTGCGAAATGGATCACTCTCCTTTATGGAGTAATACTTTGCCTGAAAATTTGGATATGAGTGGCTTTTTAAGAGAAGAGGTAAAAAATACTAGAAGTCAAGACTTGCCAAAATATTATAGGTTAAATGGAGCTATCTATATTTGTAGAACAGATAGACTGTTAAAAGAGAAGAGTTTTTTTATAAAAGATAATATATATGCTTACAAAATGGATAGAAAAAGCTCTATTGATATTGATGAAGAGATAGACTTTATTATTGCAAAGGCTATTTTAAATGCTTAAAAAACTAGGTGGAAATATAGTTATTTATGGAACTACTAATGGTATAAAATCTCTTGTTCCTTTTGTAATGTTACCTATTTTAACAGCATATTTAAGTGTTAAGGATTATGGAGTACTATCACTAATAGAGAGTTCTATACTTTTTGTAACACCTTTTGTTATGTTAAATATAAATGGTGCAATAAATGTTGAGTATTTTAAAAAGAGTGATAAGAAAGAGTTTGCATTATATATAACAAATGCTCTTATCCTAACAGTGATAGCATTTATAGTAGTATCAATTGTAATATATTTATTTAGTGACTACTTATCGAATCTTCTGAATTTAGATTCTATTTGGATAAAAATACTACCAATATTTGCCTTTTTAAGAGTGGTTCCTTTAGTAGTATTGATTATATACCAAGCATCATCCAAACCTATTAGCTATGCAAAGTTTTCTATTGCCCAAACAATTTTAGATTTTTCAATATCATTTTATTTAGTAGTACTATTAAGCTATGGTTTAGTAGGTAGACTTTTGGGAGCATATGGTTCATTTTTACTGTTTTCTATTTTGGGTTTATATATTTTGTATAAAAATAACTATGTTGTTAGTAAAATAGTTTTAAAATATAGTAGGGATATTTTATCTTTTGGAGTACCATTAATTGCACACTCTATTGGAGGTATAATTTTAGCTTTGTCTGATAGGTATTTCTTATCATATTATATTGGAAATAGTTCTGTTGGACTTTATAGTGTGGCGTATCAAGCATCTGCTGTTATGTTATTAATTAGTACTTCTGTCAATCAAGCTTGGAGTCCTATGTTTTATAAACTGCTACAAAATAGAGATTTTTCTAAAGCAAATAAGATGATACATCTATTGTTTGCTTTATTTATAATAACAGCTATTTCTGTATACTTTATTGAACCTATTTTATACAAATATTTAATAGATGCTAAATTTTATAATTCTAAAGTTTTTTTATTGTGGCTATTGTTAGGGTTTTTATTTCAATCATTATACTTTTTATACACTAATTATCTCTTCTTTTATAAAAAGACAAAGCTTCTTAGTTTTGTTACTATTAGCGGAGCGGTATTAAATTTAATTTTAAACTATATATTAATAAAAATTTATGGGGCGGTAGGTGTAGCATATGCAACTGCTATAACATGGTTTTTATATTTTTTAACAGTCTATTTTGTCTCAAAATTTATTCAAAAGAGTTATGATGTCTGACATATTTAAAGCTTTATCAAAACTAGAAAAAGATGGTGTCATTGAACAACTTCGATCCAAAAGCAGTAGCTCTTGGATTGATGTTAAAAATTTTCTATACTCTAAATCGTTAGATGGCATTGTAGCTACAAGTGTAGATAATCAAAAAGCCTTTTTAAATAGTATTGGCATGAAGTTAGTGTTTAATTCTATTATTAGCTATTTTAAAAATATTTTTTCTAAAAAAGATACTCTGTTTGTTGGAGCTGGTTCAGGATTAATGGAGTTTGAGGGAAAAACAGTAGATGAGTATTTACCTAAAGAGATTGATTTAAAAAGATTGGTATATTGGGTTAGTGCTGACTATCCGCAAAGACTATGGAGACATATAGAATATATTAAGCAGAATAATATTGTTATTTTCTCTTTTTTACTTGCTCCTTTTAAAGTGATATTTACGAAGATATTTAAGTATTTTTCAACGTTTGATTTAGCTTTAGATGGACTTGGGTTTGAAGTTAGCAAAAAAGAGTTACAGTATATACATACAAAATTTATAGTATCTTATTATCTGTATAAGATTTTTCTTTTTCCATTTAGCTTTAAAAAAGCATATATTGTTTCTGCCTACTCAAATAGCCCTTTAATTGCTGTACTAAAAGAGAAGGGTGTAAAAATTATCGAGATTCAGCACGGTATTATAGGTCCTATGCACAGAGGATATAACTATGCAAAAAAAGACTCCCTTCTGCCAACACCTGATACTGTTTATGTATATAATAAATTTTGGAAAGATGAACTTATAGAAGCGGGTTACTACTTACCTGAACAGATTGAAGTGAAAGGAAGACTTAAATATGAGCTTATTAAAAAAGATATTGTATTAGAGGATGGAAGATTTATTGTTTTCACAGGACAAGGTGGTTTTTATAACGAGATTAATAGACTGCTAAAAGATGCTACTAAAGTACTAAAGCAGAAAAATATAAAATTACTTTATCTTCCACATCCAAATGAGTCAAAAGAGCAATTATCGCAGTTACATAAAAGCGATGTTGTAGAGATTTTAAGCCAAAAGAGATATATTACTGAGCAGTATATATATAATGCATTAGCACACATCTCTGTTTACTCATCTTGCCATTTTGATGCTATTCATTATAAAAATAAAACATTTGTTTTTGATATTATGAAAGAGAATCCTATGCATTACTATACAAAGCACTATCTGGATAAATTTATAGCCATTAAAGATATTGATGAGGTACTTAGTTATGTTTAAAGCACTTAAAAAAATTATATTAAAGAGAGTTTATTTTGCCTATTTTAGTATCGCCAAATATTTTAAATATCCTGATGTAGAGATTTATAGCAATTTTATAATGCCAAATGTTAAAATTGGAAAAGGCAGTATTATTAGAGAAGGTTGTAAAATTCAAAAAGATGTAACTATTGGCAAATTCTCATTCATAAATGAAAATACTCAAATCGATACTAATTGTAAATCTATTGGAAATTACTGCTCTATTTCACATGGTATTAAGATTGGTATGGGATCTCATCCTTTGCATTTTGTCTCAACTAGTACAATATTTTATGAACCATATAGAGGTTTTATACAAAAGCAAATATATAATGAGTTTGAAGATAAAGGATTTACAGAGATTGCTCACGATGTACTAATTGGTGCAAATGCAATAATTTTAGCTGGTGTTAAAGTAGAAACCGGAGCGGTTATAGGTGCAGGCTCAGTAGTTACAAAAGATGTTCCAGCTTATGCCATGGTCGCTGGGAATCCTGCAAAAATTATAAAGTATAGATTTGATAATGAAACCATAGAAAAACTTCTAGATACAAAATGGTGGGAAAAAGACCCATCTGAGTTGAAAAATATGAATGATGTAAGTAAATTAATAAAAGGAATTATAGAGTGAAGATAGTTTATAAAAAAGAAGAGTTAAATTATGAGAACCTACCAATTTTAGCTTGTGAAAATTATTTATCTATAAAAAGTGATAAGTATGGCTGGATAGTTGATGAAAAATTTATACTGCCATTTTTTTTAGATACTAGGCTGATATTTACAAGATTAGTCTTTACTACTGGTTTAATTGCTAAAGTTGATAAATATGAGCAAAAAGATGAAGAATCTTTTTTAAATAGTGCCATAGAGTTAATAGGTAAAGAAAAAATTTGTGATTTTATCTATAAAGCCCAATCCAATGTAATATTTAATTGCTGTCCAAAAGGAGCAGATTGTGTTCCTTGGGGTAGTTATATTGTGGATTTATCCAAAAGTGAAGATGAACTTTTAAAATCGTTTCATGCTAAGCATAGAAATGTAGTTAGGAAAGCAGATAAAGATGGTGTAGTTGTAGAGGCAACGGATGATACCAACTTAATTTATAAAATAATATCAAAAACTATGCAAAGACAGCAAGTCATACACTATCCATCAAGAGAATATATAGAAAAGTTAGTTAATAAAAT
The DNA here is from genome assembly GCA_027038275.1 of Campylobacteraceae bacterium. Lineage (GTDB taxonomy): Bacteria > Campylobacterota > Campylobacteria > Campylobacterales > Sulfurovaceae > UBA1140. Next base: position 4,715 of record JALVXC010000060.1, on the reverse strand, counting down.
TCCTAATAATATATTAATGCTAAAAGCCGTTAAAGATAATAAGCCTCAAGGAGTTGCGGTTTTTATATTCGATAAAAATTGGGCATACTATATGTATGGAGGAAGCATAGAGAGACCATATACTGGCAGTATAAATTTATTGCATTTCAAAGCTTTGAAAATTTTTAAAGAAAAAGGTTTGCAGTATTATGATTTTGTAGGTGCAAGAATAGGTTTTGAAAAGGGTAGTAAATATGAAGGTTTAGATAGATTTAAAAAAAGATTTGGAGGAGAATTAAAAGAAGGTGTCTCTTTTAGATATATATATAATCCACTTAAGTTCAAGCTATTCAACATTTTGACTTATACTTACTTAAAATTAAAAGGATATAACTATATGGATCCAATAGATAGTATAAAAGGTAGTTCATGAAGGTAATTATAACCTTTGATTATGAACTTTTTTTTGGTTCTTGTAGTGGTAGTTTGGAAAATTCTATCATTGTACCTACAAATAAGCTTATAGAGCTTGGTCAAAAATATAATGTAAATTTTGTTTTTTTTGTAGATAGTGGATATTTATTAAAACTGGAAGAGTTAAAAGATGATTACCCTAAGTTAAAAGATGACTATTTGCAAATCATAGAGCAGTTAAAACTATTGGATTTTTTTGGCCATAGTATCCAATTGCATATTCATCCTCATTGGGAGGATAGTTATTATAATGGAAAAAAATGGGTTTTTAATACAAAAAGATATAGACTGCATTCATTTTCAGATAGTGAAATAGATAGTATTGTATATAGATATAAAAAAGTTTTAACAGATATTGTCGGTAATAAAGTTTTTGCCTTTAGAGCTGGAGGATGGTCTATCCAGCCTTTTGCAAGGTTAAAAAATAGTTTAAAAAATCATAATATATGGTTAGATTCTACAGTTTTTTATGGAGGTTACAACAAGTCTAAAACACATTTTATAGATTTTAGGAAAGCCCCAAAAAAAGATAAGTGGAAATTTGAAGATGATATATTGGTTGAAGATAATAATGGATTTTTTACAGAAATACCAATTAGTACATGGAGATATAATCCTTTATTTTATTGGAAGTTTGCTATAACTAAGAAGTTTTCTAGCTCGATACATAAAATATATGGAGATGGTAAACCTGTTGGAGCTTCTAAAAAAGATATTGCAAAATTGTTAATTTTTGGTGGGTATGCACCTGTTTCAACTGATGGATTTAAGAGTTTACTTTTGGAAGATGCATATGGTTTTTATAAAGATAGAGAAAATCAATATTTCGTTACTATCGGCCATCCTAAGGCCATAAGTAAGTTTTCTTTAATAAAGCTTGAAAATTTTATTAAAAAACGATATAAAAATATACAGATTTTTTAAAAAGGTTTTTAATGAAAATTATTTTTGGATTTTTATCTTTATATCTAATAATGCCATATTTAGGTTTATTTACATTTAGTGAACATGAAAAAAACTTATTTGGAGATATAGACAATTATTTTATAGTTTCATATACAATTCACCTTTTGATTATTTTTATGCTTGTTTTGATTATTTTATATAAAACAAATTTAAAAAAAGATTATATAAGTCAGAAATTTATTTCTAATAAAAAAATTAATAGTATTTTTAATAAATCTATACTTTTCTTAATTATTGCATTATTTTTTCAACTTTTTGTATATGGTGGAATTAATATTTTATTAGGGAAAATAGGTAGAGGCGACTTTAGAACTACTCTTGGCTTTTTAGGATTCTTTTATAATTTTTTTACTATGTTTTTACCAGCTGGTATCATAGTTATATCAAGTATTTACTATAAAATATCTAATAGACAAAAATTATTTAAGAGAAAATTGTTTATTATTTATTTTTTGGGATTGTTAATTGGAGTTTTGACGGGATTTAAATTTACTGCATTACTTATACTTTCTGCAGGATTAGTGCAGGTAGATAGATTTATTAAAATGAAATATTTGATAACTTTAGGAATATTTTTTCTTTTTTTAATGTCTTTTTCGGCTTACTATTTTATGAGATTAGAACCTGAAGTAGCATTACAATATATATTTGCAAGAGCAACATCAGTGGCACTGGAAGGAACAGTTGGCATATGGAATCTATTCCCAGATGGAGGTACTGATAGTTGGATGGCATTAATGTATGCATTTGGCAATAAAATAAGTTCTTTATTGACGGGGTATAATACAGATAGTATAGATTTTTTAAAAATCAATATTACAAGATTAATTGGTTACTTGACATACCCAAAGGCTAATGAAGCATTAAGTGGTGCATTTAACTTAACTGTTACAAATTTTGGTGAGGGTGTTTATTATTTTGGGAAATATTATTATTTTATATTCTCAATTATAACTGGTTTAATACTTGGTATAACAATTAAAATTTATTATAAAACAATTGATGTAAATTCTATAATAAAAAATACGATGTTAACAATATATATGATGCTTGTAGTATTTCCATGGCTTATGGGAGGTGTAATAGGAAATCTTTTCGGTATTCCAACATTTATATATATGTTATTATTATATTTATCTTTAAAATTAATTAATTCAAATATTATTATAAGGAAACTAAATTGAAAATATTATTTATAACAGATAACTTTCCACCAGAAGTTAATGCCCCAGCAACAAGGACATATGAACACATAAAAGAGTGGATAAAAGAAGATGATGTTGAAGTTACAATAATAACTTGTTTTCCAAATTTTCCGCACGGTAAGGTTTTTAAAGGATATAAAAATAAACTTTACCAAAAAGAAAATATTGATGGTATAGAGGTTATAAGATTGTGGAGTTATATTACCGCAAATAAAGGATTTGCAAAAAGAGTTTTAGATTATATAAGCTTTGCAGTAATGTCATTTTTTGTTGGGTTATTTCAGAAGTATGATGTGATAATAGCAACTTCTCCACAATTTTTTACTACTTGGAGTGCATGGAGTCTTAGTAAAATAAGAAGAAAACCTTGGATATTTGAACTAAGAGACTTGTGGCCAGAATCTATAAAAACAGTTGGTGCAATTAAACAGGATAAAGTTATAGAAATATTAGAAAAAATAGAATTATACTTATATAGAGATTGTGCAAAAGTTGTAGCAGTAACAAAAGCTTTTAAAAAGAATTTAATTAGCCGAGGTATAAATGAAGACAAGATAGAGGTAATAACCAATGGTTCGAATATAGAACTTTTTTATCCAAGAGAGAAAGATAGTGAACTTTTAAAAAAGTTGGGATTTGAAGATAAATTTATTGTTGGGTATATTGGTACTCATGGTATGGCTCATAGTTTAGACTTTATTATTAAAAGTTTAGCTTATGTTATAGATTCAGATATTCATTTTCTTTTTATAGGTGATGGAGCTATGAAAACAAAAATTGTTACTTTAGCAAAAGAGTTAAAACTTAGAAATGTTACTTTTTTAAGTCCCATTACTAAAGAAGATGTTCCAAAATATTTATCTATTTGTGATATATCATTAGCACCACTTAAAAAAGAGGATAACTTTAAAACAGTTATTCCATCTAAAATTTTCGAGGCATCTGCTATGTTAAAACCTACTCTATTAGGTGTAGAAGGACAAGCACAAGAGATTATAGAGCATTATAATGCAGGATTATGCTTTGAACCAGAAAATAGAGATGATTTTATTGAAAAATTAAATATTTTAAAAAATAATCAAATACTTTATAGAGAGTTACAAGATGGATGCAAAAGACTTGCTAATGATTTTGATAGAAAGGTATTGTCAAAAAAAATGCTTAATATTATTTTAAAAATTTATAATGAACCCACAAAAATAGGAGAAAAGATATAGCAAAAAAGATAAACACTTTGGTTTAGAGGAGACTGTAAAACTAACTGTGTAAACCTAAAAAATTAGGAAACTTGATAAACTAATCAAGTGAAATTAAAAAAGGATTTACACATGAGTTTAATCAATCATGAAGAGTTAAAAAAACAACTAGCATCAGGAGAGATAACATCTCTTGATGACATTACAAATGAGTTTAAAAATATACTTAAAGAAGTAATACAAACAGCAACACAAGAAGAACTTACATCCCATTTAGGATACAACAAACATCAAGAATCTTCAAATACAAATACTAGAAATGGTTACAATGAAAAAACCATAAAATCAAAGTATGGAGAGTTTGATGTATCTATCCCAAGAGATAGAGAAGCAAGCTTTGAACCACAGCTTATAAAAAAGAGAGAAGTACTACTTAATGGCAGTGAAGATTTGATCCTATCACTCTATACCAAAGGTATGAGTGTAAGAGATATACAGCTTCATCTTGATGATTTATATGGATATGAACTCTCTACTCAAACTATCTCAAATATTACAGAGAAAATAATGGAAAAAGCCCTAGAGTGGCAGAGCCGTCCATTAGATAAGATATATCCTATCATCTTTATGGATGCAACAGTACTAAAGATCAGAGTCGATAGAGTTGTTAAAAATATAGCATCTTATATAATGCTAGGTATCAACCTTGAAGGTAAAAAAGAAATCATTGGTATTTGGATAGGAGAAAATGAAACTAGTAAGTACTGGTGTAAGCCTCCCCAAAAACTGGACTAGCTAAATCGTAATAATTCTGATAAAATAAATCAGGAGAAGACATGAGAAAAAGTAAATTCACAGATAAACAAATCATTGAAATTTTAAAAGAGATAGAAGC
>JALVXC010000059.1 GCA_027038275.1 Campylobacteraceae bacterium | reverse complement strand
ATAATATGAGCAAAAAAGTCCAAAAAAGTGACTAAATGAAAAAATATTGAATAAAAATTTTATAAAATCATTAAAAAAATGAAATCGGATGGTTTTGCAACGGTCTTGTATTATTAATTATTTCCAAAAATAATTTTTTTTGTTAAAATGATAAAATTGTTTCTATAATCCTTTCACCCCTTCGGGGTTTTGACGGTTGGGGGGATTCTTTTCTATAATCTTTTCACCCTTCGGGGTTCTAGCGGTATTAATGTTATTTTTGCTACAATATTTTCACCCCTTCGGGGTTCAATTTTAAAACCCCGAAGGGGTGATATTATTATAAACAAAACGATAAAATAATTCATTTGAACCCCGAAGGGGTGACATTATTATAAAATGAAACCGACATGATTAAAATAATCATTAAACACACAACGTAATGATTATTTTAATCATCAAAGGTTACATCTGACATTGATGTCAAAATAAAAAATAAACAGATGAAACATCATTGTATCCCATAGTAAATTTTATAGATATTTTCGTAATATTGTCCCGCTAAAAAATGACCTATGACAATTGTTCAACTGATTTCAGAAAAAACACAACTGCCACAAAAACAAGTTGATAGCGTTTTGACTTTACTCAATGACGGCGCTACGGTACCGTTTATTTCGCGTTATCGCAAGGAAGCTACCGGCAATTTAGATGAAGTGGCGGTATATGATATACAAAAGTTGCAAAAACAATTTGACGACCTGCAAAAACGTCAACAAACCATCATTAAAGCACTGGAAGAGCAAGGCGTTTTGACGGATGAATTGGAAGCTAAAATTTTGCAAACTTACGATGCTACGGCATTGGAAGATTTGTACTTGCCTTATAAAAAGAAACGCAAAACCAAAGCTGATGTAGCGCGTCAAAAGGGCCTGGAACCGCTGGCGAAAATCATCATGGCACAGCGCACGAATAATTTGTATGGTCAGGTGGAAAATTTTGTCAATGAGCAAGTTGAAAATCCCGAAACGGCACTCGAAGGCGCCCGTCATATTATAGCCGAATGGATTAATGAAAATTTGTGGGTGCGTAATGTTGTGCGACGTGCTTACAAACGCTCCGCAGCGATTAAGACCAAAGTAGTCAAAGACAAAGACACAGATGATAAAGCCCAAACCTATCGCGATTATTTTGATTGGGAAGAACCGCTTGCACGTACACCGTCACATCGATTATTGGCAATGTTAAGGGCAGAAAAAGAAGGTTTTATCAGGGTGAAATTGGAAGTTGATACGGATTTTTTACTCGACAAATTGGAAAAACGCTTTATCAAAAATCATCATGAAACCGCCGGACAAATTGCATTGGCGATTAACGATGCTTATAAACGTTTATTGGCACCATCTATTGCTACCGAAACTATTAATTTCTACAAAGAAAAAGCCGACATCACCGCTATTGCGGTATTTTCAAAAAATTTACGCCAATTGTTATTGGCACCGCCTTTGGGTGAAAAACGGGTTTTAGCCATTGACCCGGGGTTTAGAACGGGTTGCAAAATGGTTTGTTTAGATAGTCAAGGCAATTTGTTGCACCACGGGGCAATTTTTCCACATCCGCCACAAAACAACAGTGTGGAAGCGGCGGCACAAATCAAATTTTGGGTCGAGAAATACGAGATTGAAGCCATTGGTATAGGTGATGGCACCGCCTATAGAGAAACCATGCGGTTTGTCAAGCAGATAAATTTTGGTCGAGACATACCGGTGTTTACAGTTAATGAAGCCGGCGCATCGATTTATTCGGCATCGGAAGTGGCACGTGAGGAATTTCCCGACAAAGATGTAACCGTGCGTGGTGCTATATCTATCGGGCGACGTTTGCAAGACCCGTTGGCGGAATTGGTCAAAATAGACCCGAAATCCATTGGGGTAGGGCAGTACCAGCACGATGTCAATCAGACATTGCTTAAACAGGAATTGGACAATGTCGTAGAAAGTGCGGTAAATTTGGTTGGTGTCAATGTCAATACCGCAAGCCGGTATTTGTTGCGTTATGTATCCGGTGTAGGGGATAAGTTGGCTAAAAATATAGTGGATTATCGTAGTGAACACGGGGCTTTTAAAAATCGTGATGAATTGAAAAAAGTCAAGGCGTTGGGTCCGAAAGCTTTTGAACAATCAGCCGGATTTTTACGCATCAAAAACGGTGATAATCCGCTGGACGATTCCGCAGTACACCCCGAATCTTATCCGGTTGTTAAGCAAATGGCAAAGTCATTGGGCGTATCGGTCAAAAATTTGATTGAAAACAAACAATTACTGCAAAATATTGATTTGCAACAATTTGTATCTAACAAAATCGGCTTACCTACTTTACGCGATATTGTCAAAGAATTGGAAAAACCCGGTTTGGATATTCGTCAAAAGGCACGGGTATTTTCATTCAGCCCCGATTTAATAAGTATAGACGATGTTAAGGAAGGTGCGGTTTATCCCGGCATTGTCAATAATATTACCAATTTCGGTTGCTTTGTCAATATCGGTATCAAAGAAAGCGGTTTGGTGCATATATCCAATATGTCCGATAGTTTTGTCAGCAATCCCGCCGATGTAGTGCAGCTCAACCAGCAAGTGCATGTCAAAGTTATCAGTGTAGATATGGGACGGAAACGCATTGGGTTGGCTCTCGTTAATTAGTAGTAAGTAGAGTATAGGAACGCACCAATTCTGATTCCGACTTTTGTCGTAGGGAGTCGGTATTGCTAGTTGAAAAAAGAATAAGATGTGAGATAAATTATTTGAAAATGCAGAATTAAAGGTGGCTGAGTGTTCCCCCAACTTTCGTTGGGGGGATGTATCGAAGTCTCCGGCATTTAATGACAAAATCTCTATCAATTCAATCGTTTGCTTTTAAAAAACTGCCATACTTCGGTGGTCATTTCAATATCGTGGTTTTGTTTGTTAAAATACTGTTCAAACAGACGTGAATATCGTTCTCTGATACTGGGTGCGGAATGTCCACCGCCGTTTATTTTGTATAAGATAACTTCAGTTTGATGAATCCCGTTAGTATAAGTGTATTTTTGTACAATACCACCGTCGTCGGGGTCTAAATCCGGAAAAGTATAGGTTTGCGGAATTGTATCTGTTTGATTCAGATGCACCCAAAAATCGATGGCATCAGGTGTGGATAGGGCTGTACCGTTAGCCGGATTGGGCGGATTTCCGATAGTGCCGCCATTATAGGGCATATGATTATCGTTGGTGCCGTTCATCATTAAAACGGATATAGGATGTTGCGTTGGCGGACAAGAAGAAACCGCCGGCATCGAAGCGGCAACTGCCGCTACGGCAGCTATTTTGTTGTGTAATTCATTGGCTAATCGTAATGCCATAAAACCACCGTTGGAAGTGCCGGATACGTAAATA
>JALVXC010000058.1 GCA_027038275.1 Campylobacteraceae bacterium | reverse complement strand
TCCAAGAAAAAGAGATAGATTTAGAAAAGGTTATCGATAGTTTTAAGGTAAAAGATAGAGAGTTTATAAAGAGGCTTATTTTTGATGCAATCATTTCTCATGATGAGGGGAAGAGAAACCCTTGTTTTCAGTATATAAAGATGAAAAATGAATCATTTAAAGAAGAGTGCGAGAAAAAGGAAGTAAAAAGCTCTAAGCACTCATTTTTAGGAGCGAAGTTATTTTTTAAAAAATATATCGAAGAAGTTGCAAGTGAAGAGGATGATAGTGAGTTTGAAAAGAAGCTATTTTTACTAACTGCTCTTAGTTTTTTGATAGCAAAGCATCACTCAAAAATAGATGAGTTTGATGAATTTGTGCAAAAGCTAAATTTGGATTTAGGTGAAAATAGACAAATTACATTAGAATTTAGTTATTTTGATATAGAAACTTTTATAGCTGTTAAGTTTATTTTTTCACTGCTAATTAGTGCTGATTATTATGCCACTTTAGAGTATATGGCTGGTTTAAAGGTGGATAGTTTTGGTTTGTTGGATGTCAAAAAAGCAAAAGAGGAGTTTGAAGATTTTAAAATAATAAAAAATATCAGAGCCTCAAATTATCAAAAGCCTATTGATAAGCTAAGAAGCGAGATGTTTTTGGAAGCTGAAAGTAATCTTGATAAATCGAAAAATATTTTTTATCTTCAAGCTCCAACAGGTGCTGGAAAAACCTTAATCTCTTTAAATCTTGCCTTACAGCTAAATCCAAAAAAGATTTTTTATATTTTTCCGTTTAATACACTTGTAGAGCAGACAAAAGATAAAATAGCAGAAATTTTTAATTCACTTGATTTTTCAGTGATAAACTCTATCACACCTATAAAAGGTGATGAAGAGGATGACCCAAAACAGTATGAAAAAATCTATTTAAACCGTCTATTTTACCATTATGAACTGATTTTAACTACTCATGTGAATCTTTTTGAGATATTTTTTGGTATAGGAAAAGAAGCTAATTTTGCACTTTGGCAGCTTTATGGAAGTGTTATTATTTTAGATGAAATTCAAAGTTATGACAATAATCTTTGGTGGTATATGGTTGAGTTTTTTAACTCATTTTCCAAACTTTTAAATCTCAAAATCATTATAATGAGTGCAACATTGCCAAAAATTGATAGACTTTTAGAGAAAAAAGAAAGATTTGTAGAACTGCTTGATAGTAGAAAGTATTTTTTAAACTCTTTGTTTAAAGATAGGGTTGAGGTGGATTTTTCTCTTTTAGATAAAGAGGTGGATTTTGAGATTTTAAAACAAAAGGCTTTAGAGGCAAATAAGGTTTTAATAGAGTTTATCAAAAAAAGCAGTGCTAGAGGGTTTTATAAGTATATTGAAGATTTAGATGAATATGAGGTGTATGAGTTAAGTGGAGATGATAATAGACTCTTTAGAGAAAAAGTTATTAGACGAACAAGAGAAGCTAAAAAAATAATTATTGTAGCAACTCAGGTTATTGAGGCTGGAGTTGATATTGATATGGAGCTAGGTTTAAAGGATATCTCTACTTTTGATAGTGATGAGCAGTTTTTAGGACGAATAAACAGAAATGCCCTAAGCATTGGAAAAGCCTACTTTTTTAATCTTGATAAAACTGAAGATATCTATAGAGGTGATAATAGACTTGAAGTTAATTTGCAAAATAAAGAAGTTAGAGATTATTTTTTGCAAAAAGATTTTGAAAAATGTTATGAAGTGGTTTTAAAAAGATTAGAAAGTAAGAAAGATAAATTTGAAGGACTACAAACTAATAAAAAAGAGTTTTTAAATCTTTTGCAAAGGTTAGAGTTTAAAAAGATTTATAAAAAGATGCAGTTAATTAAATCAAGTGGGATAACTCTCTTTTTCCCATATAAGTTAAAAATTGATAAAGAGTTTATAGAGCTTTTTGATAAAGAGCTTGTAAAAGATGGCTATTTAGATGGTTGGAATATTTGGGAGAGATTAAAAGAACTAAATGAGATAGAAAATTTTGCCCAAAAAGAGGTAGAAAAATCAAAACTTAACTTTTATATGCAATTTTTTATATTTAATCTTCCATATAGTAAAAAAGTTGATAGATTTAGTGATGAGTGTTGTGGAATATATCTTTTTAGTGAATATGAAGAGTATATAAGTGAAGATTTTAAATTTGATAGGAAAAAATTTTTGGAAAATCAAGAAAAGGGATATGATTTTTTATGAAGATAACTGGAACTTTAATAAACTACTACTTCCACTGTAAAATGCAATTATGGCTCCACGCTAACCGCATTAACCTAGAAGATAACAGCGAAGATGTGCGGATTGGGCGGGTTTTGCATGAGATTAGCGAAGATAGAGTAAGTGAAGTTGTTTTTGAGAATATTAAGCTTGATAAGATTACAAAAGATTATGTGGTTGAGGTAAAAAAGAGCGATAGCGATTTAGAGGCGGCGAAGTGGCAGCTGCTTTTGTATCTTTATAAGTTAGAGCAAGTTGGAGTGCTTAGAAAAGGCAGGCTGGAAGTGTTTGAAAAGAAAAAGCAAAACAAAAAGCGCTTTATTGTTGAATTGGACGAAGAGAACCGCAAAAAGCTTTTGGAAGTTTTAGAGGAAATTGAAAAAATTATTAGCCAAGAAACTCCACCAAAGCCAAAATATGAGAGTAAGTGTAGGAAATGTGCATATTATGAGTATTGTTTTTTGTAAGGTGTTGCGATGAATGAATATAGAGAGCTTGCTGCATTAATTGATAGTTACAGAATGAAAATAGTTGATTTTGAAAGATTTGAAAACTACTATATATACATTGATTATAATTATTTAAATGAGACGCTTCAAAAGAGTTTAGAAGAGATTGAAAGAATAGTTAAAAATGAGTTATCAAAAAAGTTTTTAAAAAATTACTCCGATTATTTTATGGCAAGTTTAGAGATAGAGCCATCTTTAGAAGATATTCTTTTTGAAATTGATAAGTTAAAAGGCTTATATAAAGAGTTAGAAAAATATAGTAATGATATCGCTTTACGAATTTATAGAGCAATAATAAAAAAGATAGTAAAAGATGTAGAGATTTTCTTTATAAAGCTAGAAAATCTTATTTTAAAAGGCGGCGAAGGGGAGTTGGACTTAGAGATAAATATAGCTTGTGAAGCTGCTTTGTTAGTAAAACACCTTAATAAAAAAGACTCTTTTGGGAACCTCTAAAAATCCATTTCTAAAACAAAAAATATCTAAATTCCAACCAAATAAGTTTTAACTATTATATTTTCTTATAAAATTACATTAAAAAAGAGGGGAGTGTAAATAATTCTGTGTCAATTAGATAAAATACTAAACACAGAAGGATTTACAATGAAAATAGAGATAGATTTAGAAGAATTTGCAAAGCAAGTAAAGAGTGGTCAAAGTGTTACAGCTAAA
>JALVXC010000057.1 GCA_027038275.1 Campylobacteraceae bacterium | reverse complement strand
TAAGTTGGTAGAGAGTGGAAAAGTTCGTTATATTGGAACATCTAATGATAGTGCTTATGGGTTAACAAAAGCAAATGAGGTAGCTAAGTATGAGAAGTTAAACCGTTTTGAGTCTATTCAAAACAACTTCTCTCTAAACAATCCAAGGTTTTTAGATGAGTTAGCAAATGTTTGTAGGCAAGAGAGCATATCTCTTTTAGCCTACTCTCCGTTAGCAGGAGGTGTTTTAAGTGGAAAGTACAATGATGGTTCTTACCCATCAAATGCACGATACTCTCACCATATTCACTCAAAATCTCTACGTGAAAGAGAGATGGCTAAACGCTTTATAAACTCTAAAACCATAAAAGCTACAAAAGAGTATATAGCTTTAGCCAAAGAGTTGGGTATCTCTTCTGTTACTTTAGCCATTGCTTGGGTACTTAGTTTTGATTTTGTGGCTTCTGCTTTGACCTCTGCTAGAGTAGAGGAGCAGTTAGATGAGGTTTTAGAAGCTGTTGATTTAGAACTCACTAAAGAGACTTTAGAGAAGATAAAATCTATTCAAGAAGATATTTTGTATCCTATGGGTTAAAAAGGAAAATCATGAAACTCTCAATCGTACTACCAATAAGAAAAGGCTCTCAACGAGTCAAAGACAAAAATATACGCCCTTTCTCAAAAGATGGAAAGAGTTTAACAGAACTAAAAATTACAGAGCTTTTAAAACTAAAAAGTGTAGATGAGATAGTTGTAACATCAAACTACAACGAAGCCATAGAGCAGGTAAAAGCCATAGCCAAAGGTGACCCACGAGTTAAGATAGATATACGACCTGAACATCTCTGCTCCTCTTCTACTATTGTAAGAGAGCTTATAGAGTATATGCCTACTATTACCAAAGGTGAAAACATCTTATGGTTACATGTCACTAGCCCCTTTGTAAAGGCTCAAGATTATGAAGATGCTATTGCAAAATATTTTGAAGCTCTAAAAGAGGGTTACGACTCTATAATGTCTGTAACTGAGATAAGAAATTTTTTGTGGTCAGACCAAAGTAAAAAAATTATAAATATAGAAGATAGTAACAACCCTTGGATTCAAACTCAAGACCTAGAGCCTTTGTATGAGATAAATCATGCTTTCTATATTAATTCACGAGAGAACTATTTGAGTATGAGTGACAGAATTGGGAAAAATCCATATCTTTACAGATTAAAAGGTTCTAAAGTTATTGATATTGATTGGGAAGATGATTTTGAGTTGGCTAGGAAGATTTATGATATTTAAAGAGAGTTGCTAAGCAAATAGATGCTTAGCAAACAACAAAACTCAAAGGTTTTGTTGTTAAAGAGAGAGTAATTCTTAGAATACTGGAATTGCTCTGTCTCCACCATTTGGTCCTTCCATTGTAGCTACAACTGTTGCTTCACCAGACATTGTAAATACAACAGACCATGCATTTTTAAGACCAGCAGCATCAGCAGCATCTTTTAATGGTCCAAATGTTGAGAATAGGAATTTAGTTGCATTAGGAGCAATAGTACCTAAATCAATTGAAGGTGTTGATTTACCAGTTTGGTCAGTAATTACAGCACTAAGTGTTGCATCAATTGGAGCAAGGCTAGTAATCTTAACAAAAGATTTATAGTTAGAGTTCATGTAAGGAACTGTAAACACAGTTGCACCAGCAGTTGCAAACGTTGCTAATTTGTCATTATTTGCAGTTACATCTCTCTCTAAAGAAAGTGCTTTATTACCAGATTTAAGTGTAATAGGACTAATTACATCACCAGCTTCAATTACAGAGTTTTCTTTTGGATGATATGTAATTTTAATATCTTTTGCATCATCTTTAGTAATGTTAATATCTGTAAGTGTAATCAATTGGTTCATTGGTTTATCAGTTTCAGTAGTGTTTGCATCAAACTCTACATCAACTGTCATACCAGCGTTAACAGCCATAGTTGGTGTTACTTCTAAAGAGGTAATATCAAAAGTAGCGTTGTTTTCAACATGAATAGTAGTTACACAAGTTGAAGTAACTGTCTCATCACATCCTGGGCATAACTCATCAGCAATTCTTGAACCTACTGGTTGTGTTTTTGCTAGGTTAATACCAACTGCAGCAGGTGTATCTGTAAATACTTTACTTCCAGCAGTTGTATCAATTGTACATACTGGTGTATCACATGCAACTTTAACTAAATGTTGAGTTTTACCAACGTTAATAGCAGGAGCAGTATAATCTTTAAATGCTTGAGATGAGTTATCGATTGCTTGTGGAATTTCAATTCCAAGAGTAGTACAAGCACCTTTAGATGATGTTATTTGTAATAAAGCATCTTTTTTACAAGTTGGTGCTGCTGAGAAAGTAAGGTTGTTATCTTTAACAATATCTGTGGCAAAAGTTGCATCAGAGACATCATCGATTTGGAAACTCATATCGTTCATAATTGTTGAACCATCAGTTGTTCCTGTAGATACCATTGTACCAACTTTTTTATTACCAGAACAAAGAACAACATCACGTGCCAATACAAAATCTCCATTTACTGCTCTAAGAGTAAATTTTGAATCTTTTGTAAGGTTTACAAATGGTTTCCATACAAGTTGTACTGGTTGTCCAACACCTGGTAAATCAATAGATACATTGTAGTCATAAGCATCTTTATTCTCTCCACCAGTAAGAACCTTATTTGTATTATAAGTAGTTGTATCTTGGTTAATATAAAGATGACTTAATCTTTGTTCTGTAGGTACATCTTGACCAACAACAGCATCTGCTGCCGATAGTGTAACTGTTGAGGCAACTGCACTTATTAATATGCCTGTTAAAATTTTGTTCATTTTCGAACTCCTTTTAGAATAACTTTAAAATTCATGAGTTTTTCTTCTCACTTGAAGTTATTCTATCATAGCTAATCTTAAAGTATAAAGATTTTTCAGTTTAAATTATCTAAAAAGTGAATATTAGCTTTACCTTTTTAATAAAAAAAAATAAAATAAAATAAAATAGTTGTTACTGAAATTTCATTAGCTTCAATAGTGCATCTGTTACTATTTTTGCATCATTGCTATTACGCAAAATTGTTGGTTTAATAAGAATAACCAACTCTTTTTTCTCTACACTATCTCCAGAGTTAGAAAAGATATTTTTTACAATAGGAATATCTCCAAGCAGAGGTACTTTAGTTGTATCTTTTGTTTTATCTTCAGAGATTAATCCACCAAGAACTACTGTTTCACCACTTTTTAAAATTACATCTGTTTGAAGTTGTCTATTAAAGATAATAGGAGAGTTACTTCCTCCAAGATTATTTGCCTTAGAGTTACTAACATTTTGTGAGATATTTAAAGTAAGATAACCATCTGAATTTATAGTTGGTTTTACATTCAAAGAGATACCTGTCTCTTGGTAGCGTATATTTTGTAAAATACTTGGCTGGTTTCCCCCTACATCTCCAACAGATGCTTGTGAGCTAATAATAGGAATTCTGTCTCCCACATTAATACTTGCAGAGTGGTTATTTAAAACTAAAAGCTTTGGATTAGAGAGTATATTTACATATTTACGTGTCTTGGCAGCTGAAAAAATAGCATTTAGTCCTTTTGAAACAGAAAACATATGAGCCAATACTCCTGCTCCACCTAAAGAACCTGCTCCATCTAAACCTTTTACGTCATAACCTTGTTTACTTAAGAACCATTCAAATCCATATTTTAGTGAATCTGTTAAAGAGATATCCGCAATAGTTACCTCAATTAAAACTTGTTTTGGTAGAGTATCTAAGCGTCGTAACATTTTTTTAAGTGCAAAATAATCTTTTCTTTTTGCATAGATAATAATATTATTACGCTCCTTATCTACTACAACTTTGGTTTGATTGGTTGCTTGATTTAAACTGTTATCAAAACTGTTATCACTAGAAGAGGTAGATGTCTCTTCTCCTGTTTCTCTATTAATGCTTTGCCCTGGAGAATTTGTCTCTCTACTTAAAGTAGATGTTTTATAAACGTTAGAAAAGTTTTGAATAACTTTTACTAACTCCTCTGCCTTTCGATTAAGTGGTTTATAGACAAAAAATTCTAAATCATTCATATTTGTATTTTTAACGATGTCTAGTTTCTTTTTCCAAAAAAGAATAGTGTCTGTCCATGCCTTTTTTTCTGAAAGTAATAAAAATGAATTAATTTGAGCAATAGGAACTATCTGTACCCCTGGCGATTTAGGAGATCTTGCAATTAAAATCCCATAATTTTTTAAAATTGGTTTTATTTGCTCAATAAACTTAGTAACTTCCATATTTTTCATACGAACAAGCTTCATCTCTTTATTACGCATACTAGGTTGGTCAATAAAAGTGTAATACTCTAAAGCTTTACGAATATTTTTTACTTTATCTTTAATTTTAATAACACCATCGTACTCATCTACTCTTAAATCTGCTTTATTGCTTAGAAAATACTCTTTAACAAAAATATTATGTTTACTCATCTGATTATTGTAAAAAAATGGGCGTATCATATAGATAACATCATTTTCATCCAATCCTCTAGGTAGAGTTGTACCATAATATACTTTGTGTACAGATTCTGATGCAGCTCTAGTTGCTCTCTTAATATAAAATATATTATTGTCTAGTTCAATTGTAATATTAAAACCCTCTAGCATATTTGCAACAATAGAGAAAAGCTTCTGCTTAGAAATCTCTTTTTTAATATTTATAGAGACAGGTTGTTTCTCATTTTGTACAGTTTTATCTAAAATATAGTCAACTTTTAGAACCTTAGAGAAGACTAAATGTAAAAATTTATTTAGAGGCATCTCCTCTATTGAAATTTTTACCTTTTTATGGTCAAAATGTTTTTTAGCTACCATTAAATCAATATTGAAATGTTTTTTGCCTGTTTGTAAAGAACGCACATTTGTTATCTCTTCAACATTTGGTTTAGTATCAACTACATAATTTGATAAATCTTCAACCATTGCTTCAGTTGGAGACTCCTCAACATATGAAACATCTTCATCTTGTGTGGTTAAACTATGTGAGGCATCTTGAATCATATTCTTTTTAGTATTTGGTCTTTGATTATCATTAATTAGGCTACAGCCTGAACTTAATAAGAAAAAGAAAATAGATATTAATAGTCTATATTTTTGAATCATTTTTTTCCTTTATATGCTCTTTAGGTAAATATTTTTTTACATTAATTTCAAAAAGTTTCAAACTAAACCTTTTTTTCTCTTTAATCTCCTCTACTACCAACTCATCTCCTCTAATTTTAATAATTTTAACACCCTCTAATAACATATCATTTACTTGAAATGTTTTAAGTTTCTTATCTTTAGATAAAAGTGTAACTTTAGGTACATTATTTATTACAACTATACCCATAAACTCCCAACAATTTCCTTTTAAACAGATAACTCTTTTTTTTAGGTTTAATTTATCTTTATTATCTATTTTTTTATTGTTGTCTTTTTTTAAAAGTGCTAATTTCTTTTCTCTCTTTAATACAATGTCACTCTTTTTTAAATCCCAAAAACTATAATTGACATCAGTTTTAATAGGTTTTGTAGCAAGATACTCTCTCATATTAATAACTGAAATATTTAAATCAGATAAAAAAGCTTCTCTTTTTTTTCTTGAAGACTCATAAGTATAATAGTTCCAAGTCAAATAACTAATAGTAATAAAAAGGGTTATAAATATCTGATTTTTTCTCATTTTAATTGGTATCCTATTATATTTGTACTTATTCGCAATATATTTTTTCTAGTATCTTTTGAAATATGAATATCGTTTATAAAAAGGTATTTTTTATTTTCATTTATATATTTAAAAAATTTATCTAAATCTTCAGGAATTAGTTCTATGTTTAATGATATAGGATATTTAGAATAGTACTTCTCTTCAATAACAATTCCACTATTTAGCTGTACAATTTTCCCTCCTATATGTCGCATAATTTTTTGAATTTGTTCTTGTATATCTGAAAAAATAATAGTTGGTTTTCTATCTTTTTTAAAAAAAAGTTTTCGATTTTCAAGAAATATCTTTTTTTGAGATTTAATCATAGCCTCAACTTCTACTCTTTTTTTTTCATAAAGTGCTTGTCGTGCTAATTTAAACTTTAATAGCTCTTGATTTTTAATAGAAGATTTAATCTCGGTATCTAAATACTCTTTTCCATTCATAAAAATAAATATTGATAATAGTAGGTAAAGCATATATTTTGCCATCTTATCTCTCTTTTACTATAGCTGTCATTACTATTTGTATTCTGTTATCTCTTAATTTAGAAGATGATATATTTTTTACATCTTTAAAGTATTTACTGTTGAAAAGTCTTTTAACATAAACTGGTATATCTTTTTGTTTTTTTGCACGAACAATGAAGTCTACTTTATCTTCGTGTAGTTTAATATAGTACATTGTCATATTCAAATCTTTTGTAATTTGAATAATCTTAGATATAACCACTGTTTTTTCATAATACTTAAACTCTTTTGATAAGAGGTTAAATTGTCTATTCTCTTCAATATTTCTATTGACACTCTCTTTTATAGCTAATGTGTTTGCTCTATTTTTTGTAAACTCTACTTTTAGTCTATTTTCCTCTTTTTTTAACAAATATAAGTATCCACTCATTATTATCATAATAACTAAAGAACTTATAAATAGAGGAAGGGCTATAAACATAAGTAAACGATTAGCTAAACTTTTAAAATCTATTTGAATATTTAATATATTTAATATATCATTAATAGTTATAAATTTATAAGATTTTTCTAAAAAATCATTATATTCATGAGCTGAAATAGTTACTAGATTATCTACTGAATACTCCTCTTTTAATAAATATATATCATGCTCTTTAATTTCTCTTTTAGAAAAAGAAGATAGAAGTAAACCCTCTTTTATTACAATAACTTTTTCAATATCTCCTTTTATAATGCATAAAACATTTTGATATTTTTTTAGAAGATGCCTATAGACTAAAAGTGCTTCAGGTAGATAACGTTGTTGCTCTCCTTTATGAAACCATAAAAGTAAATTTTTATCAAAGATAATAGATGTAATACTATTTTCTCCTGAGAAGGGAGACTCTTTTATGTAATTTAATTTGATAATATCTTGAGATAAATTTATTTTTTTATCTAGTTGTTTATATAAAAAAAATGAATTCTCTATTTTTAAAAACCTAATAATCTCTTTTTTCAATAGATATCTTATTAAGTTCTCTACCACACTGCCCATATATTTCTCCCTAATTATTATACTCTAACACTTCACTTGCCCCCATTCTTCCCAATCTAAAACTAATTATTAAAGAGACTTGTTCATGTATTTTCTTAGTATCATACATAACTGTAGCTTTTACAATTCGTGATGGAGAAGTACCTGTTTTTTCACTTTGAAATGCCTCTTGATTTTGTTGATAAAAAAGTTTTAAAAAAGTATCGTCACTATCTTTTTTTGCTTTTTTTAGTTGCTCTATATCTATTTTAGATAAGTTATAAACAGCCCCTAAAATTTCTATATCCATTGTCATTACATTTCGTGATTTATAATTAGATATAACAAGATTAGACTTTAAGAGTTTTTTATCTAAGTTACTATCAACTAAACCTCTTACTAAAAACAGTTCATCAACAGATGAAAAATAGTTTTCATTACGTGGTAAATATGCATATCCATGGTTCTTATAAAATGAGCTTTCTGCTCCATTTAATAGTCTAAAACTATTATTATCTAACCAATCATTAATACTATCTTTTATTATAGCTTTTTTATCCTTTGAAATTTTTTTATTGGCAATTAAGTAATTTGCAAGTCCTTCTATATCATTAGTACCAATTAATCCTGCTGTATCTTGCAAGATAATTGTTATTTTCCCCCATTTTATTACTCTTCCATCAATAAATATCTTAGTTGGAAAATTAGGGAAAAGCTCTTTTAGTCCATTATTGCGTATACTATTTTTAGATAGTTCTCCTGTAGTTCCATAAAACTTTAAGAGTTCAACAGCAGACTCTACTTCAAATATTGCTTTTAATTTCTTATTTAACAAAGTGGTTTTTTGAACAATCTCCTTACTATAAGATAGATAAAATGCTGTTGCTAAACTCATAATGGCTACAATCCACAATGTCAAGGCTAAAGCAAAACCTCTTTTCATTAAATTTCTCCCATATTTTGAACCAAATCATAATCATGAATAATAGTATTTAATCGTATGTTTTGTTTTGACTTAACTGAAAAAATATAACTGTATGTTTTAGATTTTTGTTTAAAATCTATACGAACTCTATCAGGAATTTTTTTTGAAATATGTTGATAGATTTTATCATTTAGTTTATATGAAAATGAGAGCATTTCAATATTATCTAAAACTTTTATTTTTTTTGTCATTTTAATATCATCAAGTTTTTTATAATCAATATCTTTTGCAAAAATTTTCCCTTCTGAATAATAGAGTTTTTTATTTTCTACAAATAGATTAACAATAATAATTTCATTGTAAAATAGCGAAGCAGAACTAACAAAACGACAACTCTCTTTTTTTCCTTTAAAATAGTTATAGTATCGCTCTTTTCCTACTTTTTTAGTTACATCAGTATCAATATAAGGATATGCTGAAGAGAATACATCTTTTAGAAAATTAAATTTCATTGCCATTTGGGGGTTGGTGTTGTTTATTTTCCTTATATTTAATGACACATATCTAAAAGAGTAGAGTGCAACAACCAATAAAAGAGAAAAGAGTACAATAGTAACTAAAAGTTCAATTAATGTAAATGCTTGTTTAACTCTACTCATTTTATTCTCTTTTGTTTGGTTAAAATAAAACTATATGACTTTTCTGTCTCTTGAATATTTAATGTAATTTTTAAACGATAGAGTGTAACCATAAAGTCTCCATTGTTTCGTCCTATTCCATCTTTATCTATAATAAAATTTTGTTTACTTAGAAGCTTTTTTACTTTAATTACATATTTTACTCCATTAAGTTTACCTCTATATTGAGAAGATTTAAACTCCTTTAATGATTCCATTTCATCTTTTAAACTAAGTGAAGTAATATAAATAAGCTGATATTTTTTTGATTGTTTTTGATATTTATTAAATGCTTTAATTCCCATGCTTGAAAAGGCTATTGCCATAAACAGTATTAGCATAGCAATTAAAATCTCAACAATAGTAAATGCTTTCTTAAATCTATTCACTACTATTATACTCTTTAAATTTTTCATCTTTTAAAAAAGCAATAAAACGTCTATCATGCTCTTTACCTACCTCTTTTATTTTTGTTAGTCTATTGTTAAATTTTTGATACATTCTTTTTCCCGAAGGTCCAACTATAGAAATAAGTAGAGAGACTAAAGCTAAAACTACCAATAGCTCAATTAAAGTAAACCCTTTTCTCATAATCTCTACATATCCGTCAAATCGGTCAAACTTACAACAGCCAACATAATAGAAACCACTATCATAGCAATAACAATACCTACAAATACAATAATCATAGGTTCTAAAAAAGACAATATCTTCTTAACCTCCATATTAAACTCTTTTCCAAGTTTATCTCCAACTGAAAGAAATATCTTCTCTAGGTTAGCAGAGTTCTCTCCTACTGAGATTAAAGAGGCTATATTTGGAGCAATTACATCACTTTCAAAAAATATACGACTTAGCTTTTCCCCTTTTCGTATCTCATCTCTTGCAATGGTAAAGAGGTTTTTTAATTCAGAATGGTTAATTAGTGGAATTACTCTTGCTAAAGCTCTATCTATCTTTAGTCCACCTTGAAGCATTACACCTAATGACCTAAAGATATAAGAGAGTTCAATTTTTAGCATGAGTTTATTGAAAAACTCAATCTTTGTAATCATTGAAAACCAAAAATCTTTATTCTTTTTTACTGAAATCCATACTAAAACGACAAAAGATAAAAATCCCAATAAAACAAATCCCATATTTCCATCAAGAGCTTTCCCAAGAGTTAAGACTCCATAAGACAAAGATGGTAGTTTTTCAAACTCTTCAGGTGTAAACATAGCAGAGAACTTTGGAACAACAAACCAAAAGACAAAAAAGACCATACTAATACTCATACCCAAAAGAAAGATAGGGTAGCGTATGGCTTGTGAGATTTGAGAGTGAATATCCTCTTGATACTTCATATGCTCTAATGCTCTTGCTATACTACTGTCTAACTCTCCTATCTCTTCTCCAATAGTAATTAAGGATTTTACAAGAGAGTCTACTTTGTAGTTTACTTTGCTAAAAGCACTATCTAATGACTCTGAAAAGGGTGTTCCATCTTTAATACCAGAGAGTATACGGTCAATAAAAAATTTTGTCTCAGCCTTTGCAGTTACTTTATACAGATTTTTCAAAGCTTGGTCAATGGGCATTCCAGACTGAATTAGGTAAAGAAACTCCTCTAAAAAGTCTCTAAAATCTTTATCTTTAAATTTTCCCTTTTCAATCTTTATCTCTTCTTCTTGCATAGAGTAGATGTAGAGACTATTTTTTTTAATATAGCGTTGAAACTCATCTAATTCACCTATAAAGACTCTCTTGACAATATTACCCATTGAGTCTGCTGACTCATAAACTATCCTCTTCACTATAAAGCACCCAACTCACTAAGTGATGTTAAACCAACAAGATATTTTAAGATACCATCTTCTCTAAGAGACCTATAACCTAATTTTCCAATATCTGAAAAGTTTTCATCTTTTTCAAACTCATCTTTTACTCTGTTATCAAAAGGAATAATCTCTGCTACAGGTAGTCTACCTTTATATCCTGTAAAGTTACACTCTTCGCAACCATGAGGCTCAAATGTAGTTATTTTATCTACAGGATAACGTTTTAAAAGTTCATCAACCTTTAATCCCTCTCTCATCTCATTAGATAGCTCTGACTCTTTTTTGCAAGATGGGCAAAGTTTTCTAACCAAACGTTGAGCCATAACAGCATTTATTGAAGAGTTAAGCAGAAACATCTCTATGCCAATATCTAGTAGTCTTGAGATAGCTCCAAGAGCTGAGTTTGTATGCAGAGTAGAGAGAACTAAGTGACCTGTTAGTGCAGATTGAATAGCAATTCTAGCTGTCTCTTCATCACGAATCTCCCCAATCATAATAACATCAGGGTCTTGTCTTAGAATTGAACGCAGAGCATTTGCAAAGGTAAAGTCAATCTCACTTTTAACTTGAATTTGGCTAATACCATCAAGCTCATACTCAACAGGGTCTTCAACGGTAATAACTTTTGTATCTTCGGTATTTAACTCATTTAAAATAGAGTAGAGTGTAGTTGTCTTACCTGAACCTGTAGGACCTGTAGTTAAAAAGATACCATTTGGCTTTTTCATTATCTCTTTTAAAAGATTTACATGGTCTTCAAAAAAATCGAGATACTCCAAAGAGTAGGTAACAGCCTGTTTTCCTAAAAGTCTCAAAACAAAACTCTCACCATCAGCAGTAGGAATAGAAGATGCCCTAATGTCAATATCTTTTCCTGCTACTTTAATAGAGATTCTACCATCTTGAGGCAGACGATTCTCTGCAATATTCATAGATGACAAAAGCTTAAGTCTAGCGATAATAGAGGCTTTTTGTGAAGCACTAATACGCTCTATTAGTTGTAGTTTCCCATCTACTCTAAAGCGTACATGCATACCATTTTTAAAAGACTCATAGTGAATATCAGATACACGCATACCCACAGCACGAGTAAAGATAGCATTTACCTTTTGAATAATAGGTGCTTCAGATGCTAACTCTTTAAGTTTATCTATCTCTTCATCATACTCTATGCCACCATCATCATCTATCTCTTCATAGAGCATTTTATACTCATCTAAAATTTGAGTATTGGCTAAAAATAGCTGTACCTCTAAATCTAACTCTTGCTCAACAAATGAAAAAACTTTGATATTGTAAGGTTCATCAGTAACAAGATATATTTTTTTATTATCTTTTTGAATAGGAAAAAGGTTATATTTAAGCCAAAAATCATCAGATATAGTGGTCTCAACCTTTTGAGCCTCTCCAAAGCTATCTCTGTTAAAGAGAGGTATTGAAAAGTATTCAGAGTATACCTCTAAGAGTTGCTCTTGAGTTATAATACCCCAATTAAGAAGAATAGTACCAATATGTCCTTGGTATTCCTTTTGTACAGCACGAACCTTTTCAAGTTCAACCTCTGTACAGTAGCCTTTAGCTAAAAATAGCTCTTCCAATTAGTTATCCCAAAGAGAGATATCTGCATCTTTACCTTCACCTCCCTCTTTACCATCTTTACCATAAGAGATAATATTAAAAGGGTGGTCACCAGAAGAAGTTGTTTTATAGACATAAGGATTGCCCCAAGCATCTGCCTCTACAGGTTTAGGTAGATATGGACCATCATATCCTTTAATATCTTTACTCTTTGTCCATAAGACTTTTAGTCCCTCACTCTCGGTAGGGTAGCGTCCTGTATCTAAGTTAAAACTATCTAATGCTGTTGAAAGCATCTCTAGTTGAGATTTTGTAGTCTTTACTTTTGCTGTCTCTAGTTTACCCATAAACTTAGGAGCAACCAAAGATGCCAAAATACCAATAATTGTAATAACAACCATTAACTCAATAATAGTAAAAGCCTTTTTTGAACTATTTTTTTTCATCATTTAATATTACCTTTTTTAGTGCTTGATTCCAACTTCTGTGAGCATAATCTACAGGAGATTTCCCTTTATTGTCTTTAATTGTTTTATCAGCACCATTTTTTAATAAAACTTTAGCCATTTTAATCTGATTATCCATAACAGCAATAGCTAAAGGAGTACTTCCTTCTTTATCTTGAATATCTACTTTTGCACCATGAGCCAACAGTAATTCTAATGCTTTAAGATTTTTAGCCATTACAGCATAATGTAAAGGAGTAAGTCCATCAATATTTTTGAAATTTATATCTATTTTCTTTTTCAAAAGTAGATTTAAAACATTTAGCTCTTTATATTGAATAGCTAAATGCAAAGGAGTTATTTTATATTTATTATCTCCACCCAAATCAGCACCATGTTTTATAAGTTTTATTGCTATATCTTCTTTTTTATTTTTTATAGCATAAATCAATGGAGTAAGTCCATTATTATCTTTTGCATCTATACTAGCATTATTGTCTAATAAAATATCAACTATTTCCCCTCTTCCCAATGAAGCAGCCATATGTAAAGGAGTTTGTCCTAAATTATTTTTATGTTCTATATCTGCACCATAATTAAGAAAAGGTTGAATTGTATTTACTCTATTTGCTTGAATTGCATAATAGATAGGAGTAGAATTAGATTTTTTATCTCCTTCGTTTATATCATAATTATGGTCTAAATATCTTTGAATTAGTTCAGGTTTACCATAATAAGCAACCTCAAACATAGTATGTATCTGTATAGTTTTTGTTTGTATACTATTTTTCTGCTCCATAACAACCTTTTCTTCTTTCTTTGTTTTATTCTCATCACCTAAACATGATGTCAATAAAAAAGGAACTAAAAGTAATCCTATACTTAATCTGATTTCTTTTTTTATCATTTAAATTTTCCTTTTTTAATGTAATTATATCATAAGTAACTATTAATGCTATTTACCTCTTAAAAAAGTTGTTAAGATATTTATAATGCACCAATATAATGTCCCCCCTTTGTCAAGACCACTTAACCCAATATTTTTAAGCCCAAAAGAGTATAATCAAAAAAAATCCAAAGAGCAAAAGATGAAAAAACTACCAATAGGAATAAGTAATTTTAAAGAACTAGTAGAAGAGAATTACTATTATATAGATAAAACAGATTTTATTAATGAGCTACTTGATAGTAGTGCAAAGATTATTCTGCTCCCTCGTCCAAGACGATTTGGTAAAACACTAAATCTTAGTATGCTAAACTATTTTTTTAATGTTAATGAGGATAATAGAGGACTATTTAACAACCTAAATATCTCAAATAATAATGGGCATCCTTCACTACAAACCAATCCCATAGACACTTTAAGTAAAAAGAAAATAGACAATACTCCCCCCTTTACAAAAAAATTACCTAAAAAAGTAAATTTATTGACAGCTATCTAAAGAAAAAAA
>JALVXC010000056.1 GCA_027038275.1 Campylobacteraceae bacterium | reverse complement strand
CCAAAGCAGGTGCTAATGCTCCCTCAAAAAGAAGTGGTTCATAAGCTTCTACTACAGAGAGTAGCAACATAGGACGTAGACGCTTTCCCCCTGCAAGTAACATAGCTGATAAAGCTTTGTTATAGTGAGGGTGAAATGTCTCTACTGTTGGTAAGTTTGCTTCTAAATAAGCTTCAAATCGTTGCATCTATAATTCTTAATTTTTTGACAGCATTATAGCTAAAGATGTTATAAATTGTAATGAAATAATAATTTTGGGAAGTTTTAAGATAGATAATAGAGGTAGAGAGTCTACCTCTAAAGAGATAGCAGATTAAACTGCTGTTACATTTTCAGCTTGTGGACCTTTTTGACCTTGACCAATTTCAAAAGTTACAGCTTGACCATCTGCAAGAGAGACTCTACCACCACTTGGGTTGTTTACTTGTCTGAAGTGTACAAACACATCAGCTCCTCCACTTGCTTGTTCAATAAATCCATAACCTTTTTCATCGTTAAACCATTTAACAGTTCCATTAACTAACTCTGCCATTGTCGTACCTTTTGTAAATATATAACTTCTATATAAAAATAGAAAATCGAATCCAAATAGAGAAGAAATATATTCTACACTCATCTTTCATCTGCAACCATTATATCTATTTATATTAAAAGTTTAGTCACTTTTATCTATAAATTTAAAAATATAACAAAAAGAGCTATTGATTCTTTAGCTCTTTTTTGTTTACATGAATAGAGTGAAGAATTGCAACTAAAATAAATGCTACTCCTAAACTTCCAACAATAAGTTCATTTACAGGCATAAAAATTTTTATAAACATAACAATTGCCAATGCTAAAATAGCATAGTGTGCACCATGTTCTAAATAACGATACTCTGCTAGAGTTTTCTCTCTTAACATATACAGTGTTAATGAACGAACAAACATTGCACCAATACCTAACCCTATCATAATAATTACAACATCAGAACTTAAAGCAAAAGCACCAATAACACCATCGAAACTAAATGAAGCATCAAGAACCTCTAAATATAAAAACCCCATAATCCCATTTCGTACACCATTTGTACTTAATACGTCATCTAATGAAGAGATAATAGAGTATAGCAATACTCCTAAAAAATAGGCTAAAGCAACCTCATAACTTTCAATCTTATAGATAAGAATTAAACCAATAATTGTTGTAATAATCATATTGATACTAGAGAGTTTTCCCATTTTATCAATAAACCCACTATTTTCTATAATATCAATCCACTTCTCCTCTCTATCATTATCAAAAATAAAGCTCAAAAAGACCATTAATAAAAATGAAGCACCAAATGCAAAAATTAATTTTTCAACAGATACTAGAGTCTCTTCATATTGATGAGGATTATTAAATGCCATACTAAAGGTTTCCCACAAACCTAATCCACTAGCAATTGATACAATAATCATAGGAAAAAGAAATCTCATACCAAAAACAGCTACAGGAATACCAAAAGTAATAAAACGCTGTTGCCATTTTGGCTCCATAGTCTCTAATATTTTTGCATTTACCACAGCATTATCAAATGAGAGTGAAATCTCCAATATAGCTAATAGAGCAACAATATATAGTGCCTCTAACCCACCTAAATAGAACCCTAATACTAAGCCTACTACTGCAAATACAATAGAACTTCTAAAATCTTTCACGACAATCTCCTTAATATATAAATTTATAGTTAAAAGTTTAATATAAGTAAAAAAGTTTCTCAATAGAATTTTAAAAAACTTTTTAAAACTTTTTTCAATAGTCTAAATATCCCGATTTTTCACTATTTAACTTTTACTAGATTATCTAAAATATATTTTATAATTAATTTTTATCTTGTATAATTGTTCTTAAAACTTTTCAAATTTTTAAAAAAGGGTTAAAATGAATACTTTTTCTCAGAAGCTAAGAGCAATTTATGTCCAACTTGCCAATGAAAATATAGATGATTTTACAGAGATGTTAATTGACTACAGCAAATATAATAAAAGCAAATTTGACATGGCTTCTGAATCTGAATGTAAAGAGCAGTTTTTCTCAAATAGAAGAACGGTACTAAGACGTTGGCTAAATAGAGGAACTACTTGTACTCCTGATTTTCAAAAAAGTTTTCCAAATTATAAACTCTCAAAACTACACATAAAAGGCAATCCTCTCTTTAGGCTTTCAGATTTTTTAAAAGATGACAATATAGACTATTTTGACCAACAGATTGAAAAATATTTAAAATACCAACGGCGTGTTCATATAACAGTTGACTATAAATATATCTATATCTTCTCTACAGTGACACAAAAAATTAACTGTTATGAAGTTATTGAGTGGGAAAAAGATTCTCAAGGAGAAACAACTCTTCTACTGGAGAAAAATCATCAACAATTTAGAGCAAAAATTCAAATCTTAGATAATAATATTTTTATAACCCTTCAAAAAGATGACAACCAACTATATATGCTATTTCATGACAACCAAGACAATAGAACAACCTATATTACAGGTATGAGTATGGGCTATTTAGAGAGTGATAACAAAGTACCGATGTCTAAAAAGGTTATCTTCTCAAAAAAACTTTTAGATATAAAAGAGCTTGAGTTTATGCTAAATGAAGCAGAGACTCTTTTAGCTATTGAAAATCGTTTTAGTCTGAACTTAGAACTCTTTGAGGTCAACCATTTTATAAAATATGTCAATAAACTAAAGAGCTACTCTAGCTTCTTTAGACGCTTACGCAACTCTTCATATAGAGAATTTTTCTATTATCGTTTAGCTTTTATTGAATTTTATGCTATTAAACAGCTATTTAAACGTATTTCAAAACAAGAGAGCTACTACATTATAGACTTTCAAAGAGCATTTTTAGAACTTATAAAAACTGTTGAGAATATTGGAAATATTAAATTACAAGTCGTTATGCAACTAAATGAAGAGAGCCCATTTTTAAAATCTAGCTATAGAGATTTGGAGATACGAAGTCATTTTTTTAACCTATATAAAAACCATAAAGTAAAAACAACCATTATTTTTGTTATTGACTCATACGAAGAGCTTAACACTCATAAAAAGTATCTATTTTCTGAAATGATTGAATACAATATAGAAGTAAGAATAGTTATAAAAGAGAAAATTATTCATGATGTTAATAGTTTGGACTTCTCTTTTATTCACCTACATGATAAACGAGATTTTGTATTGGCAGACCCTATAAGAGATAGCAAAAATGTTTATAAAATTTATACCAATGAACTTACAATGGATGAGTATAGAACAGACTATGAAAAATTTATAAAAATAAGCAAAGTCTATAGTAGTAAAGATATTGAATAATAAGTAAGTGAACCTCACTCTCCCAAATCAAAGATTATGGGAGAGGCTTCATTTGTCATGAATACGAGATAAAAGAAGTAATGCCTAGCAAAACTAAGCAACCTCTCTTAACTTAATTAACGAAGACAAAGTATGACTGGTTCTGTCTACAAGATGAGGAACTTTT
>JALVXC010000055.1 GCA_027038275.1 Campylobacteraceae bacterium | reverse complement strand
ATAGATTTGCTCCAAGTTTGATTTAAAGTTAAATAGGAGAAGTTTTTTCCACGCCACTGATTATAGCTAACCCTAGAGTATGGGTAGAGAGATGGTAGGTTAAAGTTGTGTGGAAGTAGGGCATCTAGTGAGGCATCATAGATAGTTGCTACTATCTGTGCTAGAACTCTCTCTTTATCTTTACCTGAAATTTTAACTCTCCACTGCTCTTTCTCGTTTGGTTTTAGTTTGTCTCTAAAACTTATAAACTCTATATTAAGCTTGTCATTCCAAGGAACTCTAACAAGCCCACCTCTTGAAAAGAGTCGGTTATCTTTAACCATAGTGAGTTGGTAGTCTATATTGCCTTGGTAGCTCTTTTTGATTTTGATTATCTCTTGCTTAAAGTTCTTTAGCTCTATCCACTTCTCTTCAATAGGTTGGTTGTATTGGTAGAGAGTGAAAAGCACTTTTGCATTTGGAGTAGAGCTTTTAAGTGTAAGGTTTGCTTCCTCTTCTACTTTATATGATTTTTTAGAGAGTTTATGCCAAAGGTAGCTAGGTTTAACTAGCTCTTTAGAGTTAAGTAAGTAACGGCTAAACTCTTTGGTTTGGTTTACATCTTTAGGTGTTCCATCTACTCTAGCTACAAGTTGATACTCCCCTTGTGGTAGGCTCTTTAGTGATATATCTCTGCTTTTAGAGGTATCAAAAGTAACACTTTTTACAAGCTCTTTTTCTCCTTTGTTATTCTCATCATAACGATATTTAGGGAAGAGTTGTTCAAATGCCTCTTTTGTGTAGCTCTTTTTGTCCCCTTGTTGCCAATAGCGTTTGACATAGAGTCTATTTTGAGGTTTAAAACGGTAAATCTCAATAGTTCCACTAAGAGGGGTAAACTCTCCATTTAGGTTTTGGCTCTCTAGCTCTAAGGTGCTGTTTTCATCTATGTTCTGCTCTTTGTTAAGCTTTAGATTTAACACAAAGTTAATCTTTCCAATATGCAAAGTGGTTGAGGCTGAGTGTGTCTCTCCTGTAGTATCTGTTACATCTGTATAGATAGTAAAGTCATAACTTGGGTAGTTTTGGGCATCTGATTTGTCCTCTTTAGCCTCAAAAGCAATCTCAAACTCTCCATTTTTATTGGTAGTAAGAGTTCCTGATGTTATCTGAACAGATGGGGTGTGTCGTGGTATAAATCTGCCACAGTACCAATTATAGTGGGTAGTTCTTTGAACTCTATAGCTTACTTTTGCTCCATCGAGGGCATTGCCTGTGTATGCTTTGGCTACACCTTTAATGTGAATGGTATCATTTAGTGCATACTTCTCTTTGTTTGGTTTAAAGCTTACTTCAAATTTAGGACGTTTATACTCCTCTACCTGAATGCGTTGTTGTCCACCCAATGAAGAGACAAGATACATAGAGCCTAAACGCCCACTACTAGGAGCTGTAAATGTTCCATGAAATGCTCCAAACTCATCTGTTGTAAACTCTTTTTTAGCAATGATTTGACGGTTTGTATCTCTAAAGGTTACAGTTACTCTTTGGTTAGCTAAAATCTTTGGCTTCTTTTTACTGTAGCGTTTAAGAGCCAACCCTTTAAAGTAGATGGTCTGTTTTGGTCGGTAGATTGAACGGTCGGTAAAGAAAAGGACTCTTTTGCTTCCTTTGTCTCTGTCGTTGCCATAGTATTGTTGGTAGAGTTGGTTGTGGTCAATATCTAAACTATCTTCTCCCTTTGTAAGAGAGATATGGTAGCTATCTCTTAAGTTCTCAAGAGTAACAAAACCTTGACTATTACTCTTTTTAGTTAGCTTCCCTTTACGATTTTGTAGCATTACCTCAACCCCCTCTAGTGGCTCACCACTCTCTCTGTCTACTATTAAAAGTCTCTCTCCTCTTTGTAGATAGCTAAGTTTAGAGACTGTAAACTCTCTAAATATATGCTTCTTTTCAAATGATGAGTTAGGAGATAGGAGTAGAATATAGCTCCCAATATCTAGTTTTCCTAACGATAGCTCTGTTGAGTGAGGTTTGTAGTCTGTAGTTTTAGGTAGGCTAAAGTTAATATCTTTAAAAGGAGTTAGTGTTTTTATAAATTTATAAGGAGTCTTTTCGTGCATAAGACGCATCTTTTGTTGAGGGGTAAGCTTATATATCTTGACAAAGAGTTGGTCAATATTTCGATAATCTATCTTAGTTAAAATATTCTCATTGGGTAAGTTTACCTCTTCAAGTGTTGCTTGTAGATGTTGTTGTAAAATATTTGACTTAATCTCTTTTGCTCTTTGCTTTACAAAAATATTACTACTCTTTAAGCCCAACTCTACAAGCTCTAAAGCTCTGTTGTAGTTGCCACTTTGCATCTCATAATTCATAAGCTCAATAACTGCTTCAGAGTTAGGGTTAGCCTCTACTAGACGATTTAGTGCTTCAATATAATACTTTTGAGCATTGTCCCCTTGATAGTGCTGTTTAACAAACTTTAGACGTAATACATCAGCATAATCTAGTGCTTTTTTGTAGTTGTTAGTTTGATAGTAGTTTAGTAGCTTTTGGTAGAGTAGGGTGCTTTGGTAGACAAAATCTTTAGGGTCACTACTTCTAAATAGCATTGTAGCAAACTGTAGTGCATCTTTAAAAGCATCTTCTGTTTTAAAGTAAAAACTCTCTTTAGTTTTATGAACATAAGAGCCTGTATTGGTAAAGTACTCCAATGCTCTAAAGACCAAAAAGTCATAGAGGTCAGGTCGTAAGGCTTGGGTATTTTTAGAGGGGGTTAAAATATCTTTATAGTTCTCTAGTGCAATATGTTTTGTCTTTTCTTCTAAAGATTTCTGATAAAGTTTATAAATTTTATTTAAAAAATCTTCACTACTCCAAGTTAAGATATTGCTATTTGTGCTGTTTTTGATGGCTGTTCGCTTGTGAATACGGTAGTAGTTCTCTTGTAGATAGTTACTATACATTTGGGCTAAAATAGAGTTTAAGATGGCTTTCTCATCGCTAGAGGTAGCCTCTTTTAGTGCCTTTTCAACACTCTTGATAGCTTTTACCTCTCCATCTTCATTAAGAGTTGAGATGTAGTTTTTTTTGTATAGTGTTGCTTTTATAAACTGAATGCTATCTCCCTTACTCTTGGCATTTGTATAGATTTTCTCTACCTCTGCCAATGCACTCTTTGGAAGACGCTGTGAGTTAAACTCTTCGACCTTTTTCCAAGAGGCTTGGTAGTCAAAAGAGAAGAGCAAAAGAGGGAATATTAGAGACAAAATGAGTAATTTTTTCACACTAGAGCCTTTTTTTTTAAATTTTATAAAGTATATCTAAAATATGTAAATAAATACTACTCCTCTATTTATTGGGATTTGTTATAAAATTATTTAAATATATTAATATATTTTGAAAAGTTATACATAAGTTAAATATAATTTCTTTTTCTGTAAGCTAAATATAGGGAAATTATTGCTAGGAGAGTAATTGCTATGCGAGTGAGAAATCTTAAGAGTCTGTTTCTTAAGCATTTTGACTTTCTTCGCAGAGATTATGGCTTTGAGTACGATGCTTCAACAAATCGTTACTTTAAGGGAGACCAAGAGTTTCAAGTTCAACATGAAAATGCAGAGCTAAAGCTTTGGTTAAGCCATAACCAAAAGAGAGTCACAATAGAGGAGTTTATGAGTAGTGTAGAGAATAGGGACTTTAGCTACCCAGAGAATTTTATGCCAATTATTATCACAATGGGAGATGTTGATAGCAGATTGGCGTTCGATTCTAAACTTATTAAAGAGCAGATGAGTAAGATTTTTCCCTAACGTTGTAACCAATATATTAACGATGGTAGGTTTTCAACTCCAAAATAGAAAAAATCTTTCTCTCTTGTGTCTCCAAACCTATGAACATAGGTAAATCTAAAAATATCCAATAAGTCTACATAGGCATTTACCCCATAAAAACTATCTTTGTTGTAAAATGAGTTCTCTAAACTTCCAAAGAGACTGCCACCCACACCATACTTTACAAAATCTTTATAATTTCTGTAAGCATTCATATCTAAACGTACAAAGTTATCGAGGTCATCACTAAGTTGAAAAGAGAGTTTACTCTCAAAGGCATTTGAACTCTCTTCGGTTTGGTAGGAGTAGATGTTATATCCTGCTCCTATACCTCCATTTTTAACATCTGTATTAAACTCATTTGGTAAGAGTCTTAGTGTATTGGCTAATATAGGGTTTTTTACCTCTTGTGGTAGATTCATAGGCAAGAGGTTAAAACCGTTCTTCTTTTTAACAAAGTTGTTACTAAGCCATGCTACAATATTTGTTGCACGTGCAAGAATTTTAGAGTTCCCCTCTATACTTGCATATCTATTTTCAAGAGTTGTAATTCGTCTAATTAGAAGCTCAAGAGGTCGTTTGTACCAGTTTTGAATATCTTGCTTTCTTTTAGGAATAAATGAGTTCTCATCGTGCATTAAACTCAAATCAAGTCTACTTAAAAAATTTTTAAACTCAGTTAGGTTATAACGCTCTTCATCTCTAAGTTTATGGTTAAATGCGTTATATATAGTAGTAAATTTGTTTGCCTCTTTTGGCTTTTTGTGTTTAAACTCACTCTCAAAGAGAAGCTTATAGGCTAACTTTGCATCTTTGCTTTTGTCTATGTCTAAATCTTGCTTAAACTTTCTCATTAGAACCTCTTGTTTTACACCTTTTGCAAAACCTCTTTCTTTCATACTTTTAGCAAGATGATATATAGCATCATATACTCCAACATAGTAGTCATAGGTTCTAAAGTCTTTGTCTAAAAAAGCTCCAAAGTGTCCAAGAAACTTTCCTGTAATAGGGTGGTAGCGAGAGGAGAGAATAAGTCTTTTGTCTGAGTTCTCACCAAAATATTGAGTAATAGTATTATAGAGACGCATAGATTGAAATATATCTAAGCTATCCAAAAGAGGAATAGCATTTGAACTTAAAAAACCAATAGGAGCATTCTCCTCTTCAACGCTTGGTTTCTTCTCTTCTCCTCTTACATTACTAGGGTCAATAAATATAAAATCTCTAGCTCTCTTGTCTAGCTCTATAGCAAGTTGCAAGGGCAGATTGTCATAAGCTCCACCATCAATAAAGTAGGCTGAATCTCTCTTCCCCTCATAGACATAGTCCAACTTTATCTGCTGAAAAGCTCCAGGGAAAGCAGAGGAGGCAAATAGTACATCTACTATCTTTGAGTTGTCGTTGTCTAGGTTTGGAATTTTTAGATAGAAGTCTGTACTTTTAGGCATATCTCTGTTGCTAAGTTTGAGTTGTCCATTTTGCTCTTTTAGTGTAACTGGTACAGAGAAGTGTTGGTTTTTAATCTTTGCTCCAGAGTTTTTAAACTCAATAATCATTGGCTTTGCTTTAGTAACTGCAAAACCTAAAGGGACTTCACACCCCTCTCTATAGATAGGTTTTTGGAGCTGTTCCATTATGGCTTTTGCTTTAAGACGAAGCTTTTTTCTTGTAAAGAGTGTCGATTGGTTATTGCTGTTGTCGTCAGTAATTAGTAGGTCACTTAACCCAAGGTCAACCCAAGTGTTATAAAAGAGGTTGTCATCTACACTATTTTTATCATCAACAGTTGGCTCTTGACACCAGTACATGGCTGTCAAAAGAGCATTTATAGACCCTGCCGAAGCCCCTGTAACTGAGCGTAGTTTAATGTCAAGTGTTTTGTTTCTCTCTCGTGCATTGCTCAACATCTTAACCATTGCCCAGTTATACCCAGCCTCATAAGCCCCTAAACTCACCCCACCAGAGATGACCATAGAGAGGTCAATGGGTTCTTTCTCTTCAAGATAGTATTCTGCTTGTAATAAAATAGGAAAGATAGCTATTAAAATATAGAGTTTAAAAAAAGAGTGCATTTAATTTAACCTTACTAAAAAAGTAAGGTAATTTTAGCAAATTATTAACATAAAGTGTTTAAATCTATTTACAATTTTCTACACAAAACTTCTCATAGCGTACTATTCCACCACAAGAGGAGAAACAGCTATTGTATTCATCTTTACAGCCACAATTCTTGCTACAAACTCTTTGAGCTTCTTGAATCTCGGAGGCTAGGCTTGGTCGAGTTGGTTTTTGGGGTTTTGTAGGTTTATCATACTCTAAATGGTTTAAACTATCTCTAATTTCATTAGCACGGTTACACTCATATTTATTATTTTGTTGACATCTATCTCTATAGTGTTTGAGGTCTAAGTTGGTAAACTCTATTTTCCTTTTCCATGAGTCTAGCTCTAAGTAGTAGTGTCTTAGTTCATCTTTATATTCTCTTAAATCTTCTTTATAGGCATTTATAGCATTTGGAAAGCTCTTTTTTGCACTCTCTTCGAGAAAAACCTCGTAAAATTGTGGATATGGTATTCCGTCGAACTCAGGTTACTAGGTTAAAAGTAACTAAAAAAAATAGTATACAATTGAATTTTTTGAATTTATGCCAATTTTCATTTGACTACGAAAGAGTATATTAATCACAATTATTATACTATAATAAATAACATAATTATAATTATGTAAAAAGTAAATTATAGGAACTATACTATGGAAAAAGCAATAATATCACACAACAGACATTGGAAAGCACAACCCTATGAGGGGCTTTTTGGCAGAGATATTGCTTCAAAACTCATAAAACAGATAGATTACAAAGAGATAGAGGTCATTCAAGGTATTCGTCGCTCTGGTAAATCGACCATATTTAAACTTCTTATTAACCATCTAATGCAAAAAGTAAACCCTCGTTCTATTCTCTACATTAACTTTGATGACCCCTATTTTTCTGAGCTTTGGAGTGACTCTAAAAAGCTTTATACTCTTTTAGAACTCTCTGAAAAAATCAATGGTGTCAAACCAGACTATGTCTTTTTTGATGAGATTCAAAATGTAGAGATGTGGGAGAAGTTTATTAAAGCCATTTATGACAATGAGGTAGTCAAGAAAATCTATGTGACAGGCTCTAACTCTTCACTTTTGAGTTCAGAGTATGCTGTGACTCTTTCAGGTCGGTACTTAAAAACTGTTGTTTACCCCCTTTCACTTAAAGAGATATATACTATAGAGAAGATAAACAGCTACTTTGACCTACTTGATAGTACCCCAAAAGTCTTAAATATTGTCGATAAGATGATGGAGTTTGGCTCATTTGCAGAGGTCTATAAAAAAGAGGACAAAGAGTACCAACGAGCGTTAATTTTGAACTACTATGAGACCATAATCTTAAAAGATTGTGTGGCAAATCATGGCATACGAGAGGTTAAACAGTTTAAAGAGTTGAGCAACTACCTCATAAGTAATGGGGCTTCACTCTATGCTTATAGTACTATCTCTAAAGCATTGGGTATTAATGAAAATAGCATTAAAAATTACATCTATGCGTTGGAAGATGCCTATCTCTACCAAGAGTTAAAACAGTTCTCCTACTCACTAAAAGGTCAAGTTCGTTCCAAAAAAAAGGGTTACCTTATAGACAATGGTTTTTTGGGAAATATCTCTTTTCGTTTTTCACAAAACCGAGGGAAACTCTTTGAAAATCTTGTCTATAGTGAGTTACAAAAGAGAGGTTATGAGATTTTTGTCTTTAACGATGGCTCTTTTGAGTGTGATTTTTTGGTTAAAAAAGAGAGTGAACTTTTAGCTATTCAGGTCTGTTATGAGCTTCATAGTGGTAATCAAGAGCGAGAGGTTAAAGGTTTGTTGAGTATTGCTAAGAAGTTTAAAGTGAGTAAGCAGATACTTTTGACATATAATCAAGAGGAGTCAATAGAGAAAATAGAGGTTGTTCCTTTTTGGAAGTATTTTTGGGAGTAGGGTGTTTTCCTCTGAAAACACTAAAGTCCAAATAGTCCAAATTCAATAAGCTATAATTGATTTATCTAATAAAAAAGGAAAAGCTTATGAAAAAATCATCATTAATTAAATTCATCACAATACTAACTCTATCGAGTACTTTTCTTAGTGCAGACACATTTAGCCTTAAAGTTGCAAAACAGAGAGATGTCTTACGAGATAGTAATGTAACTCTTTATGTTAATGTTGTATCAAAAGATGTCAATAGTAGCTACAGTTATGTTTGGAAAGAGGGAAATAGAACCTTGGGAAGTACCAACCCACTAAAAGCCTCTTTTTCTAAAGGGAAACACTATGTAAGTGTGGAAGTTGTCTCTAAGCAAGGAGAAAAAAAGAGAGTCTCTATGTTAGTTAAAGCATGGGACTATAAGACTGAAACAATAACACCTGTCTATTTTGAAAAAAATCACCATGGAAGAGTAGAAAAAAGAGTTTATGACCATAGAAACTTTCTTTTAGAGCCTAAAGTTAATATTCACTCAAAACCCTTTAAAGTTATAGAAAACAGATATGATAAACAAGGAAGAGTAGTTTTTAAGAGAGTTGAAGAAGTTGTTAAAGATGATGAAAATCGTTCTAAAGGAAGACAAATTATTATGCTCTATAGTTACGATAAAAATAGTAATATCATCAAAGAAGAGAAGTTGAATTATATAAATTTTTACCCTGTTACATTGAATGATAAGCATAAAATTATTGCTAGAGAAAGAGCTAAAGATTATGATGCTTCTCATCCTCATACACACTTTATTACTTATCGTAAATATGATGAACGAGGAAATAAAATAGAGGAGAGATGGGAAAGCTTAAGAGGGAAAAATATTAGACCTATGGCTATTCATGGAGCAACCAAAGTAGAGTACATCTATAATGAAAATAATGATTTAGTAAAAGAGAAAGCTCCCAATAGATGTAGCATGATAAAAGAGAGAATTTACTCTTATATCTATAGTAATGAATTGAGTGTAGAATGAATACGATGGATTTTTATATTAATAGTTAAAATCCAAATAGTCCAAATATCATAAGTTATAATAAAAATAGAAAAGTACAAAGGATTTAAAATATGAAAAAGATAACAACCATAGCCATAACAGGACACAGGGACATGATAGAGACTAAAGAGCTAAGACAAAAAGTTTTTAACTTCTTTAAGGAACAGTTAGAAAATAGTGAAGAGCTTGTTCTGCTCTCTCCTTTGGCAGATGGGGCTGACCGATTTGTTGCAGAGATATTTTTAGAACTGCAAAAAGAGAATGGACATTTGAGCTTGGTTGTACCTATGCCATTTGAGCAAGAGCGTTATGAGGAGGATTTTGATGAGAACTCTAAAGAGGAGTTTTTAGATTTTTTGACAAAAGCAGACTCTGTTTTTGCTGTGAAACGTGTAAGTAAGAGTGGCTATGTAGATGTAGGGCGATATGTGGTAGATAACTCAGATGTATTGTTAGCCCTTTGGGATGGTACTTTCAATGGAAAACTTGGAGGTACAGGTGATGTGGTGGAGTATGCTAGTAGCATTGGAAAAGAGGTGGTTCATTTTGTTTGTAAACGGGAAAAGTAGACTGTGGGCATCTCTACCCACAAAAGAGAGAGGGGACTTGTTACAGTCTAGCCTCGTATCTTCTAAGCATGTAAAGTTTCTTAAGAATCTTTTTACGTGTTGCAATCTTCTCTTTTTTACGTCTCTCAGTTGGAGTTTCGTAGTGTTGTCTTGCTCTTGCTTCAGTAACGATTAGGTTTCTGTCACATTGACGCTTAAACTTTCTATAGGCATCATCAAAGTTGTCTCTTGGAGATAGCTTAATCCCTGGCATATACATCACCCCCTTTCTTATCTGATTTTTTGAACAAAAGTCAAAAGTGATAAATTGGGGCGAATTATAGCTCAATGTTTATTATAGTTAGATGTTTTATGGTAAAATTGATGCAATAAAAACCGTAGGGTGCGATTGCCATCGCACCATTTTAAAGATAAAAGGTTTTATTTGTGCAAATAATTTTAAAGGTGCGATAGCAATCGCACCCTACAAGGAACTCCAATGAAGCTACGAAAACTGCATATAGACGATTATAAGATGTTTAAAGATTTTGATATTAGTTTTGTGGATGAGAATGATGAGGCTTTGCCTATTGTTGTTTTGGCTGGGGTTAATGGGAGTGGGAAGACTTCGCTTTTTGAACTTATAGGTCGTATTAAAGCTGTAGAGTCAATATTTCATGAAAATTTTGGAAGAGAGTATACTTTAAGACGACCATTATCTAAAAAAGATATTTATGAATTTATTAATATAAATAATGAGATAAGACAGTTAGCTCAATTTTCTTCTGAGAATGATATGGATTATTTTACTAAAAATATTATTTATTTTTCATCAGGAATAGACGATACAAAAAAAGTTGCAGAAGAATTTGTAAATACATTCTACTTCTTCTTAAAAGAAAAAGATTATCGTCCAAGTGAAATAACCGAACATTTTCATAACTATATGAAAAATATTTTTGATGATTTAGATATTAGTTTTAAATATAGCCATTTAGATAAAGATGATAATGTTTGGTTTTCAAGTAGTGAAAATGAAGAATATTATTATACATCAAAGAAAAATGATAATAGAACTCTGTTTACCATTGATGAACTCTCAACAGGAGAAAAAACACTACTCTCAAAAGTTTTATATCTATATTTCCAAGATTATAAAGATAAGGTAATCCTAATAGACGAACCCGAACTCTCCCTACACCCAAGTTGGCAAAACAAAGTCCTAAAAATCTATGAAAACTTTGCAAAACAAAATAACTGTCAAATCATTATAGCTACACATTCGCCACATATTATATCAAGTGCTAAAAATAAATATTTACGCTTTTTAATAAAAAATAAAGAGGGAAAAATAGAAGCTATAGAGAATATTACAGCTTACGGTCGAGATATAGAGTGGGTTTTAGAACAGATGGGTGTAACAGATACAAGAGTACCTAAAATAACAAAACGATTTAATGAGATACAAGAGCTAATTAATAATCAAGAGTTCGATAAAGCAGAGAGTGCGTTAGATAAGCTAGAGTATGTAATAGGAGAGAACGATAAAGATATTTTAGCTCTTAGAAATGATTTAGCTTTTGAACGGATAGATTTTGAAGAAGATAATTAAGACAAAAGAGCCAAAAAGTTTAACTGCTTATCGAAGTACAATCTCTCATAAAAATTTAGAAGACTCAAATATTTATGAAGATTTTAAAGAGAAAACAAAAGAGCAGTGTAGAGAAGATAGAGCTGAAAATCTAAGGAAACAACTACTTCAAGAGCAAGGTTATATCTGCTGTTACTGTATGAGTCGCATAGATTGTGATAATAGCAAGATAGAACACTTTAAACCACAAACAAAGTATAGAAAACTTCAAATAGAGTATCAAAATCTTTTTATAGCTTGTAGTGGTGGCGAAGGTCAAAAACATAAAAATCAATTTTGTGACGGTAAAAAAGGTGAAGAGGAGTTACACTACATTGAGCTTTTAACCTCTATTGAGAAGAAAATAGTATATAAAAAGTCTGCAAAAGCTATTGCCATTCACTCCAAAGATAAAAATATTGACAATGAACTCAATAGTGTATTAAACCTCAATGTTGATATTTTACAAAAAAATAGAAAACATGTTTATGATAGAGTTATGCAAAACTTGAAATCAAAAGGCTATACTATTGCAAATATTCAAAAGATTTTAACCTATTATCAAGAGAAACATAATGGCAAGTTTGAACCCTATTGTGAAATGATAGTCTATTTTCTAAGAAAAAAACTACAATTAAAAGGTAAAAAATAGATGCAACCCCTATACAAATCCTGCTACCCCCTAGACCAAAGATGTTACGACGACTACGCTCTAACCGAAGATATACTTATGGAACACGCCGCTAGTGGTATGGCTAACTACATTAGAGCCAATTTCAAACCTAAAAGCTCTATTCTAATTGTCTCTGGAGTTGGAAATAATGGAGCAGATGGTATTGTTTTGGCTAGGCTTTTACAGAGTGAGTATGATGTTAAACTCTATATTCCTTTTGGAGTGCGTTCTGTTATGGCAGAGGTGCAACTAGAGCGTGTGCAGTGTTTAGACATTGAGTTTGTAGATGAAGTGCAAGAGGCAGATGTAGTTGTAGATGCCATATTTGGAGCAGGGCTTAGTCGAGAGTTAGATGAGAAGACACGAAAGCTTATTGTCCAACTAGAAAAACTCAATAGCTTTAAGATAGCTTGTGATGTTCCTACAGGAATTGATGTTGACGGTAACCCTCTGCCTATGGCTCTCTTTTGTGATGTAACCATTACTATGGGGGCTTTAAAGGAGTGTTTGTACTCCGATATGGCAAAAGATTATGTGGGTGAGGTTATCTGTGTCGATTTGGGGGTAAGTCATGAGAAGTATACTATTGGATTTAAGAGTAATGCTCATCTGCTTGAAGAGAGTGACTTAAAACTACCTATACGAACTAAAGCCAATAGCCACAAAGGAAACTTTGGGCATTTAGCAGTTATGGTGGGAGAGAAAGAGGGGGCAGGAATTATGTCGGCTATGTCTGCTTTGCGTTTTGGAGTAGGACTTGTAACTGTTGTTGGAGAGGTTGAATCTTCTCTTCCTTTTTCACTTATGCAAGATATCTCCTTGCCTAACAATACAACAGCTATTGCTTTTGGTATGGGCTTTTTAGAGTTTGAAGATGAGATGGTAGAAGAGGTTTTAGAGAGCCAAGCCCCTGTGGTGTTAGATGCTGGAGTCTTTTCAAATGAGATAATTTTAGAGTTTTTAGAACAGAGAGACCGAGAGATAGTTTTAACTCCACATCCAAAAGAGTTTGTAAACCTGTGGAATATGACCATAGATAGTCCCTTAAATATAGCCATTTTACAAGCTAACCGTTTTGAGAAGGTTAGAGAGTTTTGTGAGCTTTTCCCTCATGTAACACTACTTCTAAAGGGGGCAAATATGATTATTGCTCAAGATGACAGACTTTTTGTTAACTCCTTTGGAAGTGCAAAACTAAGCAAAGGTGGAAGTGGAGATGTCTTAAGTGGGCTTATTGGGGCGTTGTTGGCTCAAGGTTACTCTGCTTTAAACTCAGCAATTCAAGGCTCTTTGGCTTTAACTATGGGGGCAAAAGCTTATAGTGGTAGCTCTTATGCTATGCTTCCAACAGATTTAATAGAGGAGATAGCCAAACTTGAAAAAGATAGCCGTACTATTTAGTGGAACAGGTAGTAACCTAAAGTACATTTTAGAACATCTACATAAAAAAGAGTTAGAGGTAGTAGTAGCCATTACTAACCGACCCAATGCAGGGGGAGTAGCTTTTGCTAAGGAGCATAATATTCCTTTGGAGATTATTGACTCTAAGGCATTTAAAACTAGAGAGGAGTTTGACCAAGAGTTGGTTCATGCTCTACACTACTATAAGCCTGATTTAACTGTTTTAGCAGGATTTATGCGAATATTGACCCCTGTTTTTACTAATGAAATTAAAGCGATAAATCTACACCCATCTCTGTTACCACTTCATAAGGGTATGATGGCAATAGAGAGAAGTTATGAAGATGAAAATGAAGAGGGTGGGGTCTCTGTTCATTGGGTAAACTCTGAGCTTGACGGTGGTAAGATTATTTTACAAAAGATAGTTCAAAAAGCTAATAAATCATTTGAGGAGTATGAAGCAGAGGTAAAAAGAGTAGAAAAGTTAGCTCTTTGTGAAGCGATTATAGAGGTTTTAGAGGAAGTTTAGTATACTAAGAAAAAAGGAAATAGATGAAAAAAAGATTAAGCATATTGGCACTCTCTGTTCTTTTTGTAGGTTGTGTCCCTGCACCAAAACCGACTATTGGTCTGGGTACAGGTATAGGTAGCTCAACACAAAACAGTGATTTGGAGTATGGTCGTCCACCTAGAAACTACGCCTCTGCCATTCGAGACTACTTTTCAAGTAGACTTAAACACCCACAAGGGGCAAGTTTTCAAATATCTGTACCAAAAAGAGCCTACAAACGAAAGGGTTTAGCTTATGGTGGAGATGTCGAGTGGAAAGGGTGGTTAGTAAAAGCAGATATTGCTGAGCAGAGTAGAACAGGAAGATACCACTCCCCAAAACCTCACTTGGTTCTCTTTTCGGGTGACCAGATTGTAGAGGATATTTTAGGAAGCTCTCATAAACTTATTACCATAGTGGACAAGTAAAATGGCAAATTTTAATACACATTTTAATG
Source organism: Campylobacteraceae bacterium (assembly GCA_027038275.1). GTDB lineage: Bacteria > Campylobacterota > Campylobacteria > Campylobacterales > Sulfurovaceae > UBA1140. The sequence continues at coordinate 38,623 of JALVXC010000055.1, read as the reverse complement.
TAGCAGCAGGGGCTTCTGCTGTAGTCTCTGCAACACTTCTCTCTATGGAGGTGGTCTCTCCACAAGAGGCTGTTGTAGCATTCTTTTTAGGTACACTTGGTGGACTTCTCCCTGATGTTGACTCTCCTCGCTCTACATCTATAAAAGTTGCTTTTAATATACTCTCATTGCTTATGACAATTTTGATTATATTTGTTAAGTCCTCCACCTACTCTTTAGTTGAGATGGTAGTTGTTGCCTCTTTAGTATTTGTGGCTATTCGCTATGCTTTTTTGGAGTTTTTTAGAAAAATATCAAAACATAGAGGAATGTTCCACAGCATTCCTGTTGCCTTTCTTTGGGGTTTGGTTATTGCTATTGTCTCTCAATGGTTTTTTGATTTGAACTCATTGGTTTCTTGGGTTTATGGGTTTATGATTACGTTAGGGTACTTTGTTCATTTGATATTAGATGAAATCTATAGTGTTGACTTAGGAAATAGACGTATGAAAAAGTCATCAGGGACAGCACTTAAATTTGGAATGTTTAAAAATAGACAACAGCAGATTCAAACAGTTGTAATATATCTGCTTATTCCTCTACTCTTTAGCATAGCCCCAGATACAGAGCTTGTTCAGACAGCACTATTTTCTAAAGAGGCGTGGTTGAGCTTTACAGATATTATTTTACCTTATGATGGGAAGTGGTTTTTTCATTAGATTTAATATGCCAATTTGTGGGCAGACACATCGGGTCTGTCCCTACGGTTTGTTCGTATTTTAAATTCATTTGATTTGTAGAGGTAGACCAATGTGTCTACCCATATTTAAAATGCCAATAAATTTGAATTTTTTTAAACCACCGTCAACCCAAAAAGCCACTGATGAAGAGCAAAACAATCCTCATAAATTTTAAAATTATGTTCAATAATCTTTTCAGAGTGAAAAGTCTTATTAGGAGTAAAGGTTTTAAAGGCATACATTGAGCCAAAAAGGTAGAGGTAGGAGTATTTCTCTTTGGGGTTCATATTTGCTGGGTAGCGTTTAAACTTTGGCTTTACAATTTGGTAACCTTTTTTCTTTAACTCCTCCAATATGAGGTGTAACTCCTCTCTCTTTTGTTCATTTTGGATATAGTCTCTATAGGCACTAAGAAGAGGTGGTTTAAAGTTGCGTATGCCTGTAGCTACAAAGACCTCAAATGGGTCATAGTGCATATAGAAAGAGGCACTCTGCATTCGGTGGGTCTCACCCTGCCAAAAGATAATGCCTATACGCTCTTTGATTGGGTCGAGTCGATGAAAACGTGCATCTCTATAGATACGAAAGAGCGACTTATTTATCTTTGGTATGGCATTGATATTGGGAACTAATATTTGTAAATGCTCCCCCATCTCCTGAATATATGCTTTGTTTGGAGCAACAATAAACCTCTCATACTCCTCTCTATGTTCATCTAACCACTCTTTTGAGTTGTTTAAAATGATGTTATCAAGGAACTCTAACCCCTCTTTTGGAAAACCTTTAAAAGTCATTTTATTTCTCTACAGGAATAGATATTTGATAATTTGAATAGCCTTGCTGACCTATGTTTTTATTGTTATTTGGTGAGGTTATGGTCTCATTTTTATCTTTATATGTGGCTCTAATATAGAGTTGTATATTTTTTATATCTCGTGGTATATTCATTTTAAAATCAAGAACTTTTTTATCTTCTTCTTTTCTTGCTTCACCCTCTGCTTCAAGTAGAGGGTATTTTGCCTTTATATCTTTTTTAAGCTCTTTGTTAAAAATTTTTCTACCTTTTTCATAGACATAAAATCTCTTAAAATCACTTTTCAAAAGTTGGACATTTCTCTTCTTAAGCTTTAAATTTGGGAAAGAGAGACTTAGCCAATTTTTATGTGTCTTGATTTTTTTAGAAGTGTTTACAATTTTAAGCTCTATGGTATCTGTATCAATTGTATAGGCATATAGAGTTAAATCCTCTCCAACATCACTTTGAAAAAATGGTTTTTTTGAGGCAAAGTAGGGATTCTCTTTTACAATAGAAGTTAACTCTTTATTGGTTAAGAATATTTCTGTACTTCCCTCTGAATAGGGTTTAATCTCGTAAGGGTTATAGTGGAAAAGTATACCCTTTGATGTTAAACAGAAGTTTTTAGTCAATTGAAACTCATCACTAAACCAACCTGCTTTTTTCATTGAGTCAGTTTTTTTTAATTTTTGCTCTTCTCTATATTTCTTCTCTGCTATTTTACTAAGTTGCTCAAGCTCTGATTTGTTAAAAATATCTTTTAACTCTAACTCATTATTATTTTTTCTATCGTAAATATGAAGAAGTATCTCATCGTTACCATGAGCTCCTCCTGTATAAGTAACACGATTCTCTAACAGAGTATAGGTTGAGTCTGTATAAGCAAAGGGTATTATGCGAATATGTTCATACCATGTTCCTTTAGCATCAGAATCATTTTTAAACTCTTTAAGCTCATCTTCTTGAATGAGTTTCTCTCTGAATTTTTTAAGATAAGGTTTTAAACTCTGTTCTATTCTTTTTGTAAGCTTATCATTTAGTTTAAGCGAATTAACTTCGGGTATCTCTAAGCGATACTCTTGACAGAGTGAGTTGTCTTTCTTTTTTGATTTTTTTGGTAGACGGTGAATACATACTCTCTTTTCTTGTTCATAGAGAGTGTAGGGTATTTGCTCTTTTGTTTCAGCTTTAGAATATAGAGTTGTAACAGATAGAATGCCAAATAGTACTAAAAGTTGTGATTTTCTTTTCATAGTTTCTCTTTGTTTTTTAGAATAAATATTTTTTGGCATTGTATCACAGATAGTGTTAACGATTTTACTCTTTACAAGATAAAAGGGATAAAAAGTTTAGTTCTCTTCTTATACTCTACATACTCCTTAGTCTCTTTGAGCCAAATGCTCTCTTCTCTTTTTGCCTTTAGAACTAGGACAATGGTGAGTAGTAGTAAAAATAGAGCTTCAACAATAGATGGAGAACCAATAAAAACACCTAACATCATAAGTAGTACAGAGAGGTACATAGGGTGGCGAATGTAAGCGTAGATACCTGTTGTAATAAGTTTTGCATTCTCTTTCATTTTAGGTTGAATATTGAAGTTCCCAAGTCTATTATGAGTAAGTGCAAATAGACCAATAATAGCACCAACTAAAAAGATTAAAACTCCTATAAAAGAGACTCCTTGTGAAAAAAGAAGCATAAGCCCCATAAGGGAGAATTGTAAAAATACTAAAAGTTTTGGATATAGTGGATTATTTGTCATATGTTACCCCCTAAGATTTATAAAACAACTATATCTTGGTCGTTAATAAGTTTATATGTCCCATACTGGTAAGTAACAACTCCATTTACTTTTATAGAGATTCTTTTAATGCTTTTATTACTATTATAATCAATATGACTTTCAATATTTGAACCCTTTTTAAGTAAAATATCATTAAAAGTAAAATCTTCATTAACTGTTATATTAACAATTTGAGGGTATTTCCCTTCTCTATCTAACTGTTCATAGTTGAGAGTAATATATCCATTTTGTGTATACTCAGTTGTTTTACAAGAATTAAATTTTTCTAATTTTATAATTTTTTGCAGTGTTCCTTTGTGTTCAAACTCTTTTACCCCTGAAACATCACAATATCGAATCTCTTTAGTAAATGATGTAGCATCTTTTTGATTTTCTGTTAATACATCTATCTCTACAATTTTAGCAAGTTTTGAAGTGATACTCTTAAGAGTTGTAGATGCAGGAGTCATAGTTGCATTTGGGTCATTAATTAGAATAGATGTTGCTTCCCCTAGTGCTGTAGTTTGAGAGAGACCATTTTTGCTGTCTCCACATCCTGAAAAAAGTAGTAGCCCTATTAATGTAAAAATATATATAAAAAGTTTAAATAGTGACATAAGATATTCCTGATAAATAGTATTAAAGTTATTATACTTAAAATATTATTAAGTATATAGGATAACTTTTTTATAAAGTTTATATTTAAATAACGTTATAAAGAATTATAGTGTAAATTTGTTGTATATTGTGTAATAAATTTTAATTAGTTTTTTTTATAAAAGTAATTTTTAACTTAAATAAACAGAAAAAAACTGTTTATTTATTGTAAATATCTTGAAGATGTTCCATTTTAGACCCCATATTTAGAAGTGCCATATCTGCTAAAACAAGTGCCATCATGGCTTCACATACAACAGAACCACGTATGGCAACACAAGGGTCATGGCGACCTTTCAGTTCAAACTTTTGTGCTTCATTTGAGGTATTGATGGTATCTTGTTCTTGAAAAATAGATGGGGTTGGTTTAAAGTGTGTCTTAACTACAATCTCATCTCCATTTGAGATTCCACCTAAGATACCACCTGCATGGTTAGATGTAAATCCATTTGGAGTAATGCCATCATTGTTTTGGCTACCCTTTAGTAATGTACTAGCTACTCCTTCTCCAATCTCAACTCCTTTAGCTGCATTTATACCCATCATGGCATCAGCTAACTTAGCATCTAGTTTGTAGTAGAGTGGTTCACCTAGTCCAATAGGTACGCCTTTAGCAACTGTTAATACTACTCCACCTACTGAGTCATGTCGATTTTTAGCAGTTAAGATTGCCTCTTCTTGTTGAGCTTCTATATCTTTGTCTAGTGCATAAAGTTTAGAGCTTTTTGCATAGTTAAAGTCATAATTCTTAGCCTCTATTCCATCTACTTCACAAAGTCCAGAGTAAATCTCTACACCTATAGTTTTGAGCATAAGTTTAGCAATCGCTCCTCCTGCTACTCTTGCTGCTGTCTCTCGTGCAGAACTTCTTCCACCACCACGATAATCTCGTAATCCATACTTGTGAAAGTAGGTAAAGTCTGCATGTCCTGGGCGAAATATATCTTTTATGTTGTCATAGTCTCGGCTCTTTTGGTTGCTGTTGAAGATTATCATCATAATAGGTGTTCCTGTTGAGACTCCCTCAAATACTCCAGAGAAAATCTCTACTTTGTCGTCCTCTTTTCGTGCAGTTTCAAGCTTTGATTTCCCTGGTTTTCGTCTATCTAGTTCTGACTGAATAAACTCTTCATCTATAGTAAGTCCAGCAGGAACTCCATCGACAATACACCCTAAAGCTTTACCATGAGACTCACCAAAGGTAGTTATACTGAAGGCTCTTCCAAAGGTATTGTTCATTAACTCTCTCCTTTTAATTTCTTTAGAGCAATTTGAGCTGCTTTCTGTTGAGCCTCTTTTTTGGAGCGACCTAGTGCAGAAGCAATAATCTTGTTTTGAAGCTCTACAGCTATCTCAAACTCTTTTTTATGGTCTGGTCCAAATGCACGAATTAGTTTGTAGTTTGGTGTCTCTCCAAAGTCGGCTTGAGTAAGCTCTTGGAGTGCTGTTTTAAAATCTTTTGAGAGTGAGTTGAGGTCAATGCTATCGTAAGCCTCTTCAATAAGTCTTGTAGCAATATTTGCTGTTACTTCAAGTCCTGACTCCAAATAGATTGCACCTATGACAGCTTCAAAGGCATTTGAGAGTAGAGAGGGTTTTGTTCGTCCTTTGTTATTCTCTTCTGCCCCTGAAATAAGTAGAGACTCCCCAAGGTTAATGTTGAGAGCTAGTTTAGTAAAACCTTTCTCGTTAACTAAAGAGGCACGAATCTTTGAGAGAACACCTTCATCCTCTTTTGGGAATTTTTTAAAAAGATACTCTCCTACAATTAAGTCAAGTACAGCATCACCTAAGAACTCAAGTCGTTCATTGTTATAAGGTTTTTTATAACTTTTATGAGTGAGTGCTTCGGTGATGAGGTCATCTCGTTTAAATTTGTAGTTTAAAGCCTTTTCTAATGCTTTAAAATGTTTCATTGTTCTTTTTTTCCTTTTTTATTTTTTCTCGTCCCCAATATTTTTATCAATGCCATTGAGTTTAAATTTTTGTAGGGTGCGATTGCTATCGCACCCTACAAAAGTTCAATGGATTTAACAAGGACAATGAGAACTAGTAAGTTCAAGTTTATAATAACTCTTTTTGCCGTTGAGCTTCATTAAAAGCTAGTTCATCACAACGTTCATTCTCTTCATGTCCATTATGACCACGAACCCAAACCCCTTTTATATTGTGGGGTTTAGATACCTCTATATACTCTCTCCAAAGGTCAACATTTTTAACCTTTTTAAAATCTTTTTTTATCCACCCATCTAGCCAAGAGTTAATGGCATTTATCACATAAGAGCTATCGGAGATAACAGTAATATCACAAGGCTCTTTAATGAGCTTTAGTCCCTCAATTACCCCACGAAGCTCCATGCGATTGTTGGTTGTATTTGCTTCACCTCCAAAGAACTCTTTTTTATGACCATTATACTCTAAAATACCTCCATAACCTCCAGGACCTGGGTTTCCAAGGCTAGAGCCATCAGAGTAGAGAGTAACCTGTTTGTTTTTTCTTTTCGACAAGGGACTCCTTAATTTGAATAGAATCTATGGCGTAACACTTTGGACATCTTGTAAAATCTATAGGAAAGTGCTGTTTACACTTTTTACAACCATAGTTAAAGAGTAAATCAACATTGTCTATACCTGTTTGTTTAACATTAATAATAGTATCTATTGCAAAGATATTACTTTTTGGTATTACATCTTTGGGTTGAATATATCCTTTTGCAATATAGATAGCCAATAGTGTTTCACTAGATGAAATTATATCTAAGTTGAGGTTTGAAGAGGGTAAGAACCACAATATATCAAGTATAGAATCTATTTTATTTAGTTTAATATTGTTCCATGCTACCTCTAAATCTAATCTAAAAAGTGCTTGAATAACTCTTCTATAGGTATAGTGCTTATTAGATAAAAGAGCTTCTAACTCTTTTACTTTCTCTTCTTTTGATAGTTTTCTATTGTAAAGTAGCTTATTTAGTTTAATATGTGCTTCTAAACTCTTTGTATCTTCTTCTAATATATTTAGAGGTATTAATGTATTAAGAGCTTTATCATGCTCATGAAGTAGTTCATAAACAACTCCTAAGTTATAAAGTGTCTCTATATTTCGTGGATGTTTATGAAGAATTTGTAAAAAGATAGACTCTGCACGTTTTAGAAAACCAGCTTTTAGATAGGTAGTTCCTAGTTGTTCTAAAATTTTCTCTTTATCAAAAAAAGAGTCAATATTCTCAATAAGATATAGATTTAGGTTTATTGATTTTTGGTACTCTCCTTGCTTTGAAAATGCTTGGGCTAATAGAGATAGAGGTTTTATAAGTGTTGGTTCAAAGGGCATCTCTTCAATTTCTAAAAGAGGTTTTTGTTGTTTATTAAAACTTTCAAGAAAACTATTAAGCGTTTTATGCTTATTTTTTTCTTTAATATTGCCTACAACAAAAGAGCTAATTGCAACAATGAGAACTAAAATAATAATAACCAAAATACTAAAAAGTGGGTCATTATAGGCAGGAAGTATATTGTCCAAAGTTAGCCTTTTTTTTAATAATTTTAACATATTGGACTTAATAAGGTGAGTTATTTAGTGAGAGAAAATAGCTCTTTTTTCTATATAGGTACAGATATAAACTATTTTTAATATAAACAAATAAAAACAATTCTTTTTTACATAATTTAATTCTTTTATATATGACTTTTTGACATTTTTTTTAAAAAATAGAGAAATTTCTTATTTTTTTAATAAAAAATTTGGCAAATAAATAGTTTTTATATTAAAATTTAAAATATCAATTTTGTATAAGGAGTTTGATATGGAGGAGTTTTTTGTTATTGCAAGAAAGAAATTAGATAAGAGTTGGAATATAAGTGATTTGTATGAGTATAGCAATGCACTTTGCTATTGTGAAGAGATACTTGATATTCCTGAAGAGCATATTGTCGATGTCGCAATGGGTGAAGAGGGCTTGGAGGTCACTATTGTCGATGCTGATGAATCGGAGGATTGGTATACACAACTTCATCGTGTTGCCTAAACTACTACTTAAAACTACAGAATAGAAGTCGTCTGATATAACGGCTATCTATTCATACTCTTATATTGCTTATCATCTATCTTAATTCTGATATAATACCTTTATGATTGACAACAACTCAGTAGAACAACTCAAAAATAGCATTGACATTGTTGATATTATCTCTAACTATATTGAACTCAAAAAAGCAGGAGCTAATTTTAAGGCAAATTGTCCATTTCATCAAGAAAAGACCCCAAGTTTTGTTGTTAGCCCTACTAAGCAGATTTATCACTGTTTTAGTTGTGGAGTTGGTGGCGATGCCATAAAGTTTGTTCAAGAGTATGAGAAGTTAAACTACCCTGAAGCTTTAGAGAAGATAGCCTCTTTAATGAACTTCTCTCTAACATATACTAAAGGTAGAAGTGACAATAGTGAGGCTCGTCGTCTTTTAGAGCAGGTTCAGCAGTGGTATGTTAAAAATTTAGACAAAAACCATGTAGCTATAGAGTATCTAAAACAAAGAGGCATTACCCAACAATCTATAGAGTATTTTGGGATAGGTTATGTTGGAGCTTCTTATGAGCTTATGAATTTTTTATCTGCCAATATGTTACCTATTCCAAAAGCCCAAGAGGCAGGAGTAGTAGCACAACGTGATAGAGGTGGATTTTATGCACGTTTGACAGAGCGTATTACATTTCCTATCTACTCACCAAGTGGAGCAATAGTTGGATTTGGGGGGAGAACCATTACTAACCACCCTGCAAAATATATAAATTCACCTCAAACTAAACTCTTTAATAAGTCTCGTCTACTCTATGGTTATTCTAAAGCAAAAGAGTATATTTATAAAAATAAAAAGCTCATTGTTTGTGAGGGGTATTTAGATGTTATTATGTTTCATCAAGCTGGGTTTAAAGAGGCAGTAGCTACTCTTGGAACAGCTTTAACAACAGAACATCTACCAATTCTACGTAAGGGTGAACCTCACATCATTTTAGCCTACGATGGAGACAAAGCAGGAGTTGCAGCAGCACTAAAAGCCTCAACAATGTTAAGTGAGGGTGGTTTTGATGGCTCTGTAGTTCTTTTTCCTGATGGACAAGACCCTGCCGATATGATAGCCACAGGAAAAACTCAAGAGGTAGCTAACCTTTTACGTTCGGGTCAAGCTCTTATTCCTTTTGTAATTGAGATGATGGCAAAATCGTATGACCTTAATAATCCAAGAGAGAAAGAGGTAGCTTTTGGCAATATAAAGAGTTATCTTGATAAGCTTAGTCCAATTATTAGAGATGCTTATGTCTCACATGCTTCAACTGTTTTAGGAGTAAACTCTGCACTATTTGGTGGAGATATTTCTAGCAATGTAACTAAGAAAAAGCCAAAGATAGTTTTTGAGAGTAGTAGAGATGATATTGGGCAGTTAAGTATTGTAAAAACATTAATTGAAAACAGAGAGTTAGTTAATAAGGTCTCTAGTGTCATTAAACCTTCTATGTTTGGAAACTATAGTTCACTACTCGAATCTGCAATGAAAGGAGAAGAGACTTCTCAACTTTCAGGCTTAATGTTAGATGAGAGTATCAAAAGTATGGACGAAGAGGAACTTTCTCGTTCTCTTGCCTCTTTCCTTTTTCGGTATTACTCAGCTGAGTTAAAAAAGATAACTACTGATAGCTCGATACCTTTGAAGAAAAAGAGTTTTTTGATTCGTAAGATAAAGATGGATATTTTGCCACGTTTGCAACGTGGAGAGTTGGTTACTTATAGAATTTAAGTTATTATAAAATATATTTTTAGATATAATAATTAATATAAATTAAATATACAGGAAATTTACACTATGACAAAAACTCTTATTTTTGCAACAACCCTCTTTTTTATTGGCTGTGGTAGTACACAAGTTACTCCACCAAAATGTGATAATAGTACCCCTAAAGTAGATATGAAAAATCAATTTATTAATGATGCTAACTGTGATACTATTGTAGACAAAGAGTTTTTTGAAATCTGCTATAGCTATGACTATAAAGCAGCAAAGAGTGTTGCCTATAGACTTGATGGTGATTTAGTTAATGAGACAAATATTAAAGAGCGACCACTCTTTTATGAGGAGGAGGCACTTGAACCAAACAAGAGAGCAAAATACTCTGACTATACTAACTCTGGCTATGACCGTGGACATTTAGCTCCAGATGCAGCTTTTGATTGGAGTAGGGAGAGTTTAAAGGCTACTTACTCTTTAGCAAATATTATTCCACAAGTTCCTGAAGTGAACCAAGATATGTGGGTAAAGGTTGAAAAGTACGCTAGAGATAAGGCTGTGGAGTTGGGGGCTGTAAATATTTTAAATATAGTTAAATATAGCTCTAAACCAAAGCATATAGGAGAAGATAAAATAGCTGTCTCAAAAGGCTTCTATAAGGTACTATATAATGAAGATAATGGTTATAAAGAGTGCTACTACTATGATAATAAGCCAAATTCCAATAGTGGTAGTGATACTCTTGCTTCTCATAAGGTAAATTGTAATACGGTAAGTTATTGATTTTTTATATAACTATTCCTATCATACTCATAAACCGACCAGAACAACCATTCTCTTTTCTATAAGAGAAGTAGTGTTCAACTTCACAAGCTGTGCAAACATTGGAGAGTTCAATATTTTCCTCTTTTAGCCCAGCTTTTAGAAGTTGACTCTTATTAATATAAGGTAAGTCTAACATATATTTTTCACCTATTTTTTCATAAGCATTTTCTATATTTTCAAAATGTTGAGCCACGTTCCAATCGACTTCGTAACAGCACTTTCCAATAGAAGGGGCAACTCCTGCTATGATGTCACTAGGATTTGAGTTAAACTTCTCTTTCATCTTCTCTACGGTTTTAAAAACAATCTCTTGCTCTGTTCCTTTCCACCCTGCATGAATGGCAGAGACCACTTTTTGTTTTGGGTCAAGGAGTAAAATAGGTACACAATCGGCTGTTAGAATAGTGAGCATAATGTTTGGTTGGTTGGTAATGAGTGCATCACAATCTTCAATAGCTTCTTCTAGTTTTTGCCAACCTATCTCTTGGCTTTTAGTGACAATATGAATATTTGAAGAGTGTGTTTGGTTGGCAACAACAAAATTCATTTTAGGAAAATACTCTTTTAAGAGGTTTCTGTTTTTTAGAATTTGGCTAGGCTCTTCATTGGTATGAAGAGCTAAAGAGAAAGAGTAGGGGGCTGTTGGCTCTTTTTGTGTCACCAAGTGGTGACACATTGTCTGTTGAGTAAGATTTTTAAAAGTATAGATATTTTCCATAAAATATTACATCTCTTTTAGTGAAGAGCTCTCTCATTTTGTAAGGCTAAGATGATACTCTAAACAGTCTCTTTTGAATTTTTCCAAGTGGGATTTTATCATAAGTTAAGAAAGTTATTCTTTAAAATTATCCTTTAATTTTTAAAGATTATAGCAGAATAATATTAGTACTTTAGATGAACTATTTAACATATTTTTTATTATTTTGAAATTATGTTACAATAAGAGTAAATGTCATGGGAGTGTCATAGGTATGAAAAAGTATATATATGGATTAGTTGGAATTTTACTCTTAACAGGTTGTGCTCATGAGCATCAAATTAATATTGGAGAGATAAAGCTTCAAGAGCGTAACTCTATTCCATTAAAACATAGAGACTACTATATGTCATTTACACAAGAGTATTATGACAATAAACGCTACCCAATTAGAGAGTATTGTAACGACCAACGAAGCTACTTAGCAGATGATAAGTTCTCCACTGAGACCTATATTAAAGTAACTAATGAGAGGACAAAGCAGAGTAGAGTAGGGAAGTATCCAATATGGTTTTTGTTAAATGATGATGCAAGTAATATCTTGTGTGAATATAAAAGTACAAATTTTATTAATGAAGAGCCATTTGTAGTAAATAGTACAGATAAACTCTCACTTAAGATTTTACAGAAAAATGAGGCTGCAACAACAGTTCCTGTTCAAGAGTTAGGAGTTTTGATAGATGTAGTTTCTCTCTTCGTTCCTCGTACAGCCAACTTTTTAATGAGAGCAAATAATATTATTAAAGACCCTGTTACACAAAATTATCTGAATCTTTTAGATGAGTCATTTAAAAATGGTGATATAGATGGAACTAAAAATAGAGATTTTACTACCAAAGTAGCTAATTTAAAGGTAAAACTTTATGTTCCACAAGAAAAGGAGACAAAAGAGTTAGGATATATTCTATTAAAGCCACAATATCGCTCTACTCTAACAACAGTAGATACTATAAATGGCATTCCAAACTTTAGATTTGTCTACAATAGTAGTGACCCTAGAGTTGCTGATTTGATGGATTATGTGCTACCTGCAAGAAAAACTCCTATTAAAGTTTTGGTAGAGAACTTTAAACAGGTAGCAGATGAGTATGTAGTTGAGGCACTTAGCTCTTTAAATACTCAACTAATGAATCGTTTTACGCGTTTTGATAGAGCCTTAATTTTGTCACTTGCTCTGCGAGAGAGTAACCTATATAGAGAGTTAGTTCAAGCACTTAAGAGTAAAAAAAATTCTTTTTTAAAACAGATTGTAAAGATTTTGCATGATAAGCGAAATCCTCTACTTCGTTTAACAAATGAGTTAAAGGTTACCAATATTGAGTATTATAGTTTGATGTATCAAGCACAAGAGGCAATAAAAGCTCAAGAGGTGTTAGAGGCTAAACAACGAGAAGAGGCAGAGAGGCTTCGCCAAGAGCAGTTAGCTTATCAGATTGCTATACAAGGCATAGAGAACTTCTTTAGACCTGTAGTAACTGTTGGGTATATACCAGAGATGTTTACTCCAAATAGTGAGATAAAAATGACAACAGGGGAGACTCTTACATTTAAAGAGCTACAACAGAGATATGACCGTAGTTCAAATGTTAAAGATTATGGTTGCTACACAGCTCTTCAAAGAGGAATTAAAATTCAGCTAAAGAGTGGAAATTTAGGAAGATTGACAGTGCAAGATTATCTAATTCACCCAAACTATGCTCATGGTGTTAAATATGATTATATGGCAATTTCAGTTAATAAGCAAAATGAAGTTGATATAATATTTTATAAATTAACATCAAAAGGAACTTTAAAGATAGAGAAGATACTTATAGATACTGCAAATCGCTTTATAGGTAAACGTCAAATTAAAGATGTACTTAAGGGGAGTAGAGTTCAAGAGTGTTCAGATAATATAAGGAGATTATTTTAAATGTATCAAGATAGAGAGATTCGTACAGTTGAACGACGACGTAAACGGATATTTATTCCTATCGTTTATTTTATGGCTGAGATTACAGCCGTATGGCTTGTTTTAACGTTAATTGAGTTAAATTTTAATATTTTAGAGTGGAGTATTTGGACTATTTTAGTTTTTATATTGGCTCTAAGCTATTCAGCATTAAAAACAGTACATGTCTATAATAGACAAAAAGATTATCCAGAGAGTTAATAAAGTTTTTTGATAGAATTTAGTGGTGACCCCTAGGAGACTCGAACTCCTGTAACATGGATGAAAACCATGGATCCTAACCGCTAGACGAAGGGGCCACTAAATTATAAAAGGAGATAAGCTATGAAATGGTGACCCCTAGGAGACTCGAACTCCTGTAACATGGATGAAAACCATGGATCCTAACCGCTAGACGAAGGGGCCATTTAACAACTTATGGACGAAATTATAGCCAAAAAGACTTAAAATATTCTTAAAAAATACAATCTTAGGTATAATTTCTAAAAAAGGATTTTTATGAAAAAAAGAGTAGTTTTAGCTTTAACTATTTTAGGTCTATTGACAGCTTGTGTAGGGTTAAAGCCTAAAAAAGAAGAGAGTGCATTTATTGTACTTAAGACACCAACAATTAGATATGCTGACATGGGGTTTATATCAGCTTCTCCTAGTGATGTTAAGGTTGAGATTTATGGAGCAGGACAACCTTTGATGAAGTTAGAGATTGGTGGGCTAAATATCTGTATGTCAAAATTTGAGTGTATGGATAAGATGGCTTTTAATGAAAAGATTTTAAATGGAGCTTATGACAAAGATTTGTTGGAGAATATATTTAGAGGAGAGCCTATTTTTAAAGGTGAGAATATAGAAAAAGACAAAAATGGCTCATTCTCTCAAAAATTGACAAAAGAGGGTATTTATGATATATCTTACAGCGTAAATCAAAAAGAGCGAGTTTTTCGTGACAAGCTCAATAAAATCTTAATAAAAGTGAGAAAGCAGTAGATGAAGTTTGTAGGTGCACATGTAAGTGCAAGTGGTGGAGTAGACAATGCCCCTCTAAATGCCATGAAGATAGGAGCAAAGGCTTTTGCTCTCTTTACTAAAAACCAAAGACAGTGGGTTGCTAAACCTTTAGAGAAGAAGATGATAGAGAGCTTTAAAGCTAATCTTGAAAAATCAGGTATTTTACCTAAGCATGTTTTGCCTCACGATAGCTATCTTATTAACTTAGGACACCCCGAAGCAGAGAAGTTAGAGAAGTCTCGTAAAGCCTTTATAGATGAGTTAGAGCGTTGTGAACAGCTTGGTTTAGAGCTACTTAACTTTCATCCTGGAAGCCACTTGGTTAAAGTAGGAAAACGTGACCCAAATTATGATGATAAAATTATGGAGGCAGAGTTAAATTGTTTAGATGTAATTGCCCAATCACTCAATATTGCTATAGAGGCTACAAAAGACTCAAACGTTAAATTGGTCATTGAAAATACAGCAGGGCAGGGTACTAATCTTGGGTATAGATTTGAACACTTGGCACATATTATAGATAGAGTAGAAGATAAGAGTCGAGTAGGTGTCTGTTTAGATACTTGTCATACTTTTACAAGTGGTTATGACCTACGAACACGAGAATCTTACGACAAAACGATGGATGAGTTTGAACGCATTGTAGGGTTTGAGTATCTAGCAGGAATGCACCTTAACGACTCTAAACCAAAGCTTGGAAGCCGTGTAGACCGTCACCACTCTTTAGGACAAGCTGAGATAGGTTGGGAGGCTTTTAGGTTTATTATGAACGATGAGCGTATGGAGGATATACCTCTTATACTAGAGACAATAGATGAGACTATTTGGGATAGAGAGATAGAGGAGTTGTATAATTTAGTTGAAAATTAACAATTATCATTAAACATAAACTGTTATAATACATTATTCCAACTAAAGGAGAATGTATGCAAAATATATTAAAGCTAGTGGTAGTTGCAACACCTCTACTATTTATAGGTTGTGGTAGTGATTTGTCTGCTCCTACTTCTGAATCAGTTAAAGGAGGAGAACTTCTTGTTGACTTTTCAGATGATGCAATGAAGTCAACTCTACTAAGTAAAGGAGTTATTGATGAAAACCAAACAGTCTATGGGTATAAAGCCTATAAAATTCCATATACAACAACAGATGAAGAGGGCAATGAGGTAAAGGCTTCAGGTCTTTTTGTTATTCCTACAGGTCTGCCTTCTATTATAACAACAAAACTAGGACTCTCTATGGTCTCCGATGACCATGGAACTATTTTTGCTAATGCAGAAGCTCCTTCTGTAAATGCAAAAAATATTGGAACACCTGCTGGTTCTTCTGTTATCTTAACATCATTAGGTGGTTTTGCTACTCTACAGCCAGACTATATTGGTTTTGGTGACTCCAATAGCCACTATCACCCTTTTATTTTAAAAGACTCCTTAGCAAACTCTACAGTTGATTTTATTAAACAGGTTAAAAAATTTGCAGCAGATAACAACATTACTCTAAACAGTCAACTCTTCTTAACAGGTTACTCTGAGGGTGGTTACGCATCTATGGCAACACTTAAGAAGATAGAGGAGGAAGATACAGGTCTAAGTGTAACAATGGCTGCTCCAATGGCTGGTCCTTATGCTTTAAAGACAATGGCAGATGTAGTACTTAGTCAACCAAAACTATCTGTTCCCTCTTTTATGGCAAATGTGGGGTATGCTTATGCTAAAGCATATACTCAACCAGTAAATAGTATAATCAATGAACCATACGCTTCTAAACTACCAACACTGTTTAATGGTGACTTAACTAGAGTAGAGATTGACCCAAAACTAACAACTGATACAACAGGTAAAACAGGACTCTTTGAACCTAATTTTGTTAATGATTACTTTGCTAATGACAATAATTGGTTTAAAGAGGCAGTAACTAGCAACAACCTACACACTTGGTCTCCTAAAACGCCAGTACGTTTAGTACATTGTAAGGGGGACAATGTTATTCCTTATGCTATTTCGCAACTAACGGAGGGTACAATGAAGTCTTTAGGAGCTTCTGATGTAGAAATTATTCCTGTTGAACAGACTTTAATTGCAATCAATCCTTCTAAATACCCTGCTGATTTAAATTTAACTCATGGAGATTGTGGTTCACCTGCTTATTCTATAACAACAGCAATGTTTGCAGAAGTTAGAAAAAAGACTATTGGGTATTAGGAGAATATGATGAAAAAAAGTATAGCGTTAAGTATAATAGTAAGTTCAGCACTAACAGCAGGTGCATATAAAGTTCCAGAACAGTCAGTTAACTCTATGGCACTTGGTGCAGCCTATGTGGCTCATACAGATGGAGCAGATACAGCCTACTACAATCCTGCTAATATGGCATTTATGGGTGATGCACAGTTTACCGAAGCTGGTTTAACTTTAGTTCATTTACCTAGCAATAGGTTTCAGGGTCTTCAAGCATACTCTGTTAATGAAATCTATCCTGCTTCCAATAAATCAGAGATTGAGAATTTACAGATTCCATTTTTGCATTATGTCTCTAATTCTATAGAGCAGTTTCGTTGGGGTGCTAGTTTAAGTGTACCAGGAGGATTGAGTAAAGAGTGGAAGAGTGGACACCAAAAGCTATTTGCTGAGGAGTTTACTCTAAAAATAATAGAGTTCAACCCTGTAGCCTCTTACAAACTCTCTGATAATTTTGCAGTAGGTGGAGGTTTACGATTTATCTACTCAGAAGGGGTTGTAAAGTCTGATGGAGGAGCAATTAAGCCAATAAAACGTGATATGGAGGGAGATACGGTTGAGTATGGTTATAATCTAGCCATGAGTTATAGACCAACTTCTGATATTAATATGGCTGTAACCTATCGTTCAAATATAGACTTAAAAGAGGAGGGAGATGCTAACTTATATTTAGGAAATTTAGGAAAGCAATATAGTACTGATGTGACTATTCCTCTTCCTGCTGCACTAAATCTAGCAGTTAGTAAAACATGGCAAGATAGATATACCTTAGAGTTAAACTATGAGAAGACCTATTGGTCTGAGTATAAAAATTTAGATTTTAATTATGGTTCTGCTATTCCATCTGCACTAGTTGGAGCTTTTGATGACCCAAAACCTAAAAATTGGAGAGATACAGATACATTTAGAGTTGGATTTACAGCAAAAGTCTCACCAGAGTTAACACTTATGGCAGGATACTCAAAAGATGAAACACCTATTCCTAAAGAGTATGTCTCTTATGAGTTACCTGATGCAGATGCCAATATATATACTTTTGGATTTCGCATAAAAGCCAATAAGAACCTCTCGTATGGTTTTGCCTATTTGCGTGATGAGAAAGAGTCATTCTCTTTAGCTCAAGGAGAGAATAAAAATGGAATTATTGGGAAATTTTCAGGAGGTGGAGCTGATTTGTTAACAGCTGGGGTATCGTATAAGTTTTAATAAATACACCTTAAATCAATATTCAGTTCATCTTGGTAGTATATATTCCATATACTACTACTTCATCAGGAGATTAGATGCACAAAAAATTAGAAGATATGCTAGGTCGTTTTGGTGGCTTTGTTCACGATAACCCCTTTAAAGTTATATTGCTAGTGGTTTTACTACTAGCTTTCCCTATAGCCCATATTCCACAGATAAAGATGGATACCTCTACTGAGGGGTTTATGCACGAAGATGACCCTGTTTTGCTCACCTACAATAAGTTTAGAGCTCAATTTGGACGAGATGAGAGGATTATCTTGGCTATTGAAGATGACAATATCTTCTCTATAGACTTTTTAACTAAACTTCGTAATCTTCACAAAGACATAGAAAATAGTGTTCCCTATCTTGATGATGTTACCTCTTTATACAATGTACGAAATACAAGAGGAGAGGGTGACAAGCTTATTACCGATGATTTGTTAGAACCATTTCCAAAAACAGCTAAAGATGTAGCAGATATTAAAAAGAGAGCTATGGAGTCACACTTCTACAAAGATTTGTTCTTAAGTCAAGATGGAAAGATGACTACTATTGTTATTGAGACCGATGCCTACTCTCATGAGGGGGAGCAGGAGTTTAGTGTAGAAGATGAGTTTAGTGAGGGGTTTGATGATGAGGCAACTCAAAACACAAAAGATAACCGAAAGTTTCTAACCGACCAAGAGAACCATCAAATACTAGAGGCTCTACAAAAGGTAACCGACAAATACAAAGCACAAGGGCTTAAAATTTATATGGCAGGTTCACCCGCTGTAAACAATCAACTCAAAGCTCAAATGAGTTCAGATATTCAGAAGTTTATGCGTATTACCTTTGTGATTATTTTGATTTTCCTATTTATTGTATTTAGACGTGCTACAGCTGTGTTCTATCCTCTTTTAGTAATTGTTCTATCTCTTTTAGCAACCGTTGGAACTATGGCATGGAGTGGAACAGCCTTTAAGTTACCAACGCAGATTGTACCATCGCTTCTTATTGTGGTCTCTGTTGGGGCGACGGTGCATATTTTGTCTATCTTCTTTGATGAATTTAATAAAACAGGAGATAAAAGAGAGGCTCTCTCCTATACTCTTAGACACTCTGGGTTAGCTATTGCTATGACATCTATTACTACTGCTATTGGTATTGGCTCGTTTTCTGGAAGTCAAGTTGCACCTATCTCTGATTTGGGTATTTTTGCTTCACTTGGGGTTTTGATTTCTCTATTTTTAACCTTGACTCTACTACCTGCACTTTTATCTATAACTAAACTTAAACCAAAAAGAAGTAAGGCTACTGATGCACTAGATGAGGTAATGAAAAAGTTAGCAATTATCCCTGTTAAATACACTAAAACAGTTTTAACTCTTAGTGCTGTTTTAGTGGTATTGGCACTAGTTGCCTCTACACAAGTTCAACTCTCTCACAATCCTCTAAAGTGGTTTCAGCCAAATGTGCCTGTCCGTGTTGCTACAGAGGTAATTGACCAGAAAATGAATGGTTCAGTTACTATTGAGCTAGTAGTAGACACAGGTAAAGTAAATGGTTGGCAAGACCCAGATAGACTTAAAAAGCTAAATGAACTCTCTGCAAAGTTAGAGAAGTATAAAGATGAGTACACCCATGTGGGTAAAGTAGTCTCTCTAGCAACTATTGTAAAAGAGACAAACCGAGCTTTACATGAGAACAAAGAGGAGTACTACACTATTCCAACTAAACAGGACTTGGTATCTCAAGAGCTACTACTATTTGAAAATTCTGGTTCTGATGATTTAGAAGATGTAGTTGACAGTCAATTCTCTAAAGCACGAATTACCATTAAGCTACCATGGCAAGATGCAATCCACTCAACTAAAGTGCTAGATTATGTAACTAAAGAGGCTCAAAAAACATTTGCTAAAGATAGTGTAGAGACAACAGGAATGACACCACTTTTGGTAAATACCTTCTCACAAGCTATTCATTCATCTATAGTTAGTTATCTTATAGCAGGTGCAGGGATTACTCTAATGATGATGCTTATTTTAGGTTCAGTTAGATTGGGGCTTTTAAGTATGATTCCAAATGTAACTCCAATTATTTTAGGCTTACTTGTAATGTACGTAGGCAATATGCCACTAGATATGTTTACTCTACTTATAGGTTCTATTGCCATTGGTTTAGCTGTTGATGATACCATACATTTTATGCACAATTTTAAGCGATACTACCTAGAGAGTGGCGACCCTGCTAAAGCAATAGAGCAGACATTCTTTACAACAGGTAAAGCAATGGTAATTACCTCTGTTGTTCTATCACTTGGTTTCTTTGCCTACTTGGCAGCTAATATGATTTCTGTTCAAAACTTTGGTATGATTACGGGTTCAG
Source organism: Campylobacteraceae bacterium (assembly GCA_027038275.1). Classification (GTDB taxonomy): domain Bacteria; phylum Campylobacterota; class Campylobacteria; order Campylobacterales; family Sulfurovaceae; genus UBA1140. The sequence continues at coordinate 18,518 of JALVXC010000055.1, read as the reverse complement.
TTATTTTATTTGCCCTCTTTGCTGACTTGCTTTTAGCTCCTGCTTTGATGATGGTGGTGGCTAAAAGAGGGTGGATAAAATAAAATATTTAATTAAAGGATAAAAAAATGAATGCAAAAAAACTACTATTTTTACTAGGTGTTGGAGCAACGCTTCTAACTACAAATGTCATGGCAGATGATGCCAATGCAAGAGCTATTATGGAGAAGGTTGATGCTAGAGATGATGGGCAGACCTTAGAGCAAGATATGCTTATGGTACTTATTGACAAAAATGGAAATGAGCGTAAACGTGACTTAAAATCATACGAAAAAGATTTTGGAGCAGATGAGCATAAAACTCTCTTTTTTAAAAGCCCAGCAGATGTTAAAAATACAGCCTTTTTAACTTACGACTATGATGATGCTTCAAAAGATGATGACCAATGGCTCTACCTACCTGCACTTAAAAAGGTAAAGCGTATTCCATCAGCAGATAAGAGTTCAAGTTTTATGGGTTCAGATTTTTCTTACTTTGATATGACCGACCGTGATTTAGAAGATTATGACTTTAAAGTTCTTAAAGAGACAAAAGTTAGAGGGCATGACGCATGGATGATAGAGGCAACACCTAGAAATCAAGAGGTGATTGATGAGTCAGGGTACAATAAAACTATTGCTATTGTAAGAAAAGATAACTACATGGTAGTTCGTGCTATTAACTTTATGACCAATGGAAAAAAGAAGTACCTTGACCTAAAAAAGATACACCAAGAGAGTGGTATTTGGCTTGTAGATGAGATGACAATGACTACTAAAAAAGGTAAAACAACTCTTCATAAAACCATTTTGACATTTGATAATATTGAGTTAAATAAACCAATAGACGACAGCGTCTTCACGACAAGAAGATTAGAAAAAGGACTCTAATGTCAAAAAACTGTAGGGTGTTTTCTCTGAAAACACCATCAAAACAAAAACTACTACTCTCAACACTTCTAATAGCAAGTTTTTTAAATGCTGAAAGTATAGATGAAGCCCTAGAGGGTTTTGATGATGAACCAACAACAACCCAAACAGCAAAGAAATCTTCCAATACAAAAGAAGATGATATTATGGAGGGGTTTGATGATGAACCTATAGTAAACTCTGCCCAAAGAGAAGATGGTAGATTAGTAGGAGTATTAGGTGATTTTACAGGAAAGCTAACCGAACAAGCAACATTTTCATATAATGACAAAACCCCTCACGATAACCTCTCATCTCTAAAGTCATCTCTACTTTTAGACTATGAACACAAATTTGACAACGGTTTTAAACTAAAAACTAATGCAAAAGCCTACTATGATGCTATTTATAGTATTAGAGGACGAGATAAGTACTCAAAAGATGAACTAAAAGAGTATGAACATGAGATAGAGCTTTATGATGCCTATATTGAGGGGAGTTTAGCCGACAACTTAGATATGAGACTTGGTCGTCAAGTAGTTGTTTGGGGAAGGAGTGATACTATTCGTATTACCGATGTACTAAACCCTCTTGATAACCGTCGTCCTGCTATTGTAGATATAGAGGATTTACGCCTACCTGTAGGAATGGCAAAGTTTGACTACTATGTAGGAGATTGGCGAATTACCCCTATAGCTGTGGTAGAGCAGAGATTCTCTAAAAACCCTCCAGCAGGTTCAACCTACAATCCCTCACCAAACTCTCTGCCAAGCGATGAGAGCTATAGCGATGTAACTCCAGCACTTAGCATTGGAGCAGAGTTTTCAGGGTGGGATATTAACCTCTATGCTAGTAACCTACACAATGATACAGGCTACTTTAAAAATGGAAAGCTACACCACGACAAAGTAAAGATGTTTGGTACAGCTCTAAATGTGCTTAGTGGCTCATGGCTATTTAAGAGTGAACTAGCCCATTTTGATGGTCTAAAATATACGGCTACACAAGATAAAACCTTTAAACGAACCGATGGCTTAGTAGGGGTTGAGTACAAAGGTATTGCTGACACACTTATCTCTTACGATGTATCGCTTAGAAGGGTACATAGCTATGATAATGCTCTAAAAAACAACCCTATACCTGTTCAAAAAAATACCTACCAACAAGCCTTTCGTATAAGTTCCGATTTTCTTAATGCTACACTTCATGCGAACTATCTTATCTCTCTATTTGGAGAGAAATTAGATGAGGGTGGTTTTCAAAGAGCATGGTTTAAGTACGATATTGCCGATGGAGTCTACACCAATGTAGGTGTGGTTGACTATATTGGAGGTAGTAAACTCTTTGATAGGGTGCATAACAGCGATATGGTCTTTGCTGATATTAGTTATAGTTTTTAGTGGAGTATAAGTTGAAAAACTATAGTTACGAAGATTATATAGCCATAGACAACTCCACAAAAGAGCGAGTAGAGCTTATTTTTGGAAAAATCTATATGATGGCAGGAGCTACAGCCCAACATCAAGATGCTGTTTTAAATATAGCGATTATCTTAAAAAATATGAGTAGAGCCAAAGAGAGGTGTCAACCTCGTGTAGCCCCTTTTGATTTAAAGCTTACTATAGATAACCAAACAAATGTTGTTCAACCTGATGTTATGCTCTTTTGTGATAGTGAGCTACCTTGTGCTATTTTTGAGGTTCTCTCACCCTCTACTGCCTACAAAGACAAAACGGTTAAAAAAGATTTGTATGAGAAGAGTGGTATTAAAGAGTATTTTTTAATCAATGTAGAGTACAAGCTTGTTGAGAAGTTTATGTTGATTGATGGGGTCTATAGATATATTGGTGCTTTTGGTCTTGAAGATAAGATGATGATTGAGTGTTTTGATGAAGAGGTGGAGGTTAAAGAGATTTTTGAAGGCTAGGAATCTAGTAACCCCTTAAGCTTCTTCTGCAAACTCCTCTTTACCATCTTCTTTAAAGGACGAGGGTATATAACACGAATTTTAGGTAACCATTTTATAACTAACTCCTCTAGCTCTTTAAAGTTTGAGACTCTGTATTGAACCTCTATGTCTCCATTGTCAAAGTAGGCTACTACCTCTTGGCTAGGGAGATACTTTTTTAAGATAAAGTAGCGACGAATAGAGCAGTCAACACGTAAACGAACTGTTGTCTCTTCTCTTCCAAAGACAGCCCAAGGTGTTTGAACCTTTTTTATAAACTCAACTATATCTTTATGGACAAAGAAAGTTTTTTTAGTGTAACTAACCTCTTCAATTAGAGAGATACGCAAAAATTCAAAGTTCGATTTGCTAACATTTTCACCTACTAAATAGAAGTTTTCATTTAGAAAAAGTATTTTGTAGGGGTGAAAATTTCGCTTACTTACAGTACGTTCTGTTTTGTAGACAATCTTTATCTCTTTGTTAAACTTAATGGCATGTTCGAGTTGTTTAATTATCTCTTGGTTTCTCATATTTTCAAAAGGGCGTGACTTAAAGTCATAGACAATCATAGACTTTTTTATAAGTGCTTCGGTCTGCTCTGTAATGAGAGATTCCTTAGATGTAATATCAAAAATATTTACAATATTTGCTAGTGTCATAAGGTCTGTAGCAGAGAGTACATCTTGGAGTAGAACTTTTTTATATGCTCTATAGCATTCACCCTCTTTACTCATAAAGTCACCAAAGAGTTCACGAATTAGCTCAAAGTCACGGCGAATAGTTCGTTCGCTTACTTCATACTCTTGGGCTAGTCTAGTTACACAGAGTTGTTTGCTTTCATTTAGGCGTTTTAAGATTTCAATGGTTCGGTATAGGCTTGATTTTTGGCTCATCATTAAACCTCAAATTTAATATTTTTTCTATCTGAAAACTCTATAAATTCATCTATTCCTGTTAAGTATGATGAAATAAGCACTATTGTTTCACTTCAACAATAGGGACATTTAATAACTTAGATATTCTTCGAGCATTTTTTTGTATCTCTTTGTAGTCAGAGTTTGCTTCCACATTAATCCTTTTGTTCTCCAAAACTAAATTTAGCTCATAGGCATCAGTATAGGTTTTATAGCTATTGTCAAAACCATCATCATCGGTATCTGTATGGGTCGTTGTATGTACAAAATGTAAAATCTGAATAGCATTTATTTTAGAAAAAGAGGTCAAATCACTCTTCTTTTTACTCTTTTTATTGAACCTATAAAACATATTTCTCTGTGTATCAAATACTAGCATTTCATTTTTTAAGATACTGTGAAAGAAAACCACACTAACAATAACTCCTAAAAATATAGCTATAGCCAAAAAAGAGACATCGTCAAGTAATAGCAGAAATATAATACCTAAGGGAATAATCGTATAGATAAGAATAGGATTCTTTTCATCATAATTAAACTCTATTCCTTTATTGTTTTTTCTAGTTTCTACTTTATAACTAGGAGCATCTGAGTAGAAGGAGTGAACAGTTGATGTATTGTTTTTCATTTTATAATCTTTTAATTTATTTATTTTAAATTATACTATATTTTTTTAAAAAAATATTAATAAATATAGTTAATTTTAAAGTGGACAAAATACGACAAAAAATTTCACTACCATTCAAACATTAAAACTAAAGGAATAAACATGAGACAAATAAACCATAAAAAAGATTTAAAAACGCAAAAACAAATAACTATAATTAAAGGAAAAGAAGATGGATAATTTAACCATTATTGCTTCGCAGAGAAATTGGATAGATACAAGAAGCGTTGAGACATTAGAGAAGATTACACGCTTTAAAGGTGTAAAAAAAGTAGTAGGATTGCCTGATTTAAGTGTAGGCAGAGTACCAAATGGTATGGCTGTTTTGGTAGAAGATAGAGTTTATCCTCATCTTATAGGTGGTGACATTGGCTGTGGTATGAGCCTTTTTGAGGTTAAGGGGAAAAACAAAAAGATAAAAGTAGAAAAGTTTGAAAAAAAGCTCAAAAAGTTAGAGAGTTTAGATGATGTTGCTTTAGAGCAAGAGGTGAACTTGGGCTATAACTTAGGAAGCATTGGAAAGGGCAACCACTTTGCAGAGTTACATATTGTAGATGAAGTAAAAGATTCCCAAGCATTTAAGCAGTATGGCTTAGATGAAAAGTCACTCTACTGTTTAGTTCACAGTGGTTCACGTGCTTTTGGGCAGATAGTCTTTAATAGAGTAGCAGGAGCGTACGACCCAAATAAGGGGTTAGATGAAAAGAGTACAGAGGCACAGAGTTACTTAGAAAATCATAATGAAGCCCTAAAATATGCTATGCAGAGTCGAAAAATTATCGCCAAAAGGATTTTAAAAGCCATAGGTTTTGGAGAAGAGTGTACGTATGTAAGTGACACAGCTCACAATAGTATTTTAAAGACCAATAAGGGGTGGTTACACCGAAAAGGAGCAACACCTACTAACAAAGGTTTGGTCATTATTGCAGGGAGTCGTGGGAGTCTAAGCTATTTGGTTCAGCCAACAGCAAACACCCAAAAATCAAACTACTCTTTAGCTCATGGAGCAGGTAGAAAATGGGAGAGAAGCTCAGCAGAAGCAAAGCTACGTAACCGTTATACAAAAACAGACTTAGAGCGTACTAGCATAGGCTCACGTGTCTTGTGTGCTGATAGTAAATTGCTTTACGAAGAAGCACCACAAGCCTATAAAAATATAGATATTGTCATAGATGACTTGGTTGAAGCAGGGTTAGCTACAGTTGTGGCAACATTTCGCCCCATACTCACCTACAAGGAGTAGCCAATGCTTATACAGATAAGTAGTGGAAATGGAGTAGATGAGGTGTGCAGAGCGTTGTTTCACTTTTTAAATTGGCTAGAGGGAAAGTATACTTTTAATGTACTTAACCTAGAGTATGCACGGTGTGAAGATGGTTATAAATCTATACTTTTAGAGAGTAAAGATGAGAAGTTTTTAGCACTAGAGGGAACGCACCTTTGGCGATGTCAAAGCCCATTTAGACCAAAGCACAAGAGAAAAAACTGGTACTTCTCTTTGTCTATTGTAGAGCAACAAAAGAGTGTAGAGATAGACAAAAGCAAGGTAGTTTATCAAACCATGAAAAGCCCTAAAAAAGGTGGACAGCATGTCAATACTACCTCTTCAGGGGTTAGAGCTATCTATGAACCACTGGGAATAGAGGCTATAAGTTATGATGAGCGTAGCCAATATAGAAATAAAAAGATAGCACTAGAGAGGCTTATACAAAAGATAGATATAATGGAGTATAAACAAGAGAATAGTAAAAAAAATGAGCGTTGGAGAGAGGGTAAGCTTTTAGAGAGAGGTAAAAGTATTTTGGTATTTGAGGGCATTAATTTTAACAGAAAATAAGTATAGTATCTAATTAAAATAATATAAAGAATAAAACATGCCATTAAAAGTAATCCTAAATGATGAAGGATAGGTAATTAAGCATATATACTATTTTAATCTTCATCTTTATTTTGCTGAACAATAACTTCCATACCTAAAAAGTTTTTTTTCACTTTTACTTTAATGACATCACCTTGTTTATACTTGTAGTAGTTCTCTTCATTAGGATACCAAGTAATAGTATGACCATTTCTCTTTAGTTGAAATTGGGATTTATATTCCCTTTTTATCATAAAACCATTACAATATTTTCGAGGAGTGATAGTTTTTTCTCCACATGGTAATCTACTTGTATGTACTATAGTAAATTCTTCTAAAGTAGGTTTTTCAGTAACTGTAATTAGTAGAAACATGGAAAAAATAATAACAAATGGCAAAAAGATAAATAAGATATTTTTAGCTATACGATTATGTTTATATGAGAGATATTTATATAAAAATAAGTGAGAGAGGTAAAAAAATGCACTTATTATTATATAGGGTAAAAATATATTCCAATCATCAATAATATCAGAACCCATTATAAATATAGCTGTACCCCACATTATAAAAAAAGTTACAAGATAATTTTCTATTAAAGTTTTTAGTGACAATTTTTTCTTTTTCATTTATACTTTAGTCCTATGTTAAATTTTAAATTGAACAAAGTTTTTCTCTAACCTCTCCCAAATCAGAGATTATGGAAGAGGATTGCAAGAAAAACTTTGTTCAAACAATAGCAAACATCTAAAAGTCAAATTACTCTTTAGCTACTCCCTTGAACTTTTATAATTTCATCAATACATAAATTTAAAATTTCTATAGACTTCTCCTTAGATAAATTCCATGCTATTAATCTTATTTTATAACAATCAACAACTATGGAAGCTTTACCTTGTTCCATTATAAAATCGTAGCTTAAAGTATTTGAGTTAAGTTGTATATCTTTAATATTGGGAAGTAAACGAATTTTTATAAATGCCTTTTTTAGAACTTGCATATCAGCATAAATATGTTCAATAGTGTATTCTTCCCAAGAGTCAATATGTGTGTTTATCTCTTCTATTTTTATAAAAGGTTTTTCCATTTCATTTTTAATTAAAAAAAATAATTGCTCTTTTTTATTAAAATAATTACTACTCTCTTTTTTTATATTTTCTAATTTTGCACCATATAATAGTTTATATAATTTATTTGAAAAAAAATTATTTATTTTATTAATTATGGACATTTTGAACCTTTTTTTAATTATTGTATCTTTTATAACTTAATTTCATGAGCTAAACAATACTTAAATTTAACTAAATCAAAAAAAACTTCGGACAAAATACGACCAAAAAACAGACTATAATACTCCTAACAAAACACAAAGGAGTCAATTATGGACTTAAAAAAGTACGGATTTACCGAGATAGACAATACAATATTTGACAAAACTAAAACAGCATATAAAATCTATGCAGAGCTTTTAGACAATACTTGCCAAGAGCAGTTTTGTAATGTCTTAGCAGAGCCTTATGTAACCTATGGAGCATTAATGCCTGATGCTCATGCAGGGTATACCATGCCTATTGGTGGGGTATGTTCTACAAAAGATATGATAGTACCACAGTTTGTAGGGTTTGACATTGGGTGTGGAATGTGTGCTTATAAGACAGACTATACCAAAGAGCAGGTAGAGAGTAAGGCAGATTTTATCTATGAGCAGATTGTAGAGCGAATTCCTTTAGGGTTTAAGACGCATAAAAACCATCAATCACTATCTATAGATTTACCTAAAACAGAGTTTGCAGAGCATGTTTTAAATACCATAGGACTCAAACAGGTAGGAACACTTGGTGGGGGAAATCACTTTATTGAGGTTGGGTATGGAGCTGATGAAAAAGCTTGGATTGTTATTCACTCTGGTAGCCGTGGATTTGGACATAAGATTGCTTCACACTACATAAAAAAAGCATATGAGCTTAAAAATCCAAATGAGGGTAAACTAGAGGCTTTAGTTGCTGACTTTAAAGAGCGAAATAGAGTCTTTAAAGAGAAGAATCCAGAGGGGTTTGAGAAGGCACTTAAGAAGTTTACTACAAAGCAGGAGATGATGCTTCTTAAAAGAGCCAATATTGACAATATTAAAGAGATTTTGCCTTTAGATGTAAACTCTAAACTTGGAAAAGAGTATATCAAAGACCAAAACTTTGCATTGGCATTTGCTTTGGAGAATCGAAAACGAATGATTGCTACTATTCATAATATTATGAATGAAGCCTTTGGAGGCTCATTTGAGTTTAAAGATGAAGATGAGAAGAGATTTATAAACCGAAACCATAACCACGCAGAGTTTGATGAAAAGCTAGGAGAGTGGATTCACCGAAAAGGAGCAACTCATGCTCAAAAGGGAATGAGAGGGGTCATACCAGGGAACATGAGAGATGGCTCTTTTGTGGTTATTGGAAAAGGAAATGCAGAGTCTCTATCTTCCTCTTCTCATGGGGCAGGGCGAGTAATGAGCCGTAAAAAGGCTAGAGAGAGAGTCTCTTTAGAAGATTTTGAGACATCAATGCAAGGTATTAGAGGAACAGTTGATGAGAATACTTTAGATGAGTCACCATTTGCCTATAAAGATATTTTTGAGGTGATGGAGCTACAGAGTGATTTAGTGGAGGTTGAAGAGCATATTAGGGTGCTAATTAATGTGAAAGATAGTGTTAAGAGTAGATATTAGATGAATGTTCTACTAAGGTTAATATTACTATAATGTTAAAAAATAATATTTTTTTTAAAGGTTTATCATGAATAAGACAGTTATCTTGGGGGGGATTATACTATTTTTTATAGTCTCTAATTTAATAAATTTTATTAATGATTTGCAAGAGGAAGTAGACCAACCTAGTAGTTATAGTAAAAAAGTTGCACAAATAGATAGTGAAAAGTATTATGAGACAAATGTTATTGGTGAACAAATTTTAGTTTTAAATGGTTTGTCAGAAGATAAAAAAAGAGAAATATGGAACATCTCTCCTTTAAAACGTGAAATGATGGGGCTTTTCCCAAAGTTTTCTTTAATGCATAATTTTGTTGAAGAACGAATAATAGATGATGGTGATTTTAAGAAAAATCTATTAAATAAAATAGATACTACAGAAGAGGCATATATAGGTGGTTCTATTACAGGAGATAGAGCAAAAGTTCTTATCTCCTCATATTAATCTATTAAAAAGAGATAAAAAAGTCTACTTTAAGTTTTTCCATTAATCTTAAAATTAAAACCGAAGAGCTAAACATCTCTTCATCGTTACGATACATAAAAAGTAAATCAAATCCATTCTTTTTTGTATACTCTATTAAATCTTCATCAACTTCACCATTTGCTTCAATAAACTCACCCTCTATACCAAACTCTTTAAGATAGTTCTCAAACTCTTTTTTATGTGCCTCTTTAATCTCTTCATTTAACTCAATAGTTATAGGGGAAGTTAGAGGAGCAACATTTAGATAGTCAGCTTGAATGGCAAGTGTATCGACAAGATAGCGATGGTCATGAACTAAAAAGAGTCTACTCTCTTTAAAAATATGTAGAGCATAGTTAATAGCTTTCATTGTAGGCTCTTTTAAGTCGGTAGGTAGTAAGATTTTGTTGTAACTCTCTTTTGATTCTTTTAAAACCCAAAAGGCATAAGAGGTCTCCTCTATGAGAGTAGGTGTAATCTCTTTATGATAAGATGTTATGACTAATGTCTCTTTTGGCTCTTTTGCAATAGTCTCTAGTCTATGAAGAGTATCATCAACATATACAAATATAGCATATTTCTCATTTGGGCTTAACTCTAAGAGTTGTGAGTTAATCTCTTTTTTAATGCTCTCTTTATCTAAGCTATTCTCTTCTCTTTTTAGTGTAAAGATGTCAGGAAGTTCAAAAAGAGGCTCTTCATGAACAAATAGAACCTCTAAAATAGTATTGTGCTGTTTTGAGAACTCAACACCTTTTTTTAGAGCATTTTTTATATTGTCTGTTGTGTTGAGTAGTACAATAGTCTTTTTGAATGGATGTTTCATTATAAAGCCTTTAAAATATTTGAACACATTATAACATTTTTAATTTAACGAATATTAAAATGTAACACAACAGAGACATCAGATATAGGTAGTTGACCTCTCATGTTAGATGGAATTGCTACGGGAAAGGTATTGGCTAAAGTTGTTCTAATGCTTTTGTAAAAGACCCTTTTGCCACTAATAAAGCGAATATTGCTAACTTGCCCTGTAGCTGTAATGTCAAATCTCACCTTTACATCACTCTCAATATGTCGTCTAAGAGCTATTTTTGGGTACTTTTTATTGGCAATAATTTTATTGCGAATTTTTTGTAAAAAGGCTCTTTTAGCTCTACCATTATCGGTTGGAGTAGACGTTTTAGGTGCAGGTGTAACCTCTTTTATAATTTGAGGTTGAGTTCTCATAATTGGTTGAGGTGCTATTGGCATAGGCTCTTCTATGATTTGAGGTGGAATAATAACCTCTTCATAAATTGGTTCAGGTTTTGGTTTATATTTTTTTACAACTTTTTTATGTACTTTATGTGGTGGCTTTGGTTTATGCTTTTTTATAACTTTTTTATGTATCTTTTTTGGTTTTGGTTTATGTTTTTTAATAATCTTTTTTGGTTTAGGCTTGTGCTTTTTAACAACTTTTTTAGGCTTATGCTTTTTAACTATCTTCTTTGGTATAGGTTTAGGCTTTGGCTTCTCTTTAACAACAGGTGGAGTAGGAGGCACAATCTTTTTAGGCTCAATTGGCTTTGGAGGAGCTACCTTTTTAACTGGTTTAGGTAGAGTCAAAAGGGCAACCTTAACAAGATGCTCTTTTTTGGGTGCTTGTAATTTTTTTTCAATATCTAACAGAGAAAAAACACCCATACCTACAATAAGAGAGATAAGCGTAGAGAGTAAAAAAGAGAGTCTATAGCGTTGATAGGTCATTTTTTTGTAACAATCCCTAAATCTTCATACTCATGTTTTTTTAACAAATCTAAAATAAAAACAAAACTCTCAAACTTAGCATTTTTATCAGAGTAGAGTTGAATAGGGGTCTTTTTGTTATGTTTTAATAACTCCTCTTCTACTTTAGAGTGAGCAATCTTCTCTTTTCCAAAAAATACATCGCCATTGCTTTTAATAGAGATAGCAAGTTCCTTTTTAGGTTTCTCTTTAACTTCTGTTGAGCCTGTTGGTAGCTCTACTTTAATAACCCCTGTCTGTATAAATGAAGCAGTAGTAAGAACAATGACAAAAAGCACCAACATAATATCAATAAATGGCACAACATTAATGCTGTCAAACTTAGAGGAGCGTCGCATTACTTCTCCTTGTTATGGATAATCCATTTGTTCATAATGACTTCAACTTTTCGGTTAAGGTGATTGTAGAAAAAAATAGCAGGAATAGCCACCACAAGACCCATAGCAGTAGCTTTAAGTGCCAAAGCCAAAGAGGTCATAATGGCTTTAACCTCCATCTCCCCTGTCTGCCCCATGGTATAAAAGGTAATAATAATTCCCAAAACCGTTCCAAGCAGTCCAATATATGGTGCATTTGCTCCAAAACTAGAGATAATTGATAGGTTATTTGTTGCATCTATCTCTAGCTCCTCTAGGGTATTGTAGTTTGAGACTTTAACACTTCTATAAAAGAGCAGACGCTCAATCCAAAAGAAGAGAGTTAAAAAACTCATAAAGGCAAGTAGTCCTAAGACTCCGTAGTCGACAATTTGGCTTAGTAGTTCTATGTTCATTCTTTTCCCTCTGTGTTATTTCATTTGAGTATTATATTGTAAATAAATGAGAGAAATATGAGTTTTAAAACCAAATCTCAGAAACCACAGGAAAATGGTCAGAACCTAAGCTCTTCTCAACAAATATTTTGCGTACCTCTAGCTCTTTAGAGACCAACACTTGGTCAATAGGAAGTTTAAAATTAGGAATCAATGGAACTTGCTCTTCAAGTGAAATTGTCCACCTTAGACCATTGACCACTTTTGTATGCGAGGCTTTTTCAATCTCTTTAACACTATGACTCCATGCCACAGCATTAAAGTCTCCTGCAATAAGTGTTGGGGGTTTGATATGGTGAAAAATCTCTTTAATCGTCTCAATCTGCTGAGGTTGGTCATAAGGGTAGGGCCAATAGGTGTGAATGGAGACAATATTGATGGCTTGATGGTTAACACTAATCTGAGCCGAAACCAACCCTTGCCCCTCCATGCAGATAGATTTCTCTTCGTTAAATGGGTGTTTTGACAAAATAGCAACACCACCTACAGCTTGAAAATTACAATAGATTTGGTAAGGGTATTCACCTCTCTCTTTTGAGACATAAGGAAAAGAGGTAGATAAATCAAAAGCAAAAGGCGACCCCATAAGCTTTTTTAGTTCTTTTTGATGGGCAGGGGTGACTTCTTGTAGGGTTACTACATCGGGTTTATGTTCTTTAAGATAGCTTTTAAAATCTTCCATACGTCTGTTTCTAAAACTTAGGTTGAACTGTAGATGTTTGAGTAGGTGGGTCTTGTTATGGTCAACACTCTCTAGTTTAAAGGGTTGGGTAATGGTGTAGAGATAAAAAGCTCCTACCCCAACAAGTAAAAGGTAGACAAAGGCAATAACCTTTTCATGAAAAAAAGCTATAAGTAGCAAAAGAGGCAAAATCCCCAAGAGCAGATGAATCCTAAAGTGTGAAAAGGAGTCAAAAAGGGGGTGTAGCATATTTAGGTAACCCAACAGAAAGGGTAGGGTTAAGCCGATGAGAACTAGGTATAGTAAAAATCTTATGGTGGTCTTTACAGTCATGAGGGTATTTTACTCTATATAAGGGTTTATTTCCCAACTATAAATTATTGATGTAAAACTAACTCTAAAAAAGTCTCTGTTTTAAGCGAAGCCCCACCAACCAAAACACCATCTACATTTTCAATTTGGGCTATCTCTTTAATGTTTGCTCCTTTTACAGAACCTCCGTATAGCAAAGGCTTGTCTACAACTTTTTTAAGAGCATTATGTGTTTGAGTAATCTCTTCAACAGATGCTGTTCTTCCTGTACCAATTGCCCAAATAGGCTCATAAGCTACTACAAAGTTATTATAAGTAGTATCAATTCCTTCAAATTGTGAAGTTAAATGCTCCATAACAGCATCAAGCCCTTTTTCTCTTATCTCTAAAGACTCACCAATACAGTAGATAATCTCAAAACCCTGCTCTTTAAAAAAGTTGAATTTTTCGGCTACCTTTTCTTGTGTCTCACCCAAAATTTCACGTCTTTCAGAGTGACCAATAAGAATAGTTTTTATGTTAAACTCTGTAAGTTGCTCTAAGCCAACCTCTCCTGTAAATGCACCGTTTTTAACAGGATAAGCATTTTGCACTCCAATTGTTACATCGTTACTTTGGTAGTCATCTAATGCTGTAAGTGGTGGAAAAACGTAGACTTTATCCTTTGGATTTTTCTTAAATAGTTGAAGTTGGAGTTTAGTTAAATACTCTCTTGTTGTCTCTCTTGTATGATTTGTTTTAAAGTTTGCTGCGTATATCATTTAGTACCTTTTTTTCTGTAGGGTGTAGTCCCCGACTACACCATATTATTGTATTTCTGCTTGTATTACTTTTATTCTCAACGTCCTCGTTGGGAATGCATATTAGAATTTAATCTATAAAAGAGCTTTATTTAATAAAATAACTCCTATATGCATTCCCACGCAGAGCATGGGAACGAGTTAAAATTATGCTTTAAGTGCTTCTATTCCTGGAAGAGTTTTACCCTCTAAGAGGTTAAGACTTGCTCCACCACCAGTACTTACAAATGTCATCTCATCGACATCTCCTGCTCTTAGAGCAACATCTGCTGTATCTCCACCACCAACAATAGTTGTTGCATGAGTGTCAGCAATATTGTGTGACATCTTTAAGCTTCCTTTTGAGAATTTTTCCATTTCATAAACACCCATTGGTCCATTCCAAAGAATAGTTTGAGCATCTGCTAGTACCTCTCTAAATAGCCTTGAAGAGGCAGGTCCAATATCTAGACCCATCCAACTCTCTGGAATCTCTTGGAAAGTTACAAACTTAACAGGTGTATTTTCTGAAAACTCAGGAGCTACAATTACATCAACAGGTAAGTAGAACTTTACACCTTTTTTTCTAGCTTTAATCATAACTGTTCGTGCTTCATCAAGTAGCTCATCTTCTACTAATGAGTTACCAATCTCGTACCCTTGGGCTTTTAGGAAAGTAAATGCCATTCCTCCACCAATAATAACTTTGTCTACTTTGTCAAGTAGTTGTCTTAAAGCTTCAAGTTTACCTGAAACCTTTGAACCACCAACAACTGCTACAAATGGACGAATAGGATTCTCTAAAGTTTTGTCAAAAAAGGTTACCTCTTTATTTAGAAGAAATCCTGCTGCTTTTGTATCTCTATCAAATAGACGAGCCATCGCATCAATAGAGGCATGAGCTCTATGACATGCACCAAATGCATCGTTAATATAGACATCAACCATAGATGCTAACTCTTTAGCAAACTCAACATCGTTCTTTGTCTCACCAGCTTCATAACGTAGATTTTCTAAGACCAATACATCACCAGCACTTAGAGCTTTTGCTTTAGCCTTTGCATCCTCTCCTACAACATCTTTTGCAAGGCTAATATTGTCTGCAAGTTTAAGAAGAGTTCTAAGCCTCTGAACTACAGGCTTTAGTGAAAATCGCTCTTCATATTTACCAGGTTCAGGACGCTCATAGTGTGAAGCCAATATAACTTTACAGTCACGGTCTAAACAGTAACGAATAGTCTGTAAAGCTCCTCGAATTCTTCTGTCATCTGTAATGTTTCCATCATCATCTTTTGGAACATTAAAGTCACAACGAATAAATACAGTTTTCCCATCTATCTCAATATCTTTAATTGTTTTCACCTTAAGCTCCTTTTGCTACATGAACAGCCATATCAACAAGACGAGCCGAGTAACCCCACTCATTGTCATACCAAGAGAGAACTTTAACCATTTTCCCATCAATCACTTGAATTGTATCCATTGCTACAACTGTACTTTGCTCTTCACCTACAAAGTCTTGAGAGACACGGTACTCTAAGTCTACACCCAATATACCTTTATGAGAACCTTCACTTGCATCTTTAAAGGCTTGTTGCACCTCCTCTACTGTAACCTCTCTTTTAAGGTTTACAGTTAAGTCAACCATAGAGACATCAGGGGTAGGAACACGAATAGCTTGACCATTTATCTTTCCTGCTAGATTAGGTAGAACTTTTCCAATCGCTTTAGCTGCACCTGTAGTTGTTGGTACAAGGTTAGTAGCTCCACTTCTACCCTTTCTTGGGTCTTTTTTATGTTTTGCATCTAAAATAGGCTGTGAACCTGTATAGCTGTGAATAGTAGTCATAAGCCCAGACTCAATACCAAAGGCATCATCTAAAACTTTAGCTACAGGAGCTAAACCATTAGTTGTACAAGAGGCATTAGAGACAACAGCTTGACCTGCATAGTCATTCTCATTTGCACCTATTACAAATGTAGCTGTATCATCTTTTGCAGGTGCAGAGAAGACTACCTTTTTAATACCATTATCAAGATAAGGCTGAACAGACTCTTTTGTTAAAAATGCTCCTGTACACTCTAAAACAATCTCTGCTCCACATTCAGCAAATCCAATTTTAGCAGGGTCACGCTCTGCAAAAAGTTTTGCTTTAGTATCTCCAATATTTACATAACCATCTTTTACAGATACATCTTCTCTTCTTCCATGAACAGAGTCATACTTTAGCCCATACTCAATAATATTTTCAGCTCCACTAGCATTTACTGCTACTAGCTCAATATCATCTCTATCGGCAATGATTCGAGCAACACATCTCCCTATTCGTCCTAATCCGTTAATTGCAACTTTTACAGCCATGTTATATATACCCCTTTAGAATTAATATGGTAAAATTGCAATATGTTACATAAATAGAGGTTATTTGTTGTTTAAAGAGAACTTAGAAACCATTGCACTTTTTGGGGGTAGTTTCGACCCTCCACACTTTGGACATAAAAGTGTAGTTAAAGAGGCATTAAAAATTTTAGATATAGATAGGTTAATAGTAGTACCTACTTTTTTAAATCCTTTTAAAAAATCATCATTTTTTACTACTGAGGAGCGATTAAATTTAACAAGAGAACTCTTTAAAGATTTTAATAAAGTAGTAGTAGATGATTATGAGATAAAAGAGCTAAAAGCAACACCAACAGCTAAAACATTAAAATATTTTCAACAAAGATACAATGTTAAGTATTTGATTATTGGTGCAGATAATTTAGAACATATTGATAGATGGCATGAGTTTGAGTGGTTAAATTCTCAAATAACATGGGTAGTAGCTACAAGAAAAGGCTATAAGATAAAGAGCAATAAGCTAAGAGATGTTAAAATCTTAGAGGTAGAGGCTGACATTAGTTCAACCCAAATTAGAAATAAGGAAAGTTCAATAGATGAGCAACAGTGAAATTAGTGTAGAGGAACGAGCAGAGCGTATCGTTAAGTTTTTAGATGAGAAAAAAGCAGATGAGTTAGAGGTCTTTAACCTTGATGATGTTGAGTATATTGCTAAACGTGTGGTTATTGCCAATGCTATATCTTCAAAACATGCAGCGGCTTTGGCAGACCAATTAAAAAAAGAGTTAAAACCTTTAGGTGAAGAGTTTTTACATGTTGATGAAAGTGAAGAGTGGGTAGTGATTGATTTAGGTGATATTTTGGTTCATCTTATGACCTCTGATGCACGTCAACTCTACTCTATGGAGGAGTTTTTATCTGAACTTTCAGCAGGTAAATTTAGAACTCAACAGATTACAGATTAATCTTTAGGAGCTTCCAACCTAAATTAGTCTATTTTTTGTTTTAATTTAATCTTAATATTGTCTCTTTTTAATCCTATCAAAAATGATAGGATTATCTTGATTAAATCTATCATAGAGGGAAGTGCAGGGCGTAATGTTCGGTATGAGATTTTGTTTTAATGACTTAATTAAAAAGTGTTATAATGACACTCAATTAAAATAGAAGAGAAATAACTATGGCATTTATAACAAGCTTACGCATAAAAAACTTTTTTTCAATCAAAAATGAAGTAACTATTGACTTTAAAGCAACGCCTTATAATATTGAGAATAATCCTGAGAGACTGTTTGAGTTTAATGGGGAGTATTATAATAAGGTTATCTCTCTTTATGGGGCTAATGCTTCGGGGAAGACTACTGTTTTGAAGGCGATAATTGCATTGTTTACAATAATTATAGATGAACGAAGTGATTATTTTCCACTCTATTTTAAAAATAAATTTTCAAGTATCAATGATGATAGTCAATTAGGTATAGATTTTGTTATAGATAATAGAAAATTTACTTATGTAGTTACTTTTCAATCTAATGAGCAGTATGAAATTATTGGTATAAAAGATGAAAAACTTTTTTTAGGAGAAGAGATACTATTTGATAGAGAGGGACAGATAGTAGTAAATATTGATAAAAACATACAAGAAGCTATATTTAATAATCTTAGTGAAAAAAAATCTTTACTTGCTGAGTTTTATAAATTTGATGATACAAAAACACTTGAAAAGATAAAAATATTTTTTGTACCTTTTCTATTTACTTCACAATCTATAGATAGAATAAACTCAAATGCTTTAACTTATGAGGATATAGGTACATGGTTAACTAATGAGCTTTTTAAAGAAGAACTTAATAGTTTTATTTTGTCTTTCTTTAAATCTATAGGTTATGATATTGTAAAGATAGAATTAGAGTATCAAGAAGCTATTGGTAAGAAAAGAGAGTTGTTATCTATTAAAATATTTCATAAGATAGATAGTAGTGAACCCCTAGAGCTATATTTAGAATCATCTGGAACACAAAATTTACTTAAAATTTTAATAGATGTATATTATATGAAAATTATGGGAACACCATTAATTATTGATGAATTTGACTCACTAATTCATCCTATGCTAACTCCTATTATTATTAATCTTTTAATAGAGAAGTTGCGAATTAAATTTTTCACCTAAAAAAGCATATATCTATATCAATTCATACTCTCTAAGCTATTAATAGATTCCAAATACCAGCACTAACTATCATTAATTTATCATCAGTATTA
>JALVXC010000054.1 GCA_027038275.1 Campylobacteraceae bacterium | reverse complement strand
TTTATTATCCTCTTTGGAAGAATTACGGTTAATTCGTCCTGCTAGTTGCTCATCACTATCTAAAAGAGATCTCTCTTTAAATCCTATGTCCATATCAATGTCAACACCTGCTTCAACTACTTGTGTTGTAACCAACAGAACATTTTTATCTTCTTCATTTTTTAAAAAGTCAATAATCTCTCTTCGTCTTGGCTCTAAAATTGTTCCACTTAGTATAAATATCTCATCATAAAATTTCTTATTTTTCTTTACAGCCTCTTGATAAAATTCATCTGCTCCTTTTTTAGTAATAAACTCAATAATAGTTCTAACGTTACCTATTGCATTGGTTTCTAACTTTTGATAAGCTTTACTCTCTTTTAAAACTCTACTATAAATACTCTTAGGCTCTTTTATCTTTATAGTTTTAGTCTCTATCGTAACTCTCTTTCCAAAATTTGGATTGGTAAAATATCTCTGCTTATTATTTACTAAAAAAGTAAATTCACTATCAATAATATTCCCAATCTTAGGCAAAGTAGCACTCATAACAATAAACTTAATATTAAACTTGTCAGCAAAGCTATCTAGTATATAGACTATTTTTGACCATAAATCAGGGCTATAGGTCTGTATCTCATCAATAATTACAATAGAGTTAGCCAAACGATGAAAAATATAGTTATCATCTTTACTCACTCCCGTTAGTACATCAAAAAATTTTACATGACTTATGAGAGTAATAGGATAATTCATAAACTGATTATCTAAAAAGTTCGTTTTCTCATCTCCATAGGCACCATCTTTATCAATTTCAGTTTTATCATTATATTTTGCTTTTGAGTGAAGTTGCACTATCTGGCTATTGTCAAGATTTAAAACATTTTTTATAGAGTCATAGGTTTGAGTGATAAGTGTTGTAAAAGGAAATACATAAAAGATTTTATTGATACTTTTATCTTCTTTTAAAATTTCAACGGCACTCATAACAGAAAGGTTTGTTTTTCCTGCACCTGTTGGAGCTTCTATGTAGAAGAGTTTTTTATCTAAACTATTTTGTAAGTTCTCTTTGACTTCTACAAAAAGCTTATTTCTTAAATGATTTAGATTATCATTTGATTTCTCTTGTAGCTCATCAAAACTTGGAAAATCTTTATCACTCTTATTTTCTATACCATCTAAAAATTGCTTTTTATAAAACTCTTTATAAATTTTATCTCTAAACTCTTTATCTATCAATCCAAAATCATTATAAACTAACTCTTCTCTGTTTCCAAAATTCATAAATTGAGCTGTGGCATAGTAGTCGGAGATGATTAGTAGAGAGAAGAGAGATTTTGAAAGTAAAAAGAGTGTATCTTTGTTACTCTCAATATAATCATAAAGGGCTGAAAAAACTCTATTTTCTTCCTTATGAATCTTCATATAGGATTTTTCAATACTAAAAAGCTCTAAAAACTGCTCTAAATCATCATTAAAATCAAATTCACTACTTTGATAGATTGAGCTATGGTGCTTTGAAATAAAATATCCAAACAGATAAATGATAGACTCAATAATCTCTATCTCATCTTCATCCCAATTTTTACCATAAAGTTCCTGTAATGAATGATTAATGAAAAAATATGCACCTAATGGAGAGTGATTACTTCCTTCTGAAAGTTCTATCTTTTGAAACTTGCTATTATTCATCTTCTCTTTATCTGCTTGAAAGTTAGGATTCATCTTCCCCATATCATGCCAATAGACAGCTTTAGCGAAAAGATACTTTACAAAATTTGCAAATTCTTCTTTTTTAGATATATCATCAAGTAAAATTACACTCTTTTTAAAAAGTTTATTAAGATGATTCTCTAAGCTATTTTCTTTAACTAAAAGTAAAAAATAGTCATAAACCAAATCAATATGATTTTTCAAACTTTCATTCTCATATTCCAAACATACTTTTTTATCATCTACAATCTTAGACTTAATACATCTTCTATGCCCTCTATATACTAACTTAATATCTTCTCGTTTTATAATTAATTCACTAAATGCTAAAAGAGACATATTACACCCTCATCACACTCATAGAGATTTTGTAAACTTTTATTGGACTTAAACACACTATTGGTATATAAAAAATCATGATAAACATACTGTTTTAGCTTATCATCAAATCCTATTGGAAGTCTCTCAAAAAGATAAAAATAGTTAGTAGTTCTCTCTTTATAACCACTATTTTTGAGTACAAAATTTTCATCTTTTTTTATAATAGTTCTAACTTCAAATCTCTCTTTTGATTCTATCTCTTCAAATTTTTCATGAACTCTAAAATTATCCCACCATAAAGAGAACTCATTTTTTCCCATATAAGGTGGATATACTGCTCTATTTTCTCTAATACTCTCTATTAACTCTTTATGCTCTACATCATCAAGTTCAAGATAGATATCATAAGCAGGATTAACAAGTGTCTGCTCTGTAATATTGGCGATTGAACCATTGGTGGTATTGTTAAAGATAATAAACTCTTTTTTAAAGATACCACCGTTTTTAGAACTTGGAGCTATAGCCACTCGTATATCTTTTAACTTCTCATAATATTCAGGCATTTTAGATTTATCTTTATTTTGATTGTGTCCATCATAGCCCATAATAGCACCCAATATTCCTAAAAGATAAGGCTTATGTATCATATTGTAAGAGATAAAAATCTTATCGTTAATATCAGGCTTTTTAAACATTCCAAATTCAGCCTTAATAGTAAAACTAATTAGTTTTTTCATCTTTTTTCACTTCTAAAGGTGTTGCTAATTGCAATAAATCACATTTAATAATCTTGTCGTTTTCAATTCCACAAATGACTTCAACAAGTTCTTCAATAGCATAAATTTCTATACACTCTATTTCACTATTATATTTTTCTAAATAATTCAAAAGCTTAGTTAAATCAAAAGTGTCTTTTTCATAATATTCTTTATCATCATTTTCAATATTTATTTTTTTAGTTTCAGCTTTATGGAATTTTATGAATTGAGAAAAACTTGGAAGTGTTAAAGTAGAATTTTCTTTAAGAGTCACATAGATAGACAACTCATTCTCCACGCCTGCTTTTGAGTGAGAATCATAAAAAGTTGCAGAGTTATTAAAGGCATTTTTTAATATGATAATATCATTTTGTGATAATAATTTTAGTTTATCTTTTTCTTGTTCTTTTTTATCAGAATCTTCTTTTTTTATAACATTTTCCCAACTTGATAGATTTTTAGGATTTACTGAAAAGTTATGAATATAGTGAGCCTCTGTAGCTTTACTCATACTACCAATAGCCGTAAATGGTGCTAAAATCTCATCTGTATAGACTCGTCCTTTTTTATAGAGGTCTGTTGCATGATTGATTTGAACATTTCCATGAATAGAGATATTATTATCTTTTTTACCCTCAGGAGAAAATACTGCT
Source organism: Campylobacteraceae bacterium (assembly GCA_027038275.1). Taxonomy (GTDB): domain Bacteria; phylum Campylobacterota; class Campylobacteria; order Campylobacterales; family Sulfurovaceae; genus UBA1140. Next base: position 114 of record JALVXC010000054.1, on the reverse strand, counting down.
CCAAATAATCTTACATCAATAAAATCTAAAAGTTTAGGGAAAAGAGTATCTTTCATATTGTTTTCACTAATTTTATCCTCACTCAATGTCTCAAATGCTTCTTTGAGTTTCATT
>JALVXC010000053.1 GCA_027038275.1 Campylobacteraceae bacterium | reverse complement strand
AGACTTGGGCTGTTTTTTACTATTAGCTTTTTTTGTATTTTATATTACTTTAAGGGTTTTGGGAACTTTTTTTAGTTGATTCGCTTGGATAGGGGTGGTTTGGGTGGTATAGTTAGAATTTCTGTTCATATTTTGGTGTCTTTTTTAAAAAAAATAGTACTGAATACTCTTTAAGTAACTCTATAATTGACACTATATTACCTTTTATTTTAAAATAGTTAGCAATATAATACCAACTATTTAATTAAAGTAAGGAATAAATTGGTTTAAATTTTATTATCTATTTTGGGTCTAGGTCGATAAACCTTAACATTCTCTCGTGACTCCTCATCTCTTAAATACTGTGCATGAAGCTGACTCATAACCCCTTTGTCACAGTAGAGCAGATACTCTTTGTCTTGTGGAAGCTTTTTAAACTCAGATTTAAGCTTATGGAATGGAATTTGAATCGTCTCACAAGAAGTTTGTATGCACTCCTCATTTTCACGAATATCTATAACTACATGTTTATCGGTTAGCTCATTAACTACTTCAACAGGAGCTTGTTTAGTAACATCGTCTACTACCTCATCTACATAGATACTCTTTGCATTGGCTACTGCTTTGTCTAATACCTCATAGTTAAAACGTTTTGCTTCACGCTCCATTCTTTTAAAAGAACCATGAGTAATTGGATTTTTAGAGATAACACCACAATACTCTGGCATACTCTCTGCAAAATGTTTTGTACCTATCTTAGAGGCAATCTCTATAATTTCAGGTTTATTCATGGTTGCTAGTGGGCGTAAGACTAGCATATTGGTTGCACTATCTATAAGTGCTAGGTTTCTTAGAGTTTGGCTAGAGACCTGTGCTACTGATTCACCTGTTACTAGAGCGTCTATCTCCATCTCTTTTGCTATCTTCTCAGAAGCCATAAGCATTAGACGCTTTAGGGTTACCCCCATATAGGTCTCAGGAGTTGAACGGAAAATTTCAGTTAAGACCTCATCGAAAGGAACAGAGACTATCTTCACACGGTGAGAAGCTCCAAACTTATTCCAGAGATAGAAGGAGACCTGTTTAACTCCTATCTCATGAGCAATTCCACCAAGATTAAAGAAGATAAAGTGTGTCTTAATCCCTCTTTTCATAGTTAGGTAAGAAGCTACAGTGGAGTCAAAACCACCCGACATAAGTGAGAGTATATCACCTTGTGTTCCTATAGGATAGCCACCTAAACCTTTATGTCTGTCGGTAATAATATTTAATTGATTGTTAATAAGCTCTACTCTAATAGTTACTTCTGGATTGTGCAAGTCAACCCCTTTAGCATTTGAGTGTGCTAGAGTATACCCCCCAATAACACGCTCCATCTCTGAAGAGTTAAACTCATGTGAACCTGTGCGTTTGGCTCTAACAACAAAGGTTTTACCCTCTACCTCTTTGGCACATACATCACATACTTTCTCTTTAATGGCATCTAGGGTTAACATATTGTCAAATTGTAAGGCTTCAAGTACCTGTTCTATTCCAGATGTCTGTAAAAGACGTGTTCGTACCTTGTCCACTACCTCAATAGGAGCAACTACTTCTACTTTATCTGAAAATTTTTTAATAGCTATATCGTTATGAATCTCACCCATAAGTTTTAGAAGATTGTTGTAGAGTTGCCCTACCATCTGTCTTTTAGCTGATGAGCCTTTGACCATTATTTCAGGGAAGAGTTTTAAGATAAATTTTTGGGTTTTCAAGTGAGTAGTTCCTTCTTAAAAAATAAAAGCCGTATTATAGTCCAAAGTAACTGTTTACACCTTTAGCAACACCTTCTACTAAACGTCGTTGATAGTTTGAGTTTTGTAGACGTTTTAACTCTCTTTTATGATTTATGTATCCTGTTTCTACTAAAATAGATGGCATTGTTGTTGCTAAAAGTACCCAAAAACCTTGACGTTTTATCCCTTTATCATTTACTGAGTAGTGTCGACGAAGACTCCTTAAGATATTTTTTCTAACATTTATAGCTAAACGTTTAGAGCGTCTATTTTTCCACTGGCTAATCATCTGTTGCGATGCTTTTTTACTATAGCGTTTTTTGCTCTTATAGTGCGTTATTCTTTTTCTAAGACGTTTTTTTATATTTCTTGTAGAGAGATAGAAGACTGTAATCCCTTCATATCTCACATTACGAGTACGTTTTTTAGGAGCAGCATTAACATGAATAGAGATAAAAATATCACCCTTATATCTGTTGGCATAATCAGTACGCTCTTTTAGACGCATTGTCTTATCTGTAGAGCGTGTCATACGAACTCTATAACCCATCTTTTTGAGTATATCTCTCAATTTTAGTGTCATACTTAATGTTAAATCTTTCTCTATAACATTTTTGTTTGAAGCACCAATATCACGTCCTCCATGACCTGCATCGAGAATAATAAGTTTTTGATATCGTCTATTAGTATGAAAATACTTTTTAGATGGTCTCTTCTTATAAAGTACCTTTTTTTGTTTAGATGTTTTTACTGGCAAATAGATAGTCAATGTTCTATTTTTAAGCCTATGTTTCTTTTCTAAAGAGTACTTTGATTCAATGACAACTCTTAGAGTATTTTTATTAAACTGACCTATCCTCAATGACTTTACACCATTAGCTTTAATATTTTTAATTGTCTTTCCAGATAACAGAATGGCATTTTTAATATCATAAACATGTTTAACAACGCCACTCTTTTTAATGGTAAAGTACTTTACACTCTTGATTTTATCTCTAAAAGTTAATGTAAGCTTATTTGAGACCAATAAAGTATTTTGTAAATGGTTATTCTCTTTAGCCAACAAATTTAAATTTGTAAAAAACAATAAAACAATGAAGATTAATAATTTACGCAAGTTCAACTCCCTATTTTAAAACTATCTAGTTTAACACAAAATAATATTTTAGACTAGTGATTCATTATTTTTTACTCTTAAATTTCTCAAATAAAACATATTCTGTTTTAATTTTTCCCACTACTTTATAGTTTATTTATATATTAAGAAATAATATTAAAAAAATAATATAAAATATAACTACTATAAGAAAGGATTCTGCAATGTCTATTTTTCCTAAAAAACTATTTAGTTTTCATAAAAATATTATTGACAACAATCAAAATAAGACTAATATAGAAGATAATAGTGACTATGAGGAGTATATTAAGAACTACTATTCAAAACAGGGCTATATAGTTTGGCATTATAAAAATAGAGACATTACCTTTGTTGCAAAACGTAAAAAACAGATTTTACTGATTCACTGCTGTAATAGTCAATCGGATATCTCAGTAAAAAGCTTAAAGAGTTTTCAAGCTCAACGTGACCAATTTAAAAAAGAGAATCCTCTATTTAAGAACTATGACCTATCACTACACTATATTATGTCAGGTTTTTTTATAACAGAAGAGGCTTACAACTATATGGAGACTCACAAAGGTGGCATTACTTATGAGGTTATTAAAAATAAATCAAATAATAACTGGCTAAACTCTCTGCTACTAGATAAAAAATCTAGTTAGCAAAAAGAGTAACTATCTCCTCATCGACCCCTTGTATAAGCTCACTATCTCTATTTTCATACTCAATATTAGACAACATAAATCGAATTAAGTTTAACCTTGCTCTCTTTTTGTCATTGGCATCTAGCATACACCAAGGGGCATGTTTACTTCCTGATTTTGCAAACATCTTATCTCTTAACTCTACATATTTGTCATACTCTTGATGTGACTTATAATCCAAATCAGAAAGTTTCCAAGACTTTAAAGGGTTGTCTTCTCTATCTTTAATACGTTTTGCTTGGGTCTCTTTTGAGATATTGAGATAGAACTTAAATATCATTACCCCATCATCTACTAACATCTTCTCTACATCGTTTACTTGTGAGTAGAAGAGTTCATGTTGCTCCTGTGTGCAAAAACCAAACACCTGCTCTATTCCTGCTCGGTTGTACCAAGACCTATCAAAACAGACAATCTCACCTGCATTTGGTACTTGCTTTAAGTGACGTTGAAAATACCATTGACCTAACTCTTTAGAGTTTGGCTTTGGAAGAGCTACAGAACGAGCTTCACGAGGATTCCAAAAACGGTTAAGAGACTTTATAGATGAGCTTTTGCCACCTGTGTCCATTCCCTCAAAGATAATAAGTAGACGTTTCTCATTCTCTATAATCCACTTTTGTAACTTTACTAGCTCTAGGTAAAGTTTCAGAAGCTCTTTTTCATAAAACTTTAGCTCTAGTTTTCCATTTTTTTTAAAAACCTTTTTAGGTTTCTCTTGATATTCTGGTAGCTCTTTTGTGTAGATTACTTTCATCTATATCTCCTTTGGAATACTCTTAGATGTCTTAGCTCCCATCTCTTTAAGCTGTTCTACTTGCCTTACAATGTTTCCTCTTCCCTCACTTAGACGTTTTTTAGCCGATTCAAAACTATTTTGAAGAGTCTCAAACTGCTTTGAAAGTTTAACCATATCTTCTGAAAAGCTTACAAACTTATCATACAATGCACCTGCACGTCTTGCAATCTCTTTTGCATTTTGAGTCTGTTTTTCATACTTCCAAACATTTTCAATAGCTCTCATAGCAATAAGTAGAGTAGTAGGGCCAACTAATAAAATCTGTTTTTTAAACGCATCATCATAGAGTGAAGCATCTTTCTCTAATGCTAAAGCTAATGCCCCCTCAATAGGAACAAACATAAAGATAAAATCTAAAGTATTAATTCCTAAAAGCTTCTCATAGTTTTTAGAGGCTAAATCTTTAATATGATGACGCATAGCTTTAATATGTTCATTAAGGTACAACTCTTTCGTCTTCTCCGTTTCAGCCGAAATATATTTTTCATAAGCATTGAGTGATGTTTTTGCATCTATAATGAGGTCTCGTTTGTCAGGCAGATGTACCAAAACATCAGGACGATAAGTCTTTCCATCATCATTTTTCAGAGGAACTTCCCTAGTATACTCTATGCCTTTTCTAAGCCCAGATGACTCTAAGACCTTCTCTAAAATCATCTCACCCCAGATACCCTGCTGTTTCTTTTCACCTTTTAGGGCATTTGTAAGGTTAATAGCATCTTGACTTATCTGTTGATTTAACTCTTTAAGCGACATAATCTCTTGCTTAAGCATAGCACGTTCTTTTGACTCATCACTATATAGTCTATTTATCTGCTGTTTAAAGTCGGAGAGTTGGGACTCCATAGGTTTTATAATAGAGGAGAGGCTCTCTTTACTAAATTTTGAGAAATCTTTTGAGTTACTCTCAAATACCTTTGATGCAAGTTGAGCAAACTCCTCTTTTATCTCACCTCTATGCTCCTCTAACATCTTAAGTTTCTCTTGAGTCTGCTTCTCCTGCTCCTCCATCTGTATTTGGGTTTCTCTAAGAGTTAAATTTAACCTATTGTTCTCTTCAACCAAAGCTTCATTACGCTTTTGAAGCAGAGTATACCCATTTTCTTGCTTTAAGTAGTTCTCTTCTAAAAGTTCATAATGAACATTAAGCTGTTCTAGTGCTGATTTTTCTTGATGGAGTGCAGTTAAATACTCTTCTCTCTCTTTAAAGAGACGCTCTTTTAACTCTTCTATTTTAGACTTCGCCTCTTTAAGCTTCTCTTTAGTTCGAGAAAACTCCTCCAGCTCTCTCTCTAACTTAGATGTCTTTTTTCTCTCCTCTTGAAATGCTTCATAAAACTCACTTAAACGCTCCTCTTTTGCATTATCTATTGCCTTTGCTTGGTCTAAAATAGCTTCAAGTCGATGAATTCGACTTATAAATAGTACAATAATAGTTGAGATAAGCACAGTTACCAAAAGAAAAAGACCTATAGCGATGGTGGTCATTTCACTACTCATTCCTAATTTAGAAAATAGTTCCTCCAAATATTACCCCTCTATAATGTCATACTCAGAAGGAGCATGACACTCTAACTCTTGCTCTTTAACTGAGCTGTTGTAACTCATATTATTAAATATAATTTTTACTTTATTGTCTAAACTATCGACATATACAATTTTTTTTAGATGTTGATTTCTATCCATAGTAATTAAGTACTCTATATCTTTATAGGTAGCTTTATAGTCTGTCTTGGTTAACGGTTGTGCTAACTTTAAAACCTGTTCAAGGTCAATTCCCTCATCTATAAGATAGTGAGACACCTGCTCTAAGTCGTGGTCAACTACAGTTAATTCTACTCCATTTGTGCAGACCTCTTTTTGAGTAGGAGCAGTGTAAGACCACTTAAAGAGACTTCTTGTATGGGTCTCATCTCCACCCTCTGGTGTAGAGAGAATCTCTTTAATATTTTTAAATAGTACTCTCCCCTCATACTTAATGACTTTTCCTTTATCATTAGTGATGGTCTGTTCAAAATCTGTTGTAAATGTCTCAGGAAGAACTATATTAGCATTGAGTGCTAAACTTAGTGCAAAAAGTAATAGAAAAAATTTCATTAGATAAATCCTTTTTAGTAGTAAAAATATATCAAAACCACACTTGATGTGTGATTATGTTTATAATATTTTGGCTAAAAATTGTGGATTTAAAGAAACAACATACCAATCATCAAAATAACCAATCCAGCAATAGGATACCCATACTTAGGATTTTTAGTTTTTACAGCCTGAAAAGAGAAGTAAAAAATTCCAATAATTAAAACTATATTAATAAGTAGCCAAACAAGTAGATTCATATTAGCCCTCCAAATCTTTTTTTGCTAACTTATCAACCATTTTAATACTATCTAAAGCATTCTCTAAAATCTTCTTAGTTGAAGTTAGAGGTTTAACTCTTAAATTGGTCTGTTTTTTATCAAGAGATTCATCCATAAGAACCTCCATAACCTCTTTTTCTAGTTCAGCATAAATCTCTTGCAATTTCTGCTCTATAAATTCTACATTCATTATTTACTCTTTGGTCTAAAAATTTTAATAACCTCTTCATTTGCTTCCATATAAGCCCCACCAATAAGGTCAATACAGTAAGGAACAGCAGGAAAGACAGCATCTAAACACTCACGAATTGATTTTGGTTTTCCTGGTAGATTAATAATAAGAGAGTTATTACAGATACCTGCTGTCTGTCTTGACAAAATGGCTGTAGGAACATACTGCAAACTTACTGCTCTCATCTGCTCTCCAAACCCAGGTAGAAGTTTTTGACATACATTTTCAGTCGCATCTGTTGTAACATCTCTCTTTGCTGGACCTGTTCCCCCTGTTGTAACTATAAGGTCACAGTTATGTTCACGAGCAAGTTTAATAAGTGTGGTCTCAATAATTGGTTGCTCATCTGGAATACATCGGTACTCATACTCACACTCATTTAATAGATACTCTTTCATAGTGTCCATAATGGCAACCCCTGAAATATCTTCATATATTCCCTGACTTGCTCTGTCGCTTGTGGTGACTACACCGATTTTAATTTTATCCATTTTTTGTCCTCATATTTATATAGTGGTCGAATTATAATATACTCAGCTTGAACACAGGTTAAACAACATTTACGCAAAGTTTAGATAAAATAATCCGAATTTTAATAGTAGGTTATAATAATAATGTTAAAAAAAATATTTGGTTCTAAAAACGATAGAATCGTAAAAGGGTACATGAAACGTGCCAAACAGATTAATAAACTAGAAGATAATTATAAAAATCTTTCAGATGACGAATTAAAGTCTGCCTTTAACGAACTAAAAAGAGCTGTTCAAGCAAAAGAGAAGAGTCTTGATGATGTTCTTTATGAATCCTTTGCCATTACTAGAGAAGCAAGTACACGTGTGCTAGGAATGCGTCACTTCGATGTTCAACTTATTGGGGGTATGGTACTTCATGAAAACTCTATTGCCGAGATGAAAACTGGTGAGGGTAAAACACTTGTTGCTACTCTTCCAGTTGCACTTAATGCAATGTTGGGTCGTGGAGTACACATTGTTACTGTCAATGACTACCTTGCAAAGCGTGACTCCGAGGAGATGGGAAAACTATATAACTTTTTAGGATATAGTGTCGGGTGCTTAACAGATGACATATATGATGAGCGTGTTAAAAAAGCTCAATATGATGCTGATATTACCTATGGAACTAACAATGAGTATGGTTTTGACTATCTTCGTGACAATATGAAAACACGTGCCGAAGAGAAGGTACAACGTGACCACTATTACGCTATTGTCGATGAGGTAGACTCTATTTTAATTGATGAGGCAAGAACACCACTTATTATATCTGGACCTGTGCAAAGAGATACAAACCACTATGCAAAAGCTAATGAGATTGCACTACAGATGGTTAAGGGTGAAAAGGTAGAGACCAAACCAGGTGAACCAGAACAGACTACTGGTGACTTCTATGTAGATGAGAAAAATAGACAAGTAATTATGACTGAAGATGGTCTTCAAAAGGCACAAGATTTATTTGGGGTTGAAAATCTATATAGTTTAGAGAATGCTGCTCTGTCACATCATCTTGACCAAGCGATGAAGGCTCAATATATTTTTGTTAAAGATGTTGACTATGTAGTGCGTAATGGTGAAGTTGTTATTGTCGATGAGTTTACAGGTCGTCTTAGTGAGGGTCGTCGTTTCTCTGAGGGGTTACACCAAGCTATTGAAGCTAAAGAGGGTGTAGAGGTTCAAGATGAGTCACAAACCCTAGCAGAGATTACCTACCAAAACTATTTTAGACTCTATGAGAAACTAGCAGGTATGACAGGTACAGCTCAAACAGAAGCAACAGAGTTTGCAGAGATTTATAACCTAGAGGTTATATCTATTCCTACCAATTTACCTATTGCAAGAAAAGACCTCAATGACCTTATCTATAACACAGAAAAAGAGAAGCTTGACGCAGTTGCTAAAAAAGTTAAAGAACTTCATGAAAAAGGGCAACCTGTACTTATTGGTACAGCATCTATTGAGAAGTCTGAATTGATTCACAATCGTCTAAAAACAGCTAAAATACCTCACAATATACTTAATGCTAAAAACCATGAGCAAGAGGCACAGATTATTATGGAGGCTGGTAAAAAAGGGGCTGTTACAGTAGCTACCAACATGGCTGGTCGTGGGGTTGATATTAAAATAGATGACGAGGTTAAAAAACTAGGAGGGCTTTATATTATAGGAACAGAACGTCATGAGAGTAGACGTATTGACAATCAGTTACGTGGTCGTTCTGGTCGTCAGGGTGACCCTGGTGTGTCTCAATTTTACCTCTCTCTTGATGACAACCTACTAAGAATTTTTGGTGGAGAAAAAATCAGAAATATCATGAATAAGTTAGGAGTTCAAGAGGGTGAGTATATTGACTCTAAAATTGTAACTCGTTCAGTAGAGAAGGCTCAAACTAAAGTTGAAAATATGCACTATGAGTCTCGTAAACATATCTTAGAGTATGATGATATTGCTAATGAGCAGAGAAAAGTTATTTACAACTTTAGAAACCAACTTCTTGATGAGAACTTTGATATTGATTCAAAAATTAGAGAGAATAGAGTAGAGTATGTTGACCATATTTTAACCGAATCTGACATATATAATGGAGCATCACAAGAGGACTTTAATTTAGATAAGTTAGTTAACATATTAAGAGAAGAGCTTAATATAGCTGTCGATATAGAAGCATTTAAGAATAAAGAGTATGATGAGATTCACGATTTAGTTTTAGAGATTTTAGTCAATACCTATGAAGAGAAGATGTCTCCTCTTACACCACAACAGCGTTCAGAAGTACAACGACTGCTCTACTTAGAAGTACTTGACCCACAATGGAGAAATCACCTTTATGAGATGGATGTTATGAAGACTGGTATTGGGCTTAGAGGTTACAACCAAAAAGACCCATTGACTGAATATAAAAAAGAGTCATATAATCTATTTATGTCTTTAATTGAAAGAATTAAATTTGAAGCTATTAAAATACTTCAAATTGTTCAATTTAACTTTGAAGACCCTGCCCAAGAAGAAGCTAAACTTGAAGCTATGCGTGATGAGTTAGAGGCAGATTTAGAAAGAGCAAAAACCAATGAAGAGGTAGTTGAAGCAGAAGTTGAAATAGGGAAGAAGCCTAAACGAAATGAGCCTTGTCCATGTGGTTCAGGTAAAAAATATAAACACTGTTGTGGAAAGAGTGGACCCAAGAGAGGACTACTAGCCTAATGGCAACAACAGTTAACCACACCTTTGTTAACAAGGTCATAAGACACTACTTAAAGTATGATAAAGATAACCCTTTTATCTTTATCTCCTCTCTTCTTGCCTTTTTGGGTGTTGCTGCTGGTGTTATGGTACTTATGTTAACAATGGGGATTATGAATGGAACAGAGAAAGAGTGGAAAAAGAAACTTTTTGTTATGAACTATCCCATGACCCTTATTCCTATAGGCTACCAAAGTGCAAATGATAATCTAATAAACAAACTATCAAGCCAATTTCCCAACTTAAAATTTTCACCCTACTATACTACTCAAGTCATCTCAAAATCGGGTTCAAATGTTAATGGCTCTATCTTATATGGAGTTGATTTTGAAAAAGAGAAGATAATAAATGAGGTCTTCCAAAAATCTATGCAATCATCTCTTAATACAAAAAGTAAATTTAAGATAGTTACTGGTGAAGCTCTAGCTGTTGAGATGAGTGTCTTCAAAGGGCAAAAACTTACACTATACTTCTCCGAACAACAAGCTGTTGGTTTTGGGTCAATGCCTCTACAAAAACGCTTTACTATTGATGCTACTTTTCACTCTGGAATAAATACATATGACAAAGCAATTGTCTATACAACACATGGAGCATTCCAAAAAATATTAAAACGTAAAGAGGGGGTATATGATGGTATTCACATCTACTCTAATCATGCACAAAATGACAAGAAAAAGATTATAGCTTATCTTAAAAAAATAGGCTATGCACAAAATGTACGTATTCAAGGTTGGTGGGAGCAAAATGCCTCATTTTTTGATGCTATGGAGATGGAAAAACATGCTCTCTTTTTACTTCTTTTACTTATTGTCTTAGTAGCTTCACTCAATATTATCTCTTCTCTTCTTATGACAGTAATGAGTCGTCGTTCAGAGATTGCTCTTATGAAAACGCTAGGGGCAACAGGAAAAGAGATACAGAGAATCTTCTTTAAACTTGGAGCAATTATTGGTATAGGTGGTATTATTGCAGGAACTATTTTAGGGCTTATTGGAAAATGGATTTTAACAACATTTCCTATTATACATCTCTCCGAAGAGGTTTATGGTTTTTCAAAACTTCCTGTTAATTTAACATTAAGTGATTCTATTATGATTATAGTTGGAGCAATTATTATTGTTCTTCTATCCTCTCTTTACCCTGCTATAAAAGCATCTTCAACAAATCCACTTAATGTACTTAGAAATGAATAGGGTATTTTCTTAATAAAAAATACCCTATAAAAACTTCTCAATTTTTAGCTAACATTAGTTGCAAAGTGTTTTCATTTTTCCACAACTCCTGAAAATCTTTTTTTAACGTCCAATAGATTATTGTCATCTGCACACTCATGCTGTATTTCAACTTCACTTTTAACCTTTATAAACGCCATCTTTTTACTATTATATTTAAAGGTATCTTCTAAAAGATAACGACAAAGCTTTTTATCTCTACTATAGCGTGTCTTAACCTCTATGCTATCATTGACTACAACTTTAGGGTCTCCTGTTTTATCAGAGGTCATAAAGCCATTTTTTATAGGCGTTAAATCTCCATTTTCCCCTATAATAAAAAATGAGACACCATCTGTATGTGCTCCCATGTGTGAATTGATTTGTAATATCTCTTTACCCTCAAAACTAAACTTTTTGATGGCTGTTCCAAATCCATCAAGGTCAATGCTTTTGTTAGTTTCGCTATTGATAATAAGAGATTTATCATCATCAGACATACAATCATTATCTTTTATAAAGTGGTTTCTCTTTGTAAAATATGGAGCTAGTTTAACATCTATGATTTCTCTACATTGATAAGATTCTAAGTCAAGATTTTTCTTTACTCCAAGAGAAGCTTCTAAAGAAGCAGGAGAAAAATTAAAATAGTAACTACCATTGCTCTCTAAAAAAGTGTGAAATTTCTCAAAACTTACCTCACTTTTAATTGTATAACCTTTTTGAGTAAGCTCTTTCTTTGCTTTTTTGTAAAAGCTAGTACTTCTAACGGCAAAAGGAAAAGCCTCTATAAGAGGCTCAAAGGTAGGGTTGTGTAGATTTTGAGATGATGCAAGAGCCTTCTTAAGTTGGTCTAAAAAATACTTTTCATAAAAGCTCTTTAGCTCCTCTTGAAACTTCTTATTATTTTGGTCAAGAGGTATTATAATATTTGAAAAATTTCCATCTTTAGCAAAAAAAAGAATAGGATTGTTGCTATTTTCATTTGAAGTTATTTTCTCTTTTGTTGTGTTCTCTTCACTACTATTATGGGTAGTATTACATCCTAGAAATACTAAAGCTATACAGAAGCTTGATATAATAGTTTTTAATGAATACATATTTTATTCCTAGTTTTTAATTTAAAACATTATATAATGATTACTCTTAATATCTAACAGCATAAGGAAAAGTATGAACCCCCAAAAGCATATACAAATTGCTCAACTCTTCATTCCCTCAGATGCCCATATTTTAAAGGGCTTATTAGAAGCACAAGATATTACAGTTTTTATGTTTGATGAGGGATTCTCCTCTTTAACTCCAGCAGATGCAATAGCTGTTGGAGGGATTAAAATTCATGTTCCTTTTGAGCAAAAAGAGAAAGCTCAACAGATAGTAGATAAATTTTACGAAAATCTCAAAGAAGAAGATATACTGAAATGTAGTAACTGTGGGTCAACTAACCTAAAACATGACTATATAGAACATATCAAATATGGGTTTATAAACCTTATTTCTGCATTTGCAGGGGCAAATGCTTCTCATGGGGTTCGACACTATAAAAAATGTTTGAATTGTGGGTATAAAAATTAAAATTTAAGTTAACCATTTCTAAACCATTTCATACTTTTTCTGTTAACCAAATTAGTCTATACTTTTAATATCTCACAAATAAGGAAGACTATGAAAACCACACTTTTCACCCTAGTAACTCCCCTACTACTTAGTACTCTCTTTTTAGGTTGTGCCACAAAAACAAAACCAACTCTTGCATGTTTTAAAGGTAGTACATCTTGTATTACACAAATTCATCAAGAAGAGTTAGAGACCTGCTCAACCTGTCGAGCAATTATTTAAAGATACCAACTAAGGCTACCCCAAGGAAATAAACACACAAATAGCTTTATTATGTGTTTATTTCCTTGGGGTAGCCTAAGGTATCTCTACTCCACTTATAACCTCTTTTAAAACCTCATCTACTCTAACCCCTTTAGCTCTAGCCTCATAAGAGAGTCCTACTCTATGACGCAAAACAGGGTAAGCCATCTTTACCACATCTACAGGCGATACAAAATCTTTACCTAACAGATAAGCATGTGATTTAGAGGCTTTATAGAGGTCAATAGAGGCACGAGGCGAAGCACCATAGCGAATATTTTGGTTGGTAGCTCTTGTAGCACGAATAAGAGCTACTATAAACCTCTCTACCTCTGCATCAATATGTAAAGAGTTTATCTCTTGGCTAATAGTCTCTAACTCTTTAGCATCTACTATAGAGGCTATAGCCTGAGAGCTTTTGTTAGCTATACGACGCATAATCTCCAACTCCTCCTCTTCGGAGTTATGCTCTATGAGAAGTTTCATCATAAAACGGTCAAGTTGAGCCTCTGGGAGTCGGTAGACCCCCTCTTGCTCTAGTGGGTTTTGTGTTGCCATAACCATAAAAGGTTTAGGTAAAGCAAAACTCTCAGCCCCAATAGTTACTTGTCTCTCCTGCATAGCTTCAAGTAGTGCAGATTGTACCTTTGAGGGGCTTCGGTTTATCTCATCGGCTAATAACAACTGTGTAAAGATAGGTCCTTTTTTTATTTTAAAAGAGCTACTCTTTGGGTCATATATCTCTGCACCAATGATGTCAGATGGTAACAAATCAGGAGTAAACTGTACTCTTTTAAACTCTAAATCCAAAGCCAAAGAGAGAGCTTTTACAGTAGTAGTCTTTGCCAACCCTGGAACTCCCTCTACCAAAATATGCCCCTCACTAAAGAGTCCAATCAACAGACCATTAACCATCTCCTCTTGACCTACAACAGCTTTTGCTATCTCTTTTTTTATTGACTCTATTTTATTTTTCATATCTCTCTTCCCTACCATTAATTATACTTCTGGCAATAAACCATCTCCCACCCCCAAAAGACAATAACTACTTTTTGGAGTTTTAAACCTCTATTTATAAATCCTACTACAAGCTCATCTTGTTCATAATCATCTAACTGTTTCTGGGCATCTTTTACAAGGCTCTCTATAACTTTAGCTGTTGGAGTATCTCCTCTTTTAATATATTTAAACTCTACCAACCCCACATACTCAACATAAGGATTAAGAGGTTTTAGTAAAATATCGGCAAATCCTTTGTTTAACTCCTCTTCACTCTTTACCACATAATATGGGGTTAGAGATAGATAGGCTAAATACATTGATTTAACTGTCTGTTCCGTATAGATATAGTCTCTTATGCCTGTGTTCTCTTTTATTTGAGTGGCTAAGTATTTAAAAATATTTAGCTCTCCTTGCAGAGCAAATTTTTTAAACTCCTCTTCTAATTTACTTATATTGATAGTAAAGACCTTTTCTAACTCCAAAGCAGACTTTAGAAACTCAATATCTATTCTTTTTATTGTCTCATTTGGAATATAAAGGTTCAAATCTAAATCTCTATCTTTTATGGTTACAA
>JALVXC010000052.1 GCA_027038275.1 Campylobacteraceae bacterium | reverse complement strand
CTAACTCATCATAGTAGTAGACAATATCTCGATACTCTCGCCTCTTAATAGCCTGTTTTAGATTCTTAAAAATCTTTTTTGACTCTTCACTATTTAGCTCCTCCATAATGGAGTTTTTAAACAAAAAAACATCTTCATCATTTTTAGAAATCTTAGAGAGTGTTCCTTTTTCTATCTCTTTAAAGATGTAGGGGTCAAACTCTTGAGCCATCAAAAACAGCCCTGTAATGTCATCACTGTTTTTAATAAACTCCATAAAAACATCAGAAGCCGACACCATTCTCCAGACCTTTTTACGAGCCTTTTTAATGGTAACAATATGCCCATACTGCTCCTCTATCTCACCCAAATAACGCTCTAAGGTCTTACGGTTACACCCAAACTCATACAGAAGATTCTCATCGTATGGGCTTATCTCTTTTTGGCTTAAGAAGAGTTCCATTAATCGGTAGAGGGCTTTTGTTTTTTTGGTTGTTGACATGGTATTTACTCAGACAATATACATCGTGCTTCAAACTCTTTAATAAATTCTTTAATATCATCATGAATAGAATCAAATGAGACTGTAGACGAGTTTGCATGAGCTAAATTATTTCGTTTATGTCCTATATGGTCTACAAGTATTTTACTTTCTCCATTAAATTCTATTTGCTCCTTTAGTTTTATAGGAAAAGAGTTTATAATCTTAGAGAACTCTTCTTCTGAAAGAATACTTTCTAATTTTTCTCCTCCCCTTTCATAAGTAAAATTTTTTACATTATTATATATCTTGAACATATATTCTTGATGTGTTGCATTAAAGGTATATAACTTAACAAAAAAGTTACCAATCTTATATAAATCTTCATAATAGAAATGCTCTATTTTTTCAACAATCTCGCTATGCTCTTTTTTTATTGTAGTTTTTATATAAAGTCTTAAACTTTCATTTAAAAGAGAAAGACTAATAAGCATATAGTTCTTTTTAAAAAGCTCTTTTGAAATAAAATAGTAAGTCAAGTATCGCTTATCTCTTTTTTTGAATGTTGTTGTTATATGCTCTTTTAGTTTATTTGCCTGTTTTTTGATAGAAATATCATCTATCTTTTCTAACTCCTCTTCTAATTTAGTAACACTATTATCAAATAGATTATTTAAATTAAGTGCCATTAAATCATTTGAAAAGTTATTTAAAGCATCTATTAAATTTTGATATTTTTCAGATTTAATATGATTTGCAACTGTATAGTTTTTTTCAAATGTTGTAAGAACAAAAGAGATATTCGCCAATAGTAAATACTCTTTTAAATCAATAAAATTATATTTTCCTACAAAGTTATTCTCTTTTGTAGGCTTCTCATCCTCTTTTGCAAAAAGTATCTTTTCTATTTTGGAAGTATCCTGAAAATGAACAATCATCAACTCTATAAGCATTAATAGTGGTAGATGTCTAAATCCATGTGTTACATCAATAACAAATCTATCATATTCTGGATTATTAATTATGTTATGAATCATATTAAAAATTTTTTCAAAATCTTGTTCATCTTCTATAAGATAATCATCTTTAAAAATATCTTTTTTATCCTTTATATCCTCTAACTTATCTAAAACATCTAACTGTATTTTTTTTGCATCTTTAGTAAAAATAGGAATAACAGCACAATCAAAATTTTTAATAAACAACGGTAAAGTATTAATATACTTTTCATCTTTTATATCTATAATATTGTCTGTACTATAATAAAAACTTTTATTTGTTTTTTCTTCAAAAACAAACTCCTTTTTCTTTGGGTCAAATTTACCACCAAT
Source organism: Campylobacteraceae bacterium (assembly GCA_027038275.1). GTDB lineage: Bacteria > Campylobacterota > Campylobacteria > Campylobacterales > Sulfurovaceae > UBA1140. The sequence goes on along the minus strand of JALVXC010000052.1, from coordinate 1,858 downwards.
TGTTCCAAGTATTGTAATAACGGCTCGTCTCATCTCTCCCCCCTAAAACTCTCTAAACAAAACATGCTCAAAAACCGAAGTTTTAAGCACCTTCCCATCAACTGTCTTCTCCACCACATCACGCTTAGTAGTAGAGTGAACCGCCTTAAAGCCTAAACTCTTTACAAAACTAACCATCTCGTAGCAACCACCAAAGTCACCCTGAATTAAAAATACATCGCCCTCTTTGGCATTGGTGCGAATATACTCCTTTAGAGGCTCTAAATAGTCATCTAACTTTGTAAGATGTGGTGGAATGTTTGACCAAAGCGTCTGCAACTCACTAGGCAGAGCCATAAACTCCTCTACACCCAATGAGGCTTTAGCGTCACTCTCTTGTGCATCTGTTAATGTGTGCGAAAATAGCAAAAATAGTTTTTTCATCATCTTCCTTTTTGATTTATGGGTATATTATAGTAGATTTTTTGGACAAAAACTGTCTAGTTAAAGAGTTTTAACAACTCCTCTTTGTCAAAATCGTAACAGTTAGCAAATCTACCCAATCCATCGCACTCTACCAACTCAACAAGCTTCTTAAAAAACGCCTCTCGACCTCTAAACCTCTTAACAATCTCTTTATGACTCATCTTATAGAGCGTACCATGCAACTCAACAATCTCTAAAACCTCATCTGCCTCCTCTTTGGTTAACATCTCTCTCTTTACCAAATCGGCGACCAAAGGCTTTGCCATAACAGCAGAAATCTCCTCATGACCAAAGAACTGAACATGGTTATTTTTTGGGTTTATCTTTCTAGCTTGTGGCTTACCAATATCATGAAGCAGAGCAGATACCTGTACCACTCTGTTGTAACCCTTTAACTCGGCTACCTTGCAGACCATCATAGTATGCGACCAACAATCCCCCTCTACATGGTAGGGGTTAGTCTCTTTTTCATCAAAATTGTGGTGGCAGTTTAAAAGTGCCTCTTTGTACTCTGGATAGTTTATTGAAAACCAATGGATAAACTCGGTCACTCTATACTCCTTATTTTTTAGAAGTATAGCACTTTTTGAGGACAGATGTTGTCGAATAAATTGTAGTTTGTCCCTACAAAAATTATCTTATATGTTCTATCTTTCCTTTAGATACACTGTTGACAGCTTTTAGAATTTTATCTTTTAAATGTAGTAAATCATTAAAACGATTAGAGACAGCAAAAATAACAACAGTTCCAAATTTTCTATTGATAAATTGTTGTTGATACTCAATATTCCCATCTATAGTAACAAATACATCAATCTCTCGTTTATCTAACTCGTTTAACAACTCTGTATCTTTTGTACCACTTAATCCTATTTGAGGTACAGTATAAGCTGAACCTTTTTCAAAAAATTGGGTTACTCTTTTAGGCAGACATTCATCTATGACTATCTTCATTATGCTACTTTTTCTTTTTGAATAGATACTTCAGCACTTTGTAAAACATAACGTATCTGTTCAAATGAAACAGTTGGAAAGTCTTCTAAAAACTCTTTAATACTCTCTCCTGCTAACAGATAATCAAATAGGTTTCGTACAGGAACACGAGTACCTTTAAAAACCAATAAACCATTTAAAATGTCAGGGTTGCTCTCTATTGCAGTCATTATATGTCCTTATAGTTATTTTCTTTATTATAGCAAGAAATGTGTTAGTAAACAAAATTTATAAATCCTCTATTTTATAGCGTATACCCCTCATAGTAATAGGAGTATATCTCTAAAAAGTTTTTTAGTACCATTAATTAGTGCTTCCTTGTTTGGTTAGAAAATGCAAATTCACAAAATCCTCTCCCACTCATAATTAGTAATAATCTTCTTTTGATAATTCTCTACAA
>JALVXC010000051.1 GCA_027038275.1 Campylobacteraceae bacterium | reverse complement strand
AGTCACTGTTGCTACTAAGTTCATTGATGGTTGCTAATTGAGAGGCTAAAAGTTTTTCTAACTTATTTGGAAATGTCTCTAAATTATCTATTTTAAATTCTTGAAATGGCATGGTTAATTCCTAACTCTTATTTTGGTCGGATTATAGCGAAATAATGTAAATTTTTATAAGTTTATAATTTTGAAAAATAATCCCAAAAAGCTATAATTTTTATTCCTTCACTCTCTATTTCATTTTGATTATAGGTAAGCAATATACGCTCATCAAGATTAAACTTTAATTTACGCAAACCATTTAGCTCTCTTTCTCTATTTTCTAAAGTCAACTCATAACATACCTGAATAGCCATAAGCTTTTCATCTTTTTTAACAATAAAATCACACTCAAAATCTTTATGATAAAAATAGATTTCATACCCATTTTTAATCAACTCAGTATAGACTAAATTTTCAAAACTTTTTCCATAATCTTTAGAGAACTTAAAAGAGGTTTGAGTCAAAATTCCATTGTCGTTAATATAGAGTTTCTTTTTACTCTTTATCTGCTCTTTGAGTGAGTAGGAGTACTGTTTTATCTCTTGTGCCATATAGGCATCTTCTACTACACGGATATACTCTTTAATGGTATTATCATTTATGCCTACGGCTTTAGAGATAGAGTTATAGGAGTAGAGGTTAGAGCTATTTGAAATGAAAAAATTTACTACCTCTTTAAAGGTTTTGGCATCTCTTAAGTTGTTATTGGCAATACAATCTTTAAAAATAATCGTCTCATAGTAGCTTAAAATTATCTCTCTCTTATGCGTAGGCTCTTTGAGTATCTCAAAAAATGAACCATACTTCATCATCTCGTCAACTATCTTTAACGCTTCTATCTTTTTGTCTATAAGGTCAAACCTGTTCTTTATCTCTTTTATCTGTAATATTTCAGCAAAAGAGGGAGCTGTAACTCTATCTTGGATATATCGCCCACTCAAAAGTGTAGCATATTCACCATCAAGCAAAGAGGAGTTAGAACCTGTAATAAAGATTTTTTTAACTACCTCATTATCATAGATGGCTTTAACAAACTTCTCCCAACCTTTTACATTTTGTACTTCGTCCAAAAAGAGATACTGCACCTTAACCCCTGTACTCTTTTGAGCAAGTTCTAGCAATCTATAGAGATTTTTACTATTGCTATAGAGTTCAGTAAAATAGGGATCATCAAGGTTTATATAGAGAATGCTTCTAGGCTCTACTTCTTGATAAAGATGGTTAATAATTAGTTTAAAAAGTGTTGTTTTCCCTGAACGATGAATACCTTTTAACACATGTATCTGTCGCAGATGTAACCTCTCAACGATAGATGAAAACAGTTCACGTTCATAAAGGTTTCTGTAGGGTTCTTTCCAATGTAGATTATGTTTAAAGAGGGCTTCTTCCAACTATAACTCCTAAAAATTATTATTTTTACTAATTATACTTAGTAAAAAGTTTGATTTTAATTAAATTTACTCCTAAAAATACCTAACTTCTTTATCTACTAAAGCAAATCATACTCCATTAATATATTAACTCTAGCTTGTCTCTCATATTTATCATAAAAATATCTACTCTCATAAATTCTCTCTTTATCTAAAAAACTCTCTAAAACCTTTTTACGTCCAGAAAAATAGGTAGTGTCATCATAAAAAGCATACTCTTTGCGTACATCTTGAACATACTCTTTATATCTCTCTTGGCTAGAACCCAAAATGCTTAAATCTGCATCTAAAAAGAGTGCATTTAATTTACTAGAGGCTTTATGAATTTTTGTCTCAATTATAAGTTGAGAAATCTTTTCAATAAACATAGATGGTACACTTAACTCTTCAAGTCTCTTTTTAGCTAAAAGAGCCGATTGCTCTTCATTGTCATCTCTTTTTACATCATAAACAATATCATGATAAAAAATAGCAAATTCTAAAATAGAAGTAAGCTTAAAGGGTTGCAACTCTATATAGATGTCTTCTAGGTGCTTTAGTGTATGGTAATATCTTGTAGGTTTAGAGTATGCAAGTTGTATCTCTTGCCATAATAAAGAGATTAGAGCTTTGTCCTTAGAAAAATTTTGGCATAGGGTTGTGAATTTGGTTTTTAACATATTTTCAATTTAAGCTAAATCCAAAGGACTAACCACCCTACCCTTATTCATCTCTGCTACTACATGCGTGTATATCATTGTAGTCTCCACGCTTTTATGACCCAATAATTCTTGAATTGAACGCAAATCTATACCACTTTGCAAAAGATGTGTAGCATAAGAGTGCCTAAAGATGTGTGAAGTAACTCGTTTATGTATACCAGCTTTTTGTGAAGCCTGTTTAATATTACGTCCTAATGTCTTCTCATGAATATGGTGTCGACGTATTACCTCACTTCGAGGGTCTTTCGAAACCTTTTTCATAGGGAACAAATACTGCCACTTAGTCTCAAACTTTGCTTTTGGGTATTTTCTCTCTAACGCATAAGGCAGATATACTGTTCCATAACCATCAACCACATCTTTTCTATGAAGCTCCTCAACTACAGCTACTTGAACTTTTAGTTGCTCTTTTATTTTTTGAGGCAGAGGCACAGTTCTGTCTTTTAGACTCTTGCTATCCCAAATATAGACCTTATCAAATCCAAAATCAATGTCTTTTACTCGTATGTTCAATACCTCACTCATACGTAATCCACAACCATACATCAAAGAGACAATAAGCTGATAAATCCCTGTTAGATTCTCTATGACTCTGTTAACCTCATCTTTTGTCAAAACTACAGGTATATGTTTTCTCTCTTTAGCTCTTAGTGCTTGTATGTTCCAATCACGCATATCTATACCTAAAACTTCTTTATAGAGAAAGAGTATGGCTGAAAAGGCTTGATTTTGTGTAGTTGGAGAGACTTTTTTCTCTACTGCAAGATATGTTAAAAACTGCTCTATCTCTACTTTACCCATCTCCTTAGGGTGTCGTTTATTATGGAAAATAATATAGTATTTTATCCAATACACATAGGTTCTCTCGGTAGAGAGACTATAATGTTTTAGTCTAATTTTTTCTCGAACAATGTCTAAAAGTTTCTTTTTAACTTGCATAATTTCACCTTTCGTTTAAGGGACATAGTGTCCTTTTAATGGTTATTTTGATAATTAACGAACATAGTGTCTTGTTATTGGATATATAAGACCAAAAAGGAACATTTATTATTTAAGTATTTTAACTTAAAATGTTTAAAAATGTTAGAAATATGTCAAATTGTAATGTTTTTTATAAATTAACGGACATTTTATGTGTCTGTTATTTTGTGATTTTTAGGGTGTTTGTGCTATAGTGTTCCTTGAATAAATAGTTATGCACCAGTTTAAGAACCTTGTTAAAAACAAGTTTAGACACTAACCATTTAAGCATTTTAAAGAAGTTAGAAGCGAAGTTTTACTAAAGTACAAACAAGAAAAAGAAGCAGAGCTAACTAAGTTCACGCAAGAACTGCAAAGAACTCAGGAACGCTGTTGCATAACAATTACGTGGAACGCAATCTGTGACCGCGAGCGGATCACAGATCGCTCACGACGACCGTTATACTTACAAAAGATATATGAATGGATGAAATAGAAAAAAGAAAAAAAGCAAGAGAATTTGCAAAGCAATCATTAAGTAAAAATAAACCTCTTGATTGGTTTGAAAAACTTTACATACAAGCA
>JALVXC010000050.1 GCA_027038275.1 Campylobacteraceae bacterium | reverse complement strand
AGTCAACTCTGCTGAACCTGTACCATAAATATAGTTTTTCATAAGCTGAAATATCCAAGGACGACCAACAGCACCACGACCAACCATCACTCCTGATGCACCTGTATACTCAAGTACCCATTTTGCCTTTTGAGGAGTATCTATATCTCCATTGGCTATCACAGGTATGTTTACTGCTTCAACAACCTCTCTAATAGCATCGTAGTCAACCTCTGCTTTATATTTTCCTGCCCTTGTACGCCCATGTACAGCTATAAAATCTGCTCCATTATCTTCACATAACTTAGCCTGTTCTATATGGTTCTTTTCATTAAAACCTAAACGCATCTTTACAGAGGTATACTCTTTGTTTGAGTACTTTTTAATAGTTCGTATGGTCTTTGCCATTTTAGGTAAATCGGTTAGAAGTGAAGAGCCTTGAAGATTGTTAACTATCTTAGGTGCAGGACAGCCACAGTTTAAATCTATAATATCTATTCCATCTCTCTCATTTAGTAGTTCAACAGCTTGACGAATGACCTCTTGGTCTGAACCTGCTATCTGAATACTATATGGGCTTTCAATCTCACTCTTTTCTAACATCTTTAAAGTCTTTTTACTCTTAAAGGCTAGAGCGTTTGAGCTTATCATCTCTGAAACCGTTAGGTCAGCTCCAAACTTTTTAACAACACTACGGAAAGGAAGGTCTGTAAAACCTGCTAAGGGTGCAAGTACAAAAAGGGGTTTAGAAAAATCTAATGTAGGCACTGATGTACCTACTATTTAAACATAACAGATATGACGAATATCCATCAAATCTGTAATTTTATATTTTTTATGTTCTTTTTTCAAATCATATAAGGCTCTAAAGCGTTTAAACTCATCTTCATCATGTTCTTCAAGATACTCACCTGCTTTATCTATCATCTCATATTCAAATAGCAGATAAAGGTAAGCAATTTCAGCTTTTGAGTACTTTTTTTGGTACTCTCGCCACAATTTTAAATTGTCATCAGGTGAAAGATGTTGCATCATTAAAGTAGAGATTTTTAGATAATCACTACACTCTAAAGTTGGTTCAAGGTGAGTAATAAACTCATCTAGTATCTCTTTTGTAAGTTCTAAGTTATCATCTTTGGTTACTCTTGAAAGCAAAGCAAGAAGTGCCTCTTTATCAAAAGCATTAATATATTTTTTAGCTTTTGGAAAGTTAGCTTTTTGAACAAAAAGACGCAATGCTTCTTTAAAGACCTTTTTATTATAAGCCTCTCTATTTTGAAGAACCTCTTCAGCAAAATTTTCATCTTTTTTAAGTCGATTTATCAAATTTTGAATGACAAGAGGATTATCTGAAGAGAGTTCATTAGATAGTTTTCTAGCTTTCAAATCTACATACTCTCCCCGATTAATCTCAGATACCAATGTCAATGCACCTCTTAACTTATCTGAGGTATCATCAACTGCTCCATCGACTTTAACAGAAGCAACAGACAGTAAAGAGGCTGTCTGTCTTAAAAGAGGAATATTAAACTTATGTGCTTTAGGCTCATGCAATAGCGACCAATATAGGGCATCATCTAAACTTTGGGTATCTTTTTCCCATTTCTTAAATTTAAAAAAGTTCTTTGTTCCATAAAATATCATATGTATCACAGAGGCAAACATCAATATAATCATTGGTGCAACAACCCAAACTGCAACTGGAATTGTAACTGGAATTCCAAACTTTTCAATAGTATAGTTCCCTGGATTTATTGTATAGACAAAAATCCCCACAATTGACATCAATACGATAGAAGCTATAATATATAAGCCTAAACGCATAGAGACTCCTTTAGTTTTAATCTTTATTTAGATTTTACTCTTTCTCAACAATCTCTCTACATGCAATACAATAACGTGCAAAGTTTTTTACTTTTAGACGCTCAATATTAATCTCGTCTCCACACATCTCACATATTCCATAAAGATTATTTTCAATTCTATCTAAAGCTTCTTCAATTTCTGCTAATTCAAGAGATTGTTGCTCTAAAATAGCATTATCTACTGCTGTTTCAAGTGAACTTGCAGCATGGTCTCCCTCATCTTTTAGCTCATTTCGACGTATTTGATTCATCTCTTTTGATGTGCAATTTAAATTTTTTTCAATTCTTGCTTTACGCTCTTCTAAGGCATTTTTAAAAAATTCTAGTTCTTTTTCAGTTAACATATTATTCTCCTAATATTATTTATGATACGGATGATTATTTAGTATTGTTAAACCCCTAAATATCTGTTCCAATAGTACTACTTTTGCCAACTTATGTGACATCGTAATTTTACCTAAAGATAGGTTGATATTACATTTAGCTAAAAAATCGCTCTCAAGCCCATAAGCTCCACCAATAAAGAAATTAACTACCCCTCTATCCTTAAGCAGATTTGAAAATTCAAAACTATCCAACTCTTTACTATTAGGATTTAAGGCTATATTGTAAGCTCCACTTAAATAAGGAGATAATGCAAGAGTATAAGATTTTTGTGAAGCTTCTGTGGAGATGTCATGTGCTTTATTAATATCTTTAGTATATATTTCAAAAACCTCCACTTTTGCAAAAGGCTTTGCAATTTTTATATAGTGTTCAATAAGTGGAGCATAGAGCTTGTCTTTTGACTTTTTGTCAATAATATATATATTAATTTTCATTAGGAGACGTTTTCAACCTTTGGATTATCTTCTAAAAAGAGTTTCAAAAGGTCTGAAACTGTTTTTTTCATATCATTTCTATCAACAATCATATCTATAAGCCCATGTTCAAGTAGAAACTCTGAACGCTGAAAACCTTCTGGTAAATCAACACCAACAGTCTGTTTTATAACCCTCTGTCCTGCAAAACCTATTAATGCACCAGGCTCAGCAATGATAATATCTCCTAACATAGCAAATGATGCAGATACACCACCCATAGTTGGGTCAGTTAAAATAGAGATAAAAGGTAGACCATGATTATGAAGACGATTAAGTGCTGCTGATGTTTTACTCATCTGCATCAAAGAGAAGGTACTCTCTTGCATTCTAGCCCCACCAGAAGCAGAAACAATAATAAACCCACACTTCTTCTCAATAGCTCGGTTAATACCACGAACAATTTTTTCACCTTCAACAGAGCCTAAACTTCCTCCCATAAAAGAGAAATCAAATATAACTAGTTCTGCTTCCATACCATTTATTTTACAAGAACCACTCAACACAGAAGATGTCTTTCCTGTTTTTGCCTTAGCTTCATCTAAACGTTTTTTATAAGATTTTTTATCTACAAACTTTAAAGGGTCAATCGGAGCAAGAGAAGCATCATGTTCAACAAATGTCCCCTCATCACACAGAATCTCTTGTCGTTTTGAAGCATCTATTCTAAAGTGATGGTTACATTTAGGACACACACTATGTTTTGAGTCAACCTCTTTATAGTACATAAGAGCTAAACATTTAGGACACTTTACCCAATTACTCTTTTCATCTTTAGTATCTCCTGTATTAATCATATTAGAAAAAAGATTTGCAAAATTCATTCTCTACACTCCGATAGTTTAATTGCGAAATCATACCATAATCTCACTAAGTTAAGAAATTTTTTATCCATTTTTTAATACTTTTTCTACTTCATTAGCAATAAACTTAGCATGTTTCAAAAAGAAAAAGTGGTCACCTTCTAATGGATAAAACTTTGCATTTTCTATTAATTTTGAAATTTTTTCACCAGTATAAAGAGGTGTAGCAGTATCATCAATTCCCCAAAAACATAACGCTTCACTCTTTGACTTAGCAAACTCTGC
>JALVXC010000049.1 GCA_027038275.1 Campylobacteraceae bacterium | reverse complement strand
TTGATGATTTGGACTCTATTGTACGTTTTAATTTTGTAGAGCAGTATAGAGTTTTAAATGAGCAAATATCTCCTTCATATCTTATTGAAGAGCCTTATAGATGGTTGCTTATTGCCATTGCACGTGGTGATGGTCGCCTCTCTAATGTATTTAGAAAAGCACGAATGGGAGAGAGTTTGGGGTTACGTCTGCTTAATGAGTTGGTAGATTTAGATATTATAGAGTTTGAAGATTCACGCGAACCTGCTCTAAAAAAATATCCTAATCAGAAGTTAGAGAAGTCACTACGAAACTACAAAATAGAGCCTAAAATCCGTTTTAAAAAGCCTTTTTATCGTTTTTGGTTTGGATTTGTAGAACCATATCATAAAGAGCTAAACAGTGGTAACTCTGTACGCTTTTACAAAAACTTCAATCAACACTTTGCACGACTACACTCTTTTGTCTTTGAACAACTCTCACAAGAGCTTCTAAATCTACATTTTGACGATCAACTGATTATTAATGGAAACTATTGGGACAAACACTCTGAGTTTGATATTTGGGCTACACACAAAGATGGTAGACACATCTTAGGAGAGTGTAAATATACCAACAGAAGAGTCTGCAAAAGTGAGCTAAGTAAACTACGCCAAAAGGCTGAAACATCTGAGCTAAAAGCAGATATTTTTGCACTCTTTTCTAAAAATGGTTTTTCTAATGAACTGAAAAACTCTACCGATAAAGATTTGTTACTGTTTGAGTTAGATGATTTTTGGAGGTTGTTAAAATAAGATATAATACTGTTTAATTAAAAAAAATGGAGTAGACAAAATGAAAAATAAATCATTATCTATAGTACTGGTAAGTTTTACCTTTTTAGGTTGTAGTAAAACAATTACTATTCAAGAACCTATAAACACTTATGAAGCAGAGACAATTTCTTATGAAGAGCCTGTAAATAGTTATGAGATAGTTAGTAGTAGTTCTCCTGAAGTACCATATATTAGGCAAGAGCCAGTTGTTTCACCTACATCTGTACCTGTGATACAGCAAGAACCATTTAATATTTCACCTTTAGAGGCTTTTGATAAGATACAAGAGAATTTAGATGTATTGGTGTTGGATGTACGAAACCCAAATGAGATACCTCAAGATGGGAAAATTGCTAATTCGGTTATGATACCTCTTCCTTATTTAGCTCAAAAGTTAAATCATTTAGATAAATCTAAAACAATAATAGTCTATTGTCACACAGGAAACAGAAGTGTAGAGGCAACTAAACTATTACGAAGCCATGGATTTAATGCTATTAATATGCGTGGTGGGATTCAAGCATGGAAAAGAGCTCATTTAGGTGTTGTTTGGAAATAGTTTTTAAATTAAGAAGTGGTGGGTCGGGGGTCTACCACACTGTTACCAATGGTGACCTAAATTTAGGGCTTTATAAAAATTGAGTTAAAAAAGTGACTACTAAAATGACTACTTTTTCTTTTTTTAAAGGCTATTTTTGAAAAATTTGAGGATTTTTTAAGTGAGTTTGTAGAGTGCTATTATAGCAAAAAAAGAGAAAAATCTTAATGAGTAAAAGAGGGGTAAAAAAAGAAGAGTTAAAATAATCCCCCTTGAACTCCTATCACTTTTGATAAACTCAACTCTTTATAATTTGAATATCTCTTTTTAAACTCTCCATAGGTCATAAAGATATTATGTTCCATGCAATGAATAAAAGAGTTATTATTTATCTCCAATGTAGGAGAACAATAAACTAAGTCACCCTTACTAATGCAAGGGCTAAAAATATCACTATTTACTTCTATTTGATAGTAGTTTGCTTTTTTCATAACTCCACCTTAGCAAAATAACCAACACGCTTATAAATATAATTGTACCCCAATAGTTTTTTATAAAGGTTTCTTAGTAGAGTAGTATTTAGTTTAGTATCTCCAATAGTTTCTAAAACCTCTTTTCTAGTTACTAAAGAGTCATGAGGTTTAACTTTACCATTACCCCATAAAATAGTTATTAGCTTTAGTTCCTCTTTAGTAAATAAGCTTTGGTTTAACCGTTCGGTTATAACCGTTTGGTTAACCGATTGGTTAGAGGTCTGTTTTATTGGCTCTTTTTCTTCATTTGGTTTAACCGAATGGTTAACCGTTTGGTTATAACTGTTTGGTTTAACCGATTGGTTACTACTTTCAGAAGTGAAAGGATTATAAATAAACCCTGCCTTACTCTCCTCTTGTGGCACATAAACATTATTAGCAATACGTTTAACCGTCTTAGCTCGTGTATCAATCATCTTTTGTTTATGGGTTATAGCTATTGCTTCACCTATCTCTTGGAACTTTCTATCTTTGCCTTTCTTCTCTCGTGTGCTATTAGCCATCATCTCGGCTACTTGCTGTTCATGCTCTGCTAAGATAGTTTCATGCTCTTGTATGGTATCGTTTATAAAATCTATACGTTCAGAGGTTAAACCCTCCTCAATCTCGTTATAATCATCGTAAATTTTAGCAATGGTCAAATATTGCATTAAAAGAGTCATGAGCAATAGTAAAACAAAGAGTATTATAAACAAGTATTTATCCAAAAAGCCCTCTTTATTGCTTTTAATACTCTCATAGTCATCAAGTTTTATCTGTGCATTATTTGTAGGTTGTGGCATAGGGTGGGCGTTATCCCACTCTTTTTTACAATTTGCTTTATATTTAGCTTTCCACCCTCTCCAAGTATCATTACAATTTTTATAAGCGTCTTGTTTGCTCTGTTTCCATGCTTCCAACAAAAGAGGGTAGTTACTCGCCTCTTGTTTCCCACTCTCTGCATTTTGTTGTAGTATTTGATACTCTGTACTTGAATTAGTTTTAAATTGGCTGTAGAGGTTCGCCCCTTTCTCTGCTGTACTCCATGAGCCTAAACCATCTAGCATAATCATAAAAAGAGTAGCAAACACGGCGATAACTAAATAACCTTTCTTAACCTTACTATCAATAATCTTTTTTTTGAGTAGACTATTAAAAAACTTTGTTAAAGCCCCTCTTTTGATAGTATCAAAGATAATCAACACCACCACAAAGGCTATTAAAGCCGTGTTTAGTGTTGCATAGTTAGTAACCTCTTTATCTGTAAAAAATGGACGTATAACCGAATATACGCCAAAAGTAGATACTATCCCACTAACAATGAAGCCCCCAATACTTTTTAAGTCATGAGAACTACTAATGAGATAATCTTCTAAAATCTTGTTTTTGATTGGTGGTTTTTTAGTTGCCATTGCTTGACTCCTTACATTCAGGGTGTTCTTTTAAACTCTTAACTACTACTTCATATTCATCTAAAAAGATTTTATATTTAAAGTCTGTACGTGGTGTAACCTCTAAAGCTCTTTGTAGCTCTTTTAAATCAGCTAAAGCCACTTCACAACTAAACGGCTCTACAATAACTTCACCTTGTTTAGCATGAGCCATAATAGGCATAAATAGAGCCATTAAGCCACCTATAACCAAAATAAACCCCATCAATGAAAAGAAGAGGTTTAACGCTCCGTTTTTCTTCTTTTGTGGTTGTGTTGCTTGTTTAGTTGTTGCTTTAGTGTTGGTTTTTGCTGTTTTTTTTGTTATCATTTTAAGTCCTTTCAAACATTTTTAAGTGAATTGGATAAGCTAAAGGTGGTGATTGGTAGTCGTACCTTTAGCAACCCTTTTTATAAACTTCTGCAAGTTCACTACTAATCTTTTCAAAACGATTAATTAAACCTTGATTACTGTACTCAATGCCACTAATAAGGCTTAAAAATTCATCTTTATCAAGATAAACCTCTTTTAAC
>JALVXC010000048.1 GCA_027038275.1 Campylobacteraceae bacterium | reverse complement strand
TTCCCCATTTTTGCTTTACAAGCACCTTTGCCATATCACTAAGACCTCTTGTCTTAGCCTCAAACCACTTATCAATTTTTTCTTGTGAAGTAAGATTTTGGTCAATATCTCTAGCCTCATAACTCAAATCAAGCACAACACCATCAGCTACTGCTTCATCAAATTTATAAGTATGAATATACCCACCAAAAACCTCTATACTTTTTTGTTTATCTTTTTTGAGTAGTGGAGTTCCTGTAAAACCTATAAACATCGCATTTGGCAAAATAGATTTCATAGCCTTATGCAATTTGCCTGATTGAGTTCTGTGGCACTCATCTACAAAAACAAATATCTCACCTTTGGCACTAAAATCTTGAGGAATACTTCGCTGCAACTCTTTAATATAATCATCAGTATTATCTCTATCTTCACTTCCAAATTTATGCACCAATGAACACATAAGCCACTCTTCTTGGGTATTTAGTGTAGCAATGAGGTCTTTACCACTTGTAGTTCTATAAATATCTTCATCCACTCCATTAAAGACTTTTTCAATCTGTTCATCAAGCTCTGTTCTGTCTGTAATAATAAGTACCCTTGAGTTGGTAACATTTTCTCGTATCCATTTAGCAATCCACACCATTGTTAAAGATTTACCACTTCCTTGGGTATGCCAAATAATACCACCCTCTCTTTTTGCAATATGTTGCTGTGTAGCTTTAACACCAAAGTATTGATTATGACGGCAGGTCTTTTTTATTCCACTATCATACACTATAAAATCATGAATAATCTCTAAAAATTTTCTTTTTTCAAAGAGTCTTAAAATTGCACAATCAAGTGTATTCTCCCCACCATTACACTCCATTTGGCTAAGAAATTTTGTCTCTTTATCATCTATTTTAGGGTTATAATTTGGGTCTTGCTCTTTCCATTTGAGGTAGTATTTTTCAGGTGTCTCTATTGTTCCATATCTAAGCCCCTCGGTATCATTTCCAGCAGTAACCAATTGCATAGTAGTAAAAAAATCTCGAATAAACTCTCTTTTTTGATTGTCAAGATTTTGTCTAATACCCTCACTTACTGAAACAGATGACCTTTTTAGCTCTATAACAGCCAAAGCAATACCATTAACATATACCACTATATCTGGTCGTTTGGTATGCTCTCCTTTTATGCTTACTTCCTCAGCAATATAAAAGTCATTATTAAGTGGATTCTCCCAATCTATTAACCAAACGGTTTGAGTATTTGAGCCAACATCTGCTTTTACTTTAACACCATAGCGAAGTAGTTTATAGACTGCTTTATTGGCATCATAGAGCTTTTTACCTTGCCCCATAGCAGAAGCTTGGTCAAGTTCTCTTAAAGCTTTGCTAATAAGCACCCTAGAGAGACCACGAGAGAGTAACCAATTAGTAAGCAACTCCTCTTCAATATTAGAATTTCCTTTCCTATCTTCAAAATTTCCAAGATATGTATAGTTAAGCTCTTTTTGAAATAACTTTATAACTCTATTTTGGGTTACTCTCTCTTTATCTCCAATGTTGCTCATTGACTATCTCCTAAATTTCCAATAAGTTTTTCTAAATTTTGCTTCATTTGCAATAAAACTTCGTTCTCATAGCACTCCCATAAAAATGCCAATTCATTACTTATACTTATTGCATCCCAAGGATATAAAAAGTTATTATTTATAGAAACAAATGGTCCATCTGTTTCTGGAAATAATCTATTTTTTGGGATTTTTTTTATTAAGGAAAGCCCTTTTTTACTTTTTAGCATTTTAGGATTTACACTAAACCAGCAATCTAAAGATATTGCTCGTTCCAATTCTTTTTGAGTACCAGAAAACCAGTGCAAAACAGCTTTTC
The DNA here is from genome assembly GCA_027038275.1 of Campylobacteraceae bacterium. Lineage (GTDB taxonomy): Bacteria > Campylobacterota > Campylobacteria > Campylobacterales > Sulfurovaceae > UBA1140. Next base: position 13,822 of record JALVXC010000048.1, on the reverse strand, counting down.
CACATCTTGGATACTTTTCAATAGAATCTAATACTGTCTTAACGGCTTTACGGGAATGAATACTTATAATTTTTCCTTTTTGTTTTTCACTCTCTTTTAAAACATTTTCAAATACTTCTTTTTGCAATGCAAATGTTTTGCTATATCTGCTACTTCCATCGATTCCTACTTCTCCAATAAAATTTGTTTTTTTTATATTTCCCATCAACAAGTCAATCTCGTTAGATTTTGATTCAATAATTTCTGGATGCATCCCCAAAGAAACATAAATATTACCATAATTTTTAAAAACTTCTGTAGTTGCCTTCCATGCTCTAGGACTTGTTGTAACAGCTAAAGTAAAAATATTATTTTGATTTGTTTTCTCTAAAATATCTAAAGCATTTGGATATAAATCTAAATGACAATGCATATCTATCATAGTATTTTTTGCTCCTTTAAAAACTCACCTAACTCTTCTAATCCCCTTTCTACAACTTTTGCATAATGTTTTCGTTCTGAAACAGAAGAGAAAGAAATAGCACCACCAACTAATCTATTAATACCTTTTGTTTTATACTTAATATAAGCAGATGCAACAGCTCCTATATCATTAGCACCAGATTTTTCTATTGTTTCTCTATCGTTCAAAATAGGATATACATATTCAGTTGTATCTTTTTTCTTTGCTTTTAGAAAAGCAGCTCTTCTTACCATACATGGGACACATCTACCACAATGTTTATACTTATTTCGTGAAAATTTTCCACAACTTGTAGTATCACATATCAAAGAATCGACTAAAATTTGATTTTTGCACTCTAATAACATTTCGCCTTTTGTTTTAAATTGATATGGTCGGACTAATTTTACTTTAATATCAAGATTATCCAATACTGCTTGAATAAGATTTAAAAATACTGGATGAGTAGTTTTAGTGCTTAAACTTCCCAGTCTTCCTGCATTTAATGCAATATTTAAGCTAATAAATCCATTTTCTGGTATATAAATATTTATAACTTCATTTTCCCATTTTTTTAATGTTGTAGCTGCTAGTAGTGCATAACCTAAAAATACAATAGAACGACCTCTTGTCGAATCCTCTTTTCTACCACTGCGACTAATAGGATTTTTCCATTGAAAATGTTGCATATCTGGCATTAAACTCTGACTAAACATTTTTTGTTTTTTAACATCACCTTTTGCTTCTTGAGAAACAAAACATGGTTTATAACCATCGGATACTAAATCGATTCCACCTATTAAACTATCCATTCCCCCTGATAGTAGCGAAATACAATCTGCATCCGTTTTTAGTGGGAACATCTTTCTTTTAGGAGGTCTTATGCCACCTCTTACAAATTCTAGCACCCATACATCACCAGTTAAAAACCTAAAAGCTTTTTCCAATACTTCTTTTTGTGCTATCCATGGAGAAGGATCACACAAAAATACTTTTAACTCAATTTTTCTTGTCCAACCATCTGCACTCTCTTTTCTTACACAAACCAAGTCAGCTGCAGCAATAGATAAAGTAATAGTTACAAAATCCCAGACTAATATAGTTGGAGATATATCTATTTTTTCTAACTGTCTCTTCCACCCGTTGGCAATAAAGTTTACATTAGGTCGCCCTGGATTACTATATAAAGAAAAATACTCTATATCATTAGCTAAGTTTCGAGGTATCTTATTCTGAGGTGCACATATTACTTTCATTCTACCGTCTCCTCAAAAACTAAAAAAGTACTTTCGATAGCCTGTTGTATAATCGAATTTAGTTTATTAATATCTGGATGATTTGCAGTAGTTTTATATGGTTGAATCTGAGCAGAAATTTCAGCTCTTAAATAATCATACATCTCTTCTGTTCTTTCAACCATTTCTTTAGGAGACAACTTCTCTCCCTCTAATAACTGCCCTATATCTAATTGTATTCTATGTGATGCTTCGTAAGCTAAAAAGTTTTCTACCAAATTCCAAGTTTCATCATCATTTAAATTCAAAAAGTCTATTTCTGGATTTTGCTCATACAAATCGGATAAAGCATTTGCCATTGAATTCTTAATAGACTCCTCATCTATCATACCACCTTCACTAGTTACTCTTTCTATAATTGCATCAGCCACCTCTTCAACACTTGGCTCTTGACTCATTAAATTTTTAACCCATTGTTGTAATTGTTCAGTAGCATTATTTTGAACATCTCTTAAAAAAGAAACTAATCCAGATATAGCATTAGCAGATGGTTTCATCCTTTTAGCTACATTACTAGCACCACCCATACCTTTCTTTGAATAGTAACCAACAGCTTTTTTAAACGATTCTCTACTACCTGTTTGGGCAAACTCTCCCAAGTTTTGCCTTGCCATTTTAAATCTTGCTCTTGGTGCCAACTCTTCTGGTATAGTTGTTTCAGGTGCTTGTTGTTCTACAGTAGATTCTCCATCTGATTCTGTATCTGTATTTTGAATTCCTCCACTTCCTGCATTTATATCATCAAGCCAAGGTGGATCCATAGGAATATTGGAAGCTGGTCCAGAACTAGATGTTGAAGTTCCCATTATTTATCCTTAAATTTCGATTTTATTGCTTTTATTGTTATCTTAGGTGTATCACTATCTTCACTCCAATTTTTCAAGAGTTCATGAGTCCAAGGTTCTTTTTCTAAAATTGGAATATAAGAAGATAATCGTTTTTGAGGAGGAATTTCTGATAATAACTGCAAAAATAAACTATTTAAATTTGGATAAGCTTCTACTATATGCAAACAACCCTGTAACGAATGTTTATTAAATCCCCTAGATGCAACATAGCGTTTCAAACGAATAAACAAATGACTTGCTTCTGTTTCTCCTAGTGATTTTATTTGCTCTACTAGTGCCTTATGAATATTATTAGAATTAATTACTATTAAAGCCTCATATATTTCCCTAGCTTCAGGTGAAAGTTCATCTACTCCTGCAAGTGATATAACTTTATCTTTGCTAAGATGCATATATGGTCTTAAATCAATATCTGATAGTAATGGTTTTATGCCTAACCAATCTTTTATAAACTGTGAATCCCAACTTATATCAGGTTTTTCATACTCTTCGCCACTTTTTATTTTCTCTTCAACTTCTTTTATAAACTCTGGTTTACCATCATCACTTTCTGCAACTTTTTTAGCTAAAAAATCAAATGCTGCAACAGAAGCACAACGCTCAAATAGTTGTAATTTAACTAAGGCTTCAAATGAAATTTCCATACCTTGAGCATTAGCAATAGATTCTCTAATTACTAAATTATTTAAAAATCTTTTAATCAATCTTGGATTACCAGCTAACTGCTCTTGTGTTGCCATAATGTTTGCTAACTGGTCAGCCATATCTATATGTTTCGCAATTGAATCATTGCAATTTTCAAAAGCTTCAGAAATAACTTTATATGACAATCCACCCAACCAAGGTTTTTTTATTGCATCTAATATTTTTTCCTTAGCAATCTTATAGCACTCTTCACTTATGTCATGTTTATGAAGTGCTTGTTGAGCAAACAAAAGAATTAAATATGCTTTAACTTCATTTACCCCTAATCTTGGAACTCTTAAAGGTACCTGTATTAATTTATCGAAATAACTTGTAACCAACTCATCATCTATTTGAATACTCGAAAAATGTGAACGAACAGCACTTCTTATCATCTTCTCATCTGCAGCTATAATAAATGCTGTTCTTGGTAAAAATAAAAGAAGTCTCATAGCTTCTAAAGTAGAAATTGCAGTATCAGGCAAACATCTATCAAGGTCATCAACAAGAACTACTAACTTTATATCTAATTCTTCAAGAATATCTGCAAATGATTGTCGTAATTTGGCTATCTCTTTTGGTAAAGAGGTTTCATTTTTTTTATCTATCAAGCCTTTCAATTCTGGTTCAGCTTCTTTATATGCTTCTTGAACTTTTTTAATCTCTTCTTCCGATGGTAATCCATCCCCATTAAACAATCCACCTAGTAAACCTATAAAAGCTCCAGCTGGTCCACCTATTGTACCACCAACCAAGGCACCATATACTGCTGGTGCTCCTAATTTTATTGCTTTAAACCAATTAACCCTTTTTATTAAATCAGTAACTTTATCTATAATTTTTTCTTGGTTTTGTGCTTCTTCAAGTAATAAATCAGATACTGATTGCAAAAGAGCTATTTTTGCATCATCAAATCCTTGATACAACCACGCATTAAATTCTAAAAAAATGTATTTCTCATCATCATCTTCAAGAGATTTCCCTATCATTTTTACAAGGGATGACTTACCACTACCCCAATTTCCCGATATACCTATTGACAAAGGTTCATTTCCTGAATCTTGTATCAATTGAGCAGCAGTATCTGCAACTAACTGAAAATTTAGTAAGTCATCTGTTGTTTCTATGTCATTCCACATAATGTTCCTTTATCGTAATCGTATTCTCCCCATTAACAACTCCTGCATCATTCCCCTCTTTATCGCTTTTGTTTTTTTAAGTTTTGTTTTAAGGGCTTCTATCTCTTTATCCATATCTAAGAGGATTTTGGCTATCGCTTGTTGTTCTTCAAGTTTTGGAAGTGGTATGGCTAAAGTTCGTAATACAGAAAGAGAAATAAACTTTTGTATTCCTCCTGCCAATTTATTTTCAATATATTTTTGATAAAACGATGAATGGAACATTTGTATTAGAAAAATAGGATTTACTTTATTAAGATCAGGTTTAAATAAAGCAACATTTTTTATTGAAAAATCTGGTTCAAAATCTATTAATACCGCATTACCAATTGTACCTATCATAGACATAATAATATCACCTTTATCGACTTTTGATCTTTTATCAATTTCATATGCATCTTCTTTGGAAATAAACTTTACTTCTGAAAAATTTATAGTACCATTAATTATATTTTTAGAAGTTATAAATTTTATTCCATTATCATAATATTTTGGAGATTCATGTGTACCATCTCGAACATCACAAATGTCCCCAAGTCTTTTCTCCATCCACTCCCCATTAAATCCATTAAGTCGTTTTTTACCTGTAAGGAGTTGTTGCATTGTGGCAGTTTTAATATTCTCTTTTTTCTCTATAAGTGCTTCAAGCGAAGTAATAAGTTTATCAGTATCTGAAAGTGCTTTGGCTATGGCTTTTTGTTCTGATAACATAGGCACAGGTATCTTAATTGCTTTAACATCATCTTTATATAATGCACCTAAAGTAGAACTTGCATTTTTTTGCAATAATAATTTATTACCTATACCTGATTTAAAAAAAGAATATAAATAATATGGATCTATAGTATTTTTTAATTTCAGCAAGTACATATTTGGAGCCAAAGTTGCATACTTGGTTTTCTTTTTAAATAGATAGACTTTACCAATTTCACCTCTTTTAGTAATAAGTACTTCATTGCCATACAAAGGTGTTTTAGATAAAAATTGATATGAACTTTTATCGACAAACTTTACTTCCGTAAAAGAAGATTCTTTTTCTAAATCAGTAGCTCTAACATACCAAGCATAATTTTCATTATTAAATATCGATACATTTTGTGCAACTGACTCAAAACTACCATTTGCCTCAAAATCAGTTAAAAGTTCCAAATAATTATCCAATTTTTCATACTCCCAATCCTCAGGAATTACCCCAATCTCAGTTAGTTTATACCCCTCTTTTACCATGTTAGCCCTATTGCCTTTAAGTGTGCTTCTGCTCTGCTTTCATACTCTTTGACCTCTTGCTCTATCTCTTTAAGAGGTTTATTGTATCGCTCCTCTAATATTTTAATGCGATTAGCTAAGTTTGAAGTAACTCTCTCTATCTCATCATTTAAATCCTTAAGCCATGTAGCAAACCATTTTTTGTACAAAACTATCTCTTTTATCTCATCTTCACTAAGCTTAAGATACTTTTTAAACACTTCTACATCAAGGTTCTCTTTAGCGGTTTTTAGTGCTTTTTTTGCTTTTGCTTCATCTTCTATAAGTTTCTTACAACTTTTTAACACCTCTATCTCTTCGCTATCTGTTGCTATTTTTAGGCGATTGTTTACACTTGTTTTAGTAATAGTGCCTTTGTCTGTTTTTGCCTCTTCGAGCAACCCCTCTTCTCCACTATGCTCTTCTATAAAACTCTCTAATGCAGATGAGGCACTATCAAGCTCTATCTGAAGTTCATCTATAACTTTTTGCTCCTCTTGAAAATAGGTATTTATAATAAGCTTTGGTGGTATAAGGTCTGCTTTGTATCGCACCTTTTTAAACTCAAAATCATGAGCCTCTTTATATACTTTTTTACCCTTTTTATCTTTTATAGGCACAAGTTCTCTTACTACATTTCCTACTTGCCAACCATCTTGCGAAATAAGATATAAATCATCTTGCATCACTTCATTGTAGTAGTCCATTAGTAGCTGATAAAGGTCATATTTATCTAAAAGTTTCACATCTTTAAACTGCTCTAAAAGTGTCTCGGAGAGTGATTTTATTATCTCTTTTGGGTGGCAACCTGCTTTGAGATTATAAAGATTTTCTTCATGTAAAGCTCTCCACTTTAGGTGAGTTTTTACTACATCTTCTTTAAACTCTTTAAATTCATTCGAGTCTAAAATAGTCTGTTTGATTTTGCTAGTTGTTACATTGCTTATATAGTAGTTCTCTTTATCACTTGGAGAAAAGAGTTCATCTTTTAAATTACCAAACACCTCCCAATACTGTGCCAACTCTTCTATATCAGCTTTAGGAATCCCACCATTTAGGTGAGCAAATAGGTCATGCATATCTTCGGGTTCGGAACTATCAATATATCGCGGGATATTTAGATTGTATTCATTATCTTCTATCTCTTTTCGTGTTACCATACGAGAGTATTTAGGAATCTCAAGCCCTCTGTTAAAGGTATCTACAATTTTATGTACATCTTGCTCTCTAAGACGGTTTTTATTACCATCTTTTTTAAAGCCCTTAGATGCATCTATCATAAATATACCAGTTCTTGCATTGGCATTTTCTTTGTCTATAACAATAATCGCCGCAGGTATTCCTGTACCATAAAAAAGGTTTGCAGGTAACCCAATAATCCCTTTAATGTAGCCTTTTCTAATAAGCTTCTCTCTTATATTTCCCTCTACATTTCCACGAAACAACACACCATGAGGCAAAATAACCGCCGCTTTTCCTTTACTCTTTAGAGACTTGATTATATGCAATAAAAAGGCATAATCTCCATTTTTTTCAGGTGGTACATCAAAGCCCTCAAATCGTCCAAATTTATCAGGAAACTCCACACCGTTTGTCCATGACTTTAGAGAAAAGGGAGGATTTGCCACTACATAATCAAAGGTTTTGAGTTTTGTGCCATTGTCAGTTGTAAAAAAAGGCTTTGCTAGAGTGCTGTGCCCTCCTGGAGCAATCTCTGCTGTTTCGTTAGAATGCAGAATCATATTCATCCGACAAAGTGCTGTGGTAGATACCTCTTTTTCCTGCCCATAGATACTCAAACCATTTGGAGCAAAAGAGGCAGCTTTAAGCAAAAGTGAACCAGAACCACAAGTAGGGTCATATACACTCATATCTTGTCTGCTATGCTCACCTATACCAATAACTTGAGGCATAATAGTAGAAACTTCTGAAGGGGTATAAAACTGCCCTTTACTTTTTCCTGATTCAGTAGCAAAGTGTCGCATCAGATACTCATAAGCATCTCCTAAGAGGTCATCACCTTCAGCAGTATTGGTTCCTAAATCTAAAGCATCAAAGATATGAAGCAGTTTTGAGAGGCGGTCAACCATCTCTTTATCACTTCCAAGTTTTGTAGCATCGTTAAAGTCGGCATTGTCTATAACATTTTTAAGTCCATTGGCTTCTGCAAGTTTGGCAATAATTTTGTTTATCTTATCACCAATCTCTTTATCGCCTGAGAGCTTCATCATATCATCAAAAGAAGCACCTTCTGGTACAACTATAAGCCCATCAGGGTCTCCTGCATACTTATCTGAAACATATTTCATAAATAGAAGAGTAAGAACATAATCTTTATACTCACTCGCATCCATACCACCACGAAGCTCATCAGCACTTGCCCATAATGAACTATATAGTTCTGTCTTTTTTATTGCCAATCTTGTACCTTTTAATTTGCTAAAATTTATTTGATTCTTATAGAGCATCTTCCTAAATATAAATACTTTTTAAGACAACTAAAGCTTATCGTAAATTTATTTAGAAAAACTATAATTACTACCTATTCTTTTAATGCAACCAAACTATAGTTAAATAGCCAAGATAAATAAATTTCTTAAAAAATATCAAATTGTCATATTTTAACTCCAATGAAAGTTATTAAGTTTGTTAAATCTCTCATACTACTAATCAGAACCTCATTCTGTGGATAAACTCCTAATAAAAAATCAATAGCAAAAAAAGCTAGAGTATAGATTATACATAGATAAAAGAGACTCCACACCAAAGATAAAGAAGAGAAAAAGTACTTCAAGCCTCTATAAAAAATATAAGCTACTAAAAATGAACCACCATACATAAAGAGTTTATTTAAAGGTGCAATCTCTCGAATCAACTCAAAGACAACAACTGATACAGGCACTAAAGGCAGGACCAAAAGATAGAAAAATTTATAGATAAAAATCCAAAAGGGAATCACCATAATCAAAGAAAAAAGCTCTATGACTCCAAAATTAACATTAGGTCGTTTCCCATAATTTTCATGCTTTATAATGGGTGGGTCATAGTTCTCTTTACTAGCAACTATCTCTACTCCATACTCCATATCAGGGTTAAACTGATATGACCACTTCATAATAAATCTCCTTTTATATCGTTTTTTATATATTTATCAATAAATAGCTATTTTTTAGATAAATCTATATATTTTTATCTACTTTTATCAAAAAAAATCAATTTTACAAATAAATATATTGGTTTACAAAGCCAAAAAATTTAAGTAAAATACCTCTTAACTACTAAGGAGCATACAATAGTACCCTATAAACTTCTACCAAATGATAGACCTATAACAAAAGAAGATGTAGAGCAAATCAATGTAGAGAGTGTAGACTTCACCATTTTTACAATAGAAGAGCGTAAAACAATACAACTTATTACCTATGCAAGTATTATAAAAAATCTCCTCAACCTACATAATGAAGAGGCTAAAACAAAACTTATTCAAAAACTCATCTCTGGCTTCAATAAATGCTTTAAAAAACGTGTTAAAAATGAGAGAGAACTTTGTCTAATGGCAACTCTACTCTCTGAAAAACTCTGGCTAAATGCTATAGAGGAGTATAAAGGACAAGAGTTTAAAATAGAGCTCTCTAATCTCGTTATGACCATATCTTTCTTTGATGAAAAGAGACTCCAAAAACACTTTCTATACAGTCGTAGCAAACTAGGAAAAGTAGCACAAATATTAAAATCAGAAGATGCACTAACAATAGAGCAGAACAATAGAGATATAGCTGATTACATAAACCAACAACTTCATGAGTATCTAAAACTACCTCTACCACAAAAAAAATCTTTTTTAAAACAACTTCAAGAGGAGTAAACTACTCTCCCTTTACAGTTCTCTCTATAGCCTCTTTAATACCAATAGGTAAATCTAAAAATCCCTCATCATCTAACAGCTGATACATCTTTGGCTTCTCTTTAGCTAACGCCAATGCCTCATCTAAAGTAGAGAAAGAACCCAACAATGAGGGCCTATCCCAAGCCCCACCTGTTAAACATCGAACATCATAACGAACACCTTCAACCCACTTACTATTCCAAGATTTTCTCTCCTTATCTCTTCTAGCTGTAAACTCCTCTAATGATTCCAATTCATATTTACCCATACGTTCACAATACGCTTCATAAGAGTCTTCTCTAAAAGTCTCTGTCGTAATAAAAGGTCTACCCCACCAATGGGCTAACTCATTGGTATCTCGCTCTTCATTAGGAGTATCATAAAAGTCATCAGGTAAAAGGGGGTCAATAGCAATCCCATCAACAATATTCTCTTGATTCTCAAAATAGTATTTTTTATCATATAACGTATATTCCATAACTATCAAGCCTTTATTTTTTTCATATTATATAATCTTTTTAAAAAAGTAGCATAATCTTCTACTCCTATTATCTCCAGAGATATGCAATCTACTATAAACTATATTTAAACTACAACTTTTCGGTATGCCTACATCTAGGATATGAGCTACAACCAAGAAAATGTTCTCCACTTCTTTTATTAACTCTCTCTACCATTACAGAGGAGCAACGACTACAGATAATCTTTTGGTCCTGCTTATATGTATTTTTTGAACTAAAAGAAGTACTTTTTAGAGAATCAATATGTTTTTTATCTGTTGCTCTTCCCCTAACCAAACTTTTACTCTCTAATACATCTAACATTTTTGTCAACTCGCTCTCTGAAAATATCTCCTCTTTAAAAGACTCTATATACCCAATATATCCACCACCATTAAAAACATTACTTGGCATATCTGTTTTAAACTCACTCTCCCCCACAAAAGTCACTATAGAGTATAAACCTCTATCTATCCCTAAAATCTCCTCTAATGCTTTAATATGTCGATAATTTTGTAGTAGAGGATTTTGAAAAGAGTTCTTTTTACCATAGATACTCTGAGTCCATCTCTTTTGATGCTCTGAACCAAAAATCCACCCTTGCATATTTTTTGTTTCAATTACAAAAATCCCAAACCTAGAGAGTACAATATGGTCAATCTGAGTAGTACTTACATCTTCTAAACAAAGAGTTACATTTGACAATCTTTTATAAATAGAACTATCAAGTCGCAATTTACTATTTGTATTAACTAAAAATTCACCAATAACCCCTTTAAATTTAGCAGACTTAATAAAGCTAATCACAATAACAAATATAAATAAAATAAAAAAAGGTCCAACAAGTTGAGAAAAAATAGAAGTAAAATCAAGCATAAAAAGTATTCCAAATATAAAGTTTTTAGTATTATATTAAAAATTAATTAAAATTATAATATAATAAAAAATATTAAATAATAAAAAAGACTATAAATGAAAAAAATATTTTTATTAACTCTTCTAATAACATCTATTGCTACTGCCTTTACTTTTGATATGTGGGAATCAAAAACAACACTTGAAGAAGCAATACAGATAGCAAAATCAAATAATCTACCTCTTTATAAAGATGGTTCAATTTGTATAAATAAAGAGTTTGATAAACGTTTTCTTTATCTTAAAAAATATCCAAATAATAGAGTTTTTCGATACACCACCACTCTACTAAATAAAAGAGCAAGTGTTATTCTTTACTTCACAAAACATAGCAAAGAGCTATATAGTGTAAAGATACGATGGGTAGAGAGTTCAAAAGATTTTACAAATACACTCTATCAAATGCTAGATAAAAAATATGGTAAAAGAGAGGTAGTTCTTCCCTTAAATATTGGAGAGTTTATACTTTATAAAATACGACAGTGGAAACCTGACAAAAACACTTTAATCCAAAGTAAAACAAGTGCAGGTCTTACGGATTTAACCTATTATGACATAGTGGAGACACACAAAGAAGAAGAGGAAAGAAAAAAAATTAAAAGAGAAAAAAAAGAGAAAGCTCTAATAAAAGATGCTGATAAATTCTAAAGGGAAACTATGAAACTAAAAAGACTAATTTTGATACCACTTCTATCCACAATACTCTTTGCCTTTAATAGTCAAAAGTATATTAATAAAAACTACTGTGACCAAATTATCATAAACCCATACTATAAAGTCTGCTATGATTATAAACTAATGGGTGCAAAAGCTATCACCTATATTCTTGATGGAGAAAAGGTTAATAAAATAAATATAAAAAAACGTCCAAGTTTTCATACTGAAAAATCATTAGATAGAAAATATAGAGTCTCTCCTAAATCATACACTCGTTCAGGTTATGACCGTGGACATATGGCAAACGATGCCTCTTTCGATTGGAGCATGGATAGTTTAAATAGCACATACTCAATGGTAAATATTGTTCCACAAGAGCCAAAAGTAAATAGATACCATTGGACAAAAGTTGAACGCTATGCTCGTTTAGTTGCTAGAAAACTAGGAACTCTAAGCGTAATAAATATAATTCAATACACAAATAGCCCAAAACGATTAAAAAAACAGAACATAGCTATCCCCCAAGGCTTCTATAAAATTCTATACAACAAAGAAAAAAACTTTGAAAGATGCTTCTATTATAGAAATGATAGTAGTAGTTATAAAGAAAGAGAGAAACTAAAAAAACATCTCATTGAGTGTTCAGATATAGAAGCTAACCCTCTTTATCCATAGAGTTAGTTATTTATACTCTAGAGTAATCATAAATCAATCCTACTATTTAATAAAAAAATAATCTCCCAAAGATTATTTATACCTATCCATTGGCTTCGGGTGTGGCGAATTGTATCTAAGTGGTGAAGAGAAAACTTAAAAAATATTTAGCTTACTTGATTACAAGCTTGTAAGAAGTGGGTATGTAGCAAACTGCGAAATACTCTCTTCCCTTGTAATCATGTGAGGTCAATATTTTATAAGTTAATGAAGTATGGGTTTGGAATTTTTGACGAAACAACGTGGAGAAAAAATTACAAACTCTTGCTGAATGGTTATCTTCACCACTTAGATACAATGGGGAATGGCTTAGTGAATAGAACAAAAACTACAACATATAGTTTACTCATCTCAAATATATTCAAGCACGATTCAAATGGAAAGCCTATAAGTAAAAACTTATATATAAACAGTATAATAAAATTAATACAGGAATATAGGAAAACTTAAATGAAGCTACTCAAAAAAATATCTTTAACTATAATAATACTCTTTGCACCACTTTTTGCAATAGATAACAATCAATTTATCAATGATAACAACTGTGACCAAATAATAGATAGAACATACTTCCAAATCTGTTATGACTATAATCTAAAAGCAGCAAAAGTAGTAAGCTATACGCTCTATGGAGATTTAGTCAATGATACAAATATAGAGAAACGACCCTCATTCAAAGTAGATAAAGAGATAGATAGAGATAAAAGAGCATCAAGTTCAGACTACACAAAATCAGGTTATGACCGTGGACACATGGCAAATGATGCTGCCTTTGATTGGAGTCAAGATAGCCTCAATGAGACATATAAACTCTCAAACATCGTTCCCCAAGTACGAAAAGTAAATAGATATACATGGATAAAAGCAGAAAGATACGCAAGATTTGTAGCAGTAAAGTTAGGAGAGGTAAATATAATCAATGTAGTAAAATATCCATCAAACCCACAACGAATAGGAAAACATAAAATAGCAGTACCACAAGGATTCTATAAAATCCTCTACAATCAGGACCAAAACTATACAAAATGCCTCTACTATAAAAATGACAATAACATCAATACAAAAGAGGATAAACTAAAACAACATGAGGTAGAGTGTAACACCATCATTCCAACCCTAAACAGCACTAACCAGAGTCAAACAAGACGAACCTGTAGCTCCTTTGCAACTCAACAAGAGGCACAAATATACTATGATAACAGAGAGTATGGTTGGGAAAGACTCGATAGAGACAAAGATGAAAAAGCGTGTGAGTCACTAAAATAAAAAGAGAAGAGAGAACATCTCTTATCTCCCCTAAAATAAAAACCGTAAAAACGTTTCCTATCCCCCATTAATATACCATTAACCACACATTATCCAACCATTTACAAAATACTCCTATAATAACACAGTGAAAGAGATGGAAATCAAATACTCCTTTTAATATTTCCAATAAAATATGCAAATTAAAAATAC
>JALVXC010000047.1 GCA_027038275.1 Campylobacteraceae bacterium | reverse complement strand
TTGGTATACTTCTCAAATCTTGCCTCTTCCTCTTGGGTCATAGGGGTTACTTCACCGTCTATTTGTACTTTTTTAGGTTGAGGCTTTGGTGTGCTTTTATTTGCTTTTTTCTTTTTAGCCCAAGAGTCTTTAAGAGCAACAATCTTATTAAAGACAGGCTTTTTATCTGTAGAATCAACAGGGTCAGTAAAAAAATACCCTTGTCGCTCAAACTGAAATCTAACATCAGGCTTTTGAGTTATAACAGCAGGTTCAATAAGAGCATTTTTAACCACCTTAAGTGAGTTGGGGTTAATATCTTCTATGCCCTCTGGGGTTTCTTTATTGTAGAGTCTATCGTAGAGTCTAACTTCAATCTCTTTAGCCTCATTTGCTTCAACCCACTGAATGGCACTTCTCACCTTTATACCACTTCTGTCTGAACCACTTTTAGAGTTAGGGTAGTACTCGGCTTTTATCTCTACTACATTGCCTTGTTCATCTTTTATAATCTCTTTACAGCTTATAATATAGGCATGTTTGAGTCGTACAGGTTGCTCAGGGGTTAGACGGTAGTAGCCCTTAGTTGGGTTCTCCATAAAGTCATCTCTCTCAATATATATCTCTTTAGAAAATGGAACTTTTCTTGAACCCTCTTTTGGTACATCGTGAGGGTAGTAAGAGGCATCTAACTCTTCAATACCTTCATAGTTGGTAATGGTTACTTTTAGTGGGTCAAGCACACACATTACTCTTGGTACTTTTGGGTTAAGGTCATCTCGAATAGAGAATTCTAGTTGAGCTACATCTACAACAGAGTTGGCTTTGGCTACTCCAATCTGTTCACAAAAGTTCAAGATAGATTCAGGAGTATAGCCTCTTCTTCTAAGCCCTGCAATGGTCGGTAGCCTTGGGTCGTCCCAACCACTTACTACCTCTTTCTCTACAAGCTCTAAGAGTTTTCGTTTACTCATAACGGTGTAGTTAATATTTAGCCGTGCAAACTCATGTTGGTAGGGTCTTGGAGGCTCTAACTCTAGGGTGTCAAGTACCCAATCGTAGATTTCACGGTTGTTTTCAAACTCTAAAGTACAGATAGAGTGAGTCACCCCCTCAATGTAGTCAGAGAGACAGTGAGCAAAGTCATACATAGGGTAGATTGACCACTCATCTCCTGCTCTAAAGTGGTGGGCGTGTTTGATTCGGTAGAGTAGAGGGTCACGCATTTTCATATTGGGTGAAGCCATATCTATTTTAGCTCTTAAGACATGCTCTCCCTCTTTAAACTCTCCCTTTTTCATTCTCTCTAAAAGGTCAAGGTTCTCCTCTATACTTCTTTGTGCAAACTCACTTCTTTTTCCTGCCTCTGTCACTGTACCACGGTACTCTCTCATCTCCTCTTCAGGTAGAGAGTCTACATAGGCTTTTTCCATTTTTATAAGTTTAATAGCATACTCATAAAGCTTAGAGAAGTAGTCAGAGGTGTAACGCACCTCTTTGTTCCACTCAAAGCCAAGCCATTGTACTGCATCTTTTAGGGCTTCTACATATTGGGTATCTTCTGTTGTTGGGTTGGTGTCGTCCATTCTAAGGTTACAATGTCCTTGGTAATCCTTGGCAATTCCAAAGTTAATGCTAATAGATTTTGCATGTCCAATGTGTGGAAAACCATTTGGTTCAGGGGGAAAACGAGTGACTATCTCTTTATATTTTCCTGTTTTTAAATCCTCTTCTACAACTCTTCGTAAAAAATCTTTGCTTCTATTCATCTATTTAAACCTTATTTTTTTGAGAGGTGTATTTTAACAGATTAGTGCTTAAGTAGTTTCAACTTATGTTATACTTACATAAATAACAAAATTGGGAATTAATATGTTAGAAAGCAATGCAAATAAAGAAGAGAATGTTATTGTCAAAAAGATAGAGGGGCCAAGTGTTGATGATGAGTATAATGAACCAAATGTTGGAGAGAATTATGATTTAGTTAATGTAGATAGCCTCTATGAAGAGGAAGAGCCACAAAAGAGTAAGATGAAACTGATTTTACCTCTTCTTGCTCTTTTAGTTGGAGGGGGAGCTTTCTATCTTATAGAGAGTAGTAATAAGCTTGATAAGAGTAAATCTGTAGCATCATCTAATGTTGAAACAATGACTAAAGTAACTGATGTAAAAGAGCTTACTAAAAAAATTATTGAAGAGAAACCAGTAGCCCCAAAAGAGGTTAAAACACCTACAACTATTTCTCAAAAGAGTGAGCCTAAAGTTGAAAAAAAAGAGTCTACACACTATATAGAAGCTCTAGCTATGCCTACTGTAGTAGAGAAAAATGTTGTAGAGGTAAAACCAGAAAAAATTAAAGAGGTAAAGTCTGAAATTGTAAAAAAAGAGAGAAAGATTAAAGAGCTAAAAGTTGAAAATATTCAAGAGGTAAAAGTAGAAAAGATTAAACAGATAGTGAAAAAGCCAAGAGTAAAAAAGGTCATTGTTAAAAAAAGAAAACCTACTTTTATTGCTCATTATGAGAAGATAAAGCCTCGTATTATTCGTGTAAAAAAGGGTGATAGTTTAGTCATATTAGCAAAAAGATTTTATGGAGATGAGAAAGAGTATAAGCGAATAGTTAGAGCTAATAGACGAATTAGGAGTGCAAAGACAACTTTGCATTTAGGTGAAAAGTTAGTTATTCCAAGAAAAGATAATAAAACTAGTAGAAGATATATTATTGTAGAAAAAGGAAATACACTAGCAATGATTGCTAAGAAGTTTTATGGAGATGAGAAGGCTGTATCTAAAATAGTTAAAGCTAATCGTAAAATCAGGAGTAGTCGTTCTTTGTTGCATGTGGGACAGAAGGTATATGTTCCTAGATAATAAGATATATTTTCTTTAAAATTAGGATAGGATTTTGTAAACTATAGAATCTCTAATTGCTTCAAAAGCTTTTATTATATCTCTATCTTCACTCTCAACACTAAATTCACCTGTAGCCATCTCCTTATAGTGAGGAATGGTACTCTCTATCTTTTTCTCTTTTATAATTGAGATATGTTTAGAGTTAAACAGAATAACTTTTTTTGCTTTTATATGTTGACACTTTTTATCTTGTTTAGCTAAAATAGCCAAGATGCTTAAGAGTATCTCTTTTTGGTAGTTCATCTCCATCTTAAAACCAGGGTGAGAGAGAGCTATATATAGAATCTCATCTTTTACATATATAAAAGCAATAGCTTTTTTAAAAGTGGGGTTAAGAGATGAGATAAACTTCTGATAGCAGTAGTGGCTCTTAAGTAATTTAAACTGAGGAAGAGATTGAATATGGGAAAGAATAGTACTAGCTTGTTTCATAAGACTATTATAGCATCTATTTGCTGTATACTATTAGTAGGGTGTGGATATAAAGCTGACCCATACTGGGTAGATAAGAGACCCCAGCAAGAAGAACCTACAAAGTAGGGTTCTGTTTATTTCTCTTCAATTGTAGCCTCTATTACTTCAGGTTTTTTAGGTTCAACTGTTGGTGTTGGTTCTGTATACATTGCCATAGAGCCAATAACACGACCACCCTCATCAGTCTTAATATTTTTAACAGAAATCTCACCATTAACTAATCCATTTGAACCAACTTCAAGAAGTTCAGAAGCAGTTAATCTTCCCTCAACACTACCATTAACTATAATGCGTTTACTTACCAATGAAGTAGTTTGAATCTTTCCTGTTGGTGTAATGTTGATAGATGTTTCAGCTAAAACTTCACCTAAAATTTCACCACTTAAAATAACTATATTTGAGTGTACTTTTTGTGTTATATATCCTGTCTGCATAACATTTAGGTCATTACATGTAATATCTCCTTCAACACGTCCAGAGACAGTTACTTTTTGGGCTATGATAGAACCTCTTACCGTACCATTTTTCCCAATGGCTACATTATTTACTTCAATATTTCCAATAAATGTTCCCTCTATTTTAACACTATCAGTCCCCGTAAGATGCCCCTCAATAGTAATATTTTTTGAAATCTCTGTTGCAGCAGAGATTGGTGCTGTAGTATTGCTATTTTTAGTTGATGTGGTTGGTCTACTTTTTGTGCTTACTGGTGCTTTTTTCTCTTTTCCTTTTGTAAAAAATGCCATCTCTTTTCTCCAATT
The DNA here is from genome assembly GCA_027038275.1 of Campylobacteraceae bacterium. Lineage (GTDB taxonomy): Bacteria > Campylobacterota > Campylobacteria > Campylobacterales > Sulfurovaceae > UBA1140. The sequence continues at coordinate 11,644 of JALVXC010000047.1, read as the reverse complement.
TTTTATTTAATAGACTTATTTATAAAATTATGTAAAAAGTCTAATCGCTATATCTTAATGGTAACAAAATGATACTTATATATTTGGTAATTAAAACTATTACTTTTTAATATTTAATGAAAATATTATATTAATGCTAAGAATTACTAATTTAATGTTAAAATATATTAAAGTTAAGATTATTTTTAAAAGCCTAAGAAATTGTTTCTCTATTTAAATAAAAACTAAATATAATAAACCCATGAAAAAATATGATGTACTAATTATAGGGGCAGGGATAGCAGGACTCTATGCTGCAATGAATATTCCTAAAACAAAAAAGGTTTTGGTTGTCTGTAAAGATATTCCATGGGAGTGTAACACTTTCTATGCACAGGGTGGAATGGTTACAGCACTTAATGAGGCTGATATACCTCTTCATGTGGAAGATACATTAGCAGCGGGAGCGTATCATAATAATGAAGAGGCTGTTGAGATTATGTCACGTACCTCTCTTCTAACGACAAAAGATATTATTAACAGAGGTATGAATTTTGACACAGATGAAGAGGGGAATATACTCTATACTAAAGAGGCTGCTCACTCAGCAGAGAGGATTGTTCATGCAGGAGGTGATGCTACAGGTCGCTATATGCACTACTTTATGATGGTTCAAAACAAGCATCAACTTCAAAGAAATACTCTAGTGTATGATTTACTTATTGAAAATGGTCGCTGTTATGGAGTAAATGCTTTGGTAAACTATTGCCATGAGACCATTCTTGCAGATGATGTTATTATTGCTTCTGGTGGGGTGGGTTCACTCTATGAGTACAATACAAACTCACGTACAGTCTCAGCAGATATTCATGGTATCTGTGTTGAAAAGGGGATAGAGTTAGAGAATATGGAGATGATGCAGTTTCACCCAACTGTATTTGTCAAAACTCCATTTGCACGAAAGTTTTTGTTAACCGAAGCACTAAGAGGTGAGGGTGCATGGGTGGTTTCTGAAGATGGACGACGATTTCTGTTTGATTATGATGAGAGAGGAGAGTTAGCAAGTCGAGATATTGTAAGTCGTGCCATATTTGACCACAAGAGAAAGACAGGAGAAGAGGTATATTTAGATTTCTCAATGTTTGAAGAGGAGTGGTTTCATAAACGTTTTCCAAATATTACAAGAACCTTTGAATCTTTGGGGTATAGATTTCCACAAGACAGAGTTCCTATATCTCCTGCATTTCACTATGCTGTAGGAGGAATCAAGTGCGATACAGATGGTTGTGTTGAAGGGATAGATGGGCTTTATGTTATTGGTGAAGCATCCTCTACAGGAGTTCATGGAGCAAATCGTTTAGCATCTAATTCACTACTAGAGGGTGTGGTATTTGCTAAAAGAGCTGTAGACCATCTTTTATCTAAAGAGAAGGTAGAGGTTAAAGTTCCTATATTTGATAAAGCCTATAACAATATTGTTCATCATGGAAAAGATAAAATCTATAAACGACGTTTACGAAAAATTATGTGGGACGATATGGGTGTAATACGTACCAAAAGAGGTCTATTGGAGGCTAAAAATGCTATTTTCGATATGAAAAATAGAGATATTGGACGGCTTTTAGAGCTTAGGCTAAATACTGCGTCGGCTATTGTAGAGGCAGCATTAAAACGTAAAGAGAGTTTGGGGACACACTATATTGAAATTTAAAATAAAAAATAAAGTAACACTTCTATTGTTATCATCTTTTTTAATCTCTTGTACAGCTCCTCAACCAGTGGTTAGTTCTCCTTCAAAATCTCCTGTTGAGGTAAAAAGACCACAAGTCTCTTACCCCTCTTTGGGTAGACCTATCTCTATACCTACTACAACAGAACCTATTGCAACACCAAGAACTCCTCCTATTAGAAGGCAAGAGCCAAAAAATGGTAAAACAGCTATTGTTGCAAAGTTTAAACTCCCAAATCGTATTAGAGAGAGTTCAGGACTTATTAAAGTTGATAATAGACTTTGGACGTTTAATGATAGTAAAGGTAGAGCAGAACTATATCAGATAAGTGAACGTAATGGAGATATTATAAAAACATTAAAAATTAAAAATGCAAGAAATAGAGATTGGGAAGATATTGCTTATGATGACAACTATGTCTATATTGGAGATATTGGAAATAACAAAGGTAATCGTAGAGATTTAAAAGTATATAAGATTCCTCGTGCATCTTTAGGGAGTCAAAAGAGTGTTCGTGCTGGGGTTATCTCTTTTAGATTTAGTGACCAAAAGAAGTTTAAATCAAAAGCTCACAATAGCAACTATGACTGCGAAGCAATGGTTGCCCACCATGGTAAACTCTACCTATTTTCAAAAGATTGGCAAGATAACAAGACTCGTCTATATGAGTTAACTACTCAAACAGGAAAGCATATTGCAAAGTATATTGCTACTTTCAATACACAAGGTATGGTAACAGGAGCAGATATAAATGAAGAGTTAGGCATACTTCTTCTTACAACTTACTCCTCTCTTTTAAATGTAAATATATGGGCATTTACTAACTATAGTGGAAATAACTTTTTTAATGGAGACCACAAAAGGCTTCATCTAAAAGAACCACTTACTTCACAAGTAGAGGGTATAACTTTTAAAGGTAGCCATAAAGCCTATATGAGTAGTGAAGCATTTCATAAATATATTTTTACATTTGATTCTATGCTTTATGAGATAGACTTCTCTGGAGAGTTTGAGTAGTCTATTTAATCTCTTTATGGACAACAGTTGTTAGTCCTAAGAGTTTCCACCCTTGAAGACCATCTCTATAGTAGTGAATCTTTGAGCTTGGATAGTGATATTTTAGTAAACCTTTTATGAGAAAAGATGCTTGAGAACACCAAAGACCATTGTCAAAAATAGTAAGCTCCTTTGCATTGTCAAAATTCCACTCTCCATTGTTTTCAATTTTCATACCTAAAAGTTTAAATATTTGAGCAATTTTCTCTTTTTTACTGTGTAGTATAATAGGATATGGAATATTAATAGCAGATGGAATTGTCTCTATTTCAAACCAATTTTTTAATCGTGAATCAATTATAATGCCTTTTTGATTTGTAATTTTTTCTTTCATAAATTTAAAAATTTCAAGTTCAGCAATGGTATCAATATTTGGGTTTATTTTAGTAGATTGTATACAAAAAGGAGGGCAAGGACGAGAGGTTTTAGTGAAATCATCTAGTAATTTATGGCTAACCTCTTGTACACGTATTATTTTAATATCTCTTCCTGAGTCTTGTGTTGTAACAGAAGAGATATCTTTGGTCATTTTAATAATTAGTTCATCCTCTGTTGAAAAAGAGAAAGAGAGAGCCAAAGCTAACAATAATAGTGTCTTCATAATTATACCTCTAAAAATCTATCTTTAAGAATTATACTTATTCTTTTATAAAAGAAGTTTAGTTTATATAAAATTAATATGATAAAATAAAAAATAATTAAAATTTTATAGAGTAAAAGAGATTCAGTAGTAAAAGATTGCATTGAAATCATATTAATATTTGATTAACGTCAGAATATTTTGAATATAATGATGAAAATTAAATAAAAAGGGAATACAAACCTTTTATTGGAGAAATAATGCACGATTTACACTTAGCGACCACATGGGTCGGATGGGTCTCATTGGTAATTTTTATTATTGGGTACTACTTTATTGCAACAGAAGATAAATATAGAATCAACAAAGCAAAACCTGCACTTTTAGCAGGTACAGGTATCTTTATGCTTATAGGTTTCTATTTTGCTATTAATGGATTAGATGGAGAAATTTTAGAGCATGAAGTTGACCATCTAATTGTTGAGATAGCAGGTATCTTCTTCTTCTTATTTGTGGCTATGACTTACATTGAAGCAATGATTGACCGTGGAGTCTTTTCTACTCTTCGTTATAGATTAGTCTCAAAGGGTTACAGTTATAGTAAACTCTTTTGGGTTACAGGTCTTTTGGCATTTTTTATCTCGCCAATTGCAGATAACTTAACTACAGCTCTTATTCTCTCTACTGTACTCTTAACTATCGATAAAGATAACAAAGAGTTCTTAGTCCCATCAGCTATTAATATTGTTGTTGCTGCCAATGCAGGGGGGGCTTGGTCTCCATTTGGTGATATTACAACGCTTATGGTATGGGTAGATGGACGAGCAGAGTTTACAGAGTTTCTATTTTTATTCCCTGCTGCCTTTTTAGGTTGGGGTGTTACAGCTTTCTTGTTGAGTAGATTTATTCCAAAGGGAACACCACCATTTAATAGTGATGAAGAACCAGCAGAGATTTTAGAGGGGGGTAAAATAATTATTGGACTTTTTGCTCTTACTATCTTCTTTGCAATTGTTTCACATCAAGTACTACACTTACCTGCAATGTGGGGAATGCTTTTTGGTTTAGCGATACTAAAAATCTATGTATATCAGCTAAATGAGAGTCCTTCACCTACTCGTGTTAATGTCTTTTCATGGATAGCAAAAGTAGAAAATGACACACTTCTTTTCTTCTTTGGTATTTTAGCTGCTGTTGGTGGACTCCACTTTTTAGGCTTTTTGGAATATTTTACCTCTCTTTATGAAACCTTTGGAGCAACTGCTATGAATATTGGAGTAGGATTTCTCTCTTCTATTGTAGATAATGTGCCTGTTATGTCCGCTGTATTAAAAGCAAATCCTAATATGGGAGAAGATGTAAGAGCAATTCAAGAGCAGTGGATGTTGGTAACTATGACAGCAGGTGTTGGTGGGTCTCTTATATCATTTGGTTCAGCAGCTGGTGTTGGTGTTATGGGTAAAATGCATGGTATCTATACTTTCTCATCACACATGAAATTAGCTTGGACTGTACTTGTAGGATATATTGTATCTGTGGCTATTTGGTATGTGCAGTTTAATATGTTACATATTGGATAGTATTACGTAGGGGCGACCTCTGTGTCTGCCCTTGTTCATAATGCCAATCAATTCTAAATCATAATACCCCTCTCATAAAAAAAAGAGTATAATCCCACAAAAATATCTACATATCAAGGAACATAATTAATGAAACAAGTACCCATACTCGTTCTCGACTTCGGTTCACAATACACTCAACTTATAGCACGAAAACTAAGAGAATCAGGAGTCTACTGTGAGGTTGTTCCTTACAGAGAGAATATAGCTAACATAAAAGCTCGTAAACCAAAAGGGATTATACTCTCAGGAGGACCAGCTTCAGTTTATGCACCAGATGCTTATAAACCAAGTGAAGAGCTTTGGTCTTTGGGGTTACCTATTATGGGGATTTGTTATGGAATGCAACTTATTACTCAGCGTTATGGTGGAGAGGTAGTCTCTGCTGACCATCATGAGTATGGAAAGGCAAGATTGAGCATTACAGACTCTAAAATATTTGATGGCATGAGCAATAATGAAGTTGTTTGGATGAGTCATGGAGATAGAGCAGAGAAGATTCCTGATGGCTTTGAAGTTATAGGAACTTCTGAAAACTCACCTTATGCAGCGATTGCCAATGAAGAGATGAAGATTTATGCTTTTCAGTTCCACCCAGAGGTTCACCACTCTGTAGAGGGGACAAAACTACTTAAAAACTTTGCTAAACACATCTGTGGGTGTGATAGTACTTGGAACATGGGAAGCTTTGCTAAAGAGAAGATAGCTCAAATACAAGCACAAGTCGGAGACAAAAAGGTGCTTTGTGGTGTAAGTGGTGGGGTTGACTCATCTGTTGTAGCTGCTCTGCTTCATGAAGCTTTACCAAAAGAGCAACTCATTTGTGTATTTGTCGACCAAGGACTGCTTAGAAAAAATGAAGCCCAAGATGTTCAAAATATGTTTAAACTCTTAGATATACCACTTATTACTGTTGATGCAAAAGATGAGTTTATGGAAGCTCTTAAAGGGGTAAGTGACCCAGAACAGAAACGTAAAGTAATAGGTGAGAAGTTTATAGAGGTCTTTGATAGAGAAGCAAAAAAACATACCGATGTTAGCTTTTTAGCCCAAGGGACACTCTATACAGATGTTATTGAGTCTGTCTCTGTTAAAGGACCATCTAAAACCATTAAGTCACACCACAATGTAGGTGGACTTCCAGATTGGATGACTTTTGAGCTAGTAGAGCCTCTTAGAGAGATTTTTAAAGATGAGGTTAGAAAGCTAGGGCTTGAACTTGGACTTCCTGCACATATGATTGGTCGCCACCCGTTCCCTGGACCTGGACTTGCTATTCGTACTATGGGTGCAGTGACTAAGGAGGGGTTACACCTTATTCGTGAGTCAGATGCTATTATGCAAGAGGAGCTTAGAGCTACAGGTTACTACGACAAAGTTTGGCAAGCATTTACTGTACTTTTAAATGTTCAATCTGTAGGAGTTATGGGAGACAATAGAACCTATGACAATACAGTTTGTGTGCGTATGGTAGAGTCTGTAGATGGTATGACAGCTACTTTCGCTCATATTCCTCATGATGTCTTAGAGGGGATTAGTAGACGGATTATTAATGAGATAGATGGAATAAACAGAGTAGTTTACGATATATCATCTAAGCCTCCTGCAACAATAGAGTGGGAGTAAAATTTGTAGGTCAAGATTGACCTACATTAGACTACTCTACAGTCACAGACTTAGCTAAATTCTTAGGCATATCTACATCATTTCCTAATCTAATAGAGATTTCAAGTGCAAGAAGTTGGGTAATAACCATCATCTCAAAAAACTCTAACATAGGGTGTGAGTCATACTTAGTTTGTATAAAGTCATCAGATAGTTCAAAGTACTCAGGTGAAATGGCTAAAACAGTTGCATCTCTAGCACAAAGCTCCTCTACATTTGATTTAATTTTATCATAATGTACAGTTTGTGGCATTAGTGCTACAGTAAATAGCTCTGCATCGGCAAGGGCAATAGGACCATGTTTCATCTCTCCTGCTGGGTAGCCTTCTGCATGTAGGTATGAAATCTCTTTTAGTTTTAAAGCACCTTCAAGTGCAAGAGGGAAAAATAGGTCGCGACCAATAAAGAAAAAACCGTGTCCATGTAGATAACGCTTAGATAGACGTGTTAGTTTAGAGTGAAGTTTGTCATCTACAAGTAGAGCTTTTGGTGTGTGTCTCATAGCCTCTAGCTCCTGATTTATAGTCTCTTGTGTGAGAGTTTTTCTAATTTGAGCTATGTAGAGTGTAAGCATCCAAAGAACCATAGTTTGAGTAGCAAAAGCCTTGGTACTTGCAACACCTTTTTCTATTCCTGCACGAGTTAAGATAGAAGCATCGCTCTCTCTTACAATAGATGAGTTGTCTACATTACAGATACTTAAACTCTTAAGTCCTGCTTTTTTTGCCATTTTTAGAGCCTCTAGGGTATCTGCTGTCTCTCCACTTTGTGATATAGTAATAAAGAGAGTTTTATTGTTAAGTAGTGGCTCTTTGTATCTAAATTCAGAAGCTATCTCAACTTGACAAGGAATCTTTGCCATTCTTTCAAACAGATAAGAAGATGCTAAAGCAGAGTGATAAGATGTACCACAAGCACATATTTTAATATTGTCTATATTCTCAAAAAGCTCTTTATCTAGCTCTTCAAAATCTACTCTGTCATCTAAAACACGTCCCATCATAGTATCATTCATTACTTGGGATTGTTCATAAATCTCTTTCTCCATAAAAAATCTGTAGCCATCTTTTTGTGCCATGGCTTTGTCGGTTGGTAGGGATTGTTTGGTAAAAGTTTTAATTCCATTGGCATCAAATAGTTTAACCTCTCCATCTTTAACATATCCAAACTCTCCATCTTCAAGGTAGTAAACCTCTTTTGCTCTACCAATTATTGGTGTATCAGAAGAGGCAAAGTAGACATCTTTTTCATCAAAACCAATAAGTAGTGGTGAACCATTTTTAGCAAAAAATATAGTATCTGCTTGTGCCTCTGTAATAAGTAGCGTAGCGTAAGCACCTTCAAGTCTCTCAATTGTTTGTTGAAATGCTTTCCAAGCATTATTATTTATATTATAGTTTTTTTCAAAGAGATGAACAATAGTCTCTGTATCTGTTTGACTTAAAAACTCTATTCCCTCAGCTTGTAGCTCCTCTTTAAGCTCTTGATAGTTTTCAATAATTCCATTATGTACTACAAAAGAGTAAGCTCCCATATGTGGATGAGCATTTAGCTCTGTTGGCTTTCCATGTGTTGCCCATCTTGTATGACCAATAGCAACTCCAAATCCTTGGCTAGTGTAATCTTTTGTTTTCTCTCTTAAGTTTTGTAGTTTTCCTACAGCTTTAAAGTTTTTAAGTTGTTTATTCTCTATAATAGCAATACCTGCTGAATCATATCCTCTATACTCTAGCTCTTGTAGCCCATCTAATAAAATCTCTTTTTTTTCATTGTGCCCTATATATCCTACAATTCCACACATATATTATTGCTCCGTTAATTCTTTTATTATGAAGTCAGTATTATTACAAAAGTTTCCATTCTTTTCGATTAAAAATAGGTCATTAACTCTGTTCATTCTTGTATGAATTTTAGCAGAAGAGATATCTATATTTAAACTATCAAAAAGATTTATAATGTAAACTAGTAAACCTTTTTGATTAGAGCAGTTAAGTTGTATCATGGCATGTTCTTGTGAGTGATTACAGTCTATAGAAATATTTTTCTTTAAAATTTTGGGTTTTTCAATATTTAATTCATGTGTACTTTTTAAGGAGTTAATAATAAGTTCTTGAAGCTCAATATAGTCTCTGTTTTCAATAGTTTCGCTAAAATCAAGACGAAAATATTTAATATTTGAAAAGAGTTTATAGATATCCATCTGAACAATATCTAAGCGAGAGAGTTTATAGAGTAGGTAACTTACATCAAAATTATCTTTTCTTAAAATCTCAATAGTTAAAAATTTTTCATTGCTAATAGTATAGTCATAATCTTTTAATTTAGATGCTCTTTTTACAATATTGATAACTCTTTGAGGTGTATTTTTGATAAAAAAGTAATCAGAACTAATTTGAATAGTTTTCTTTTGTAAACTTTTAGGAAGATGTCTAAAACTTTCTAAGCGTTGCATTTGACGCTCTTTTTTAACTCTTTTTGTAGTCTCTTTAAGTAGTTTCTTGTTGGAAATAGCAATAGAAGCTTGTTGGTAAAGTGTATGGATTAATTGAGATGAAAAATTATTATAGATAGATATACCTACTCCATTCATATCAGCATAGGTAAGAATATAGATATAATCAAGCTCCTTTTGTGTTTGAAAGTGAGAAGAGAACTTTAAGATAGTCTGTTGGGAATGTAAATCTTCTTGTTGTGCTGTAATACTCATTAGAGTATGATATAAAATAAGATTTTTCCCTATTTTGTTCATCTCTTCAGAAAGACCTAATTTTTTAGCAAAACCTTTAAATAGCACTGTTCCTACTTGTGAATGTTCTTTTATCCTACCTTTTCCTGCATCGTGAAGAAGAACAACAGCTTTTATAAAGACTTTCTCATTCTTATTTAAATTTTTATATAGTTTAGCAATAAATGGATTTTTTATATTTTCCAATGCTTCAATTGCTTTAACTGTATGTATTCCTACTGAGTATTTATGAAAACCATCAAATTGTGGTAAATCTATAACTTTTTTAATATAAGGAATAGTATATCCTAGTAGTTTAGTGTCAATAAGTGTTTTAAAGATAAGATGACTCTGTTTGTGTTGAAATATCTTATATATAATTTTGTAGATATCCTCTTTTACTTCAATATCTCTATAGCAAGAGTTTAGTGCTTTTAAAAAAGTTGGGTGAACAGGAAACTCTTGAGGTTTTGCTTGAATTAGTTGCTCTAGTAGTTCATAAAAAGAGCTATTTGGTTTAGGGGTTAACATTTTATTTTTATCGAAGTAGTTACTAAGCTCATCAATCCAAATAGTAGTATAGAGTTTAATAACTTTTAAATAAGAGATTACTTTACGAGAGAATTGAACATGTTTTTTAGGTGTATCGTAACCTAGATATTTAGCAACATAAGGAATAAGTTCAATACGTAGCCTATCCTCTTTTTTCCCTGTTGCTAAATGGAGTGCAGAGCGAACTTTAAAGAGGAAGTAGAGTGCTTCTCTAAACTCCTCATACTCATGTTTAGCAATAATTTTTCCTTCAAGCTCAGAGATACTATTAATATGGTAAAGAACATTTCCAATCCAATATACTAAATTTGCATTTCTAAAGCCACCATCTCCCTCTTTTAGGTTAGGCTCCATTGTTAGAGGATACTTTTTATGTAGTTCATTCATCTCTTCTATTTTTGCCTCAATAAATCTCTGTGGGTCATCTTTTCTCATTCGATTTAGCTCATTTTGAGTTTGACTCCAAAGCTGTTTAGATCCATCAATAAAGCGTGACTCTAACATAGATGTCTTAATGGTAATATCTGTTTTAGAGACCTCAAAAAGGTCAGAGAGTTCATGCACACGATGACCAAGTTTTAGCCCTGCGTCCCACAATATATATAGAATCTTCTCTATCATCTCTTTTGTGTTGTACCCAGGGGTCTCTTTGTAGACTATCATCAAATCAATGTCAGAGTAGACACAGAGCTGTTCACGCCCATAAGAACCAAGAGCTAGTAGGGTAATGGGTAGAGTACTCTTGAGGGGCATATATGTTCCAAACATAGAACGCATAGCAACTTGGTAGGCAATCTGTAATATACTGTCGATTTTACGAGTATGTTTAACTAAGAAGTTTTTTCCATTGTTTTGGGCAAAACTATCCTCTAGTGTTCCAAAATACTCTTTAATATCCTGTTTAAGCAGTTTTGAAATCTCAAAATCGGGTGCATCTTCATAAAGTAGGGTTTCTATTTTTGTTTTTATATCTTCCATGCGTTATCATAGCGATTAAATGGTAAAATGTTGCTATATAAAATTGGAGACAATATATTTTGAGTAGTTATAAACCACCATATACCATAACCTCTAAGATGGTTAATTTAATCTCTGCTATTAGTGAAGAGTTAACTAGAATAGAGTACAATCAAAAAGATATTATTACTCCAATGCTTAGAAAAAAAAATCGTATAAAAACACTTGTTGGGACTCTTGAAATAGAGGGTAACTTTATAGGTGAAGATAAAATTACAGCTATGTTAGAGGGTAAAAAGGTTCTTGGAACCTATCAAGAGATTCTTGAAGTGGAGGGTGCTATTAATGCCTATAGAGAGTTTGAAAACTATCAATACGATAATCTTGATGATTTACTTAAAGCTCATAAAATATTGATGAGTAATATTTTAAATAGAGCAGGAAGTTTTAGAAGTGTTAATGTGGGAGTTGGTAGTAGTGATGGAGTTAGTCATGTTGCTCCACCTTTTGGGATTGTTCCTGATTTGATGTACGATTTGTTTGATTGGCTTAAAAATTCAGATGAACATATGCTTATAAAATCTTGTGTGTTTCATTATGAGTTTGAGTTTATACACCCATTTTCTGATGGTAATGGTAGGGTTGGAAGACTTTGGCAGAGTGTTATACTCTATGCTTGGAGAGAAGCTTTTGCAGTAATGCCTACAGAGAGTATTGTAAGAGATAACCAAGAGAGCTACTATAAAGCTTTAGAAGAGGCAGGAAGTTTAGGAGAGAGTAC
>JALVXC010000046.1 GCA_027038275.1 Campylobacteraceae bacterium | reverse complement strand
GGTGCTTATGTTTTATGTTCATTTCGCTTCTTACTAACTTCTCGTGTCTTTTTTTAATCTTTTATTCATGGTTTTTTCTTGTATTTTACTATTTTTTTTCTGATTTAGGTTGTGTAGAAAGGTATGATCTAAAACTTATTTTGTAAGTTTTAAAACTATATTTTTTGTTTGTCAAAAAATTATCTCTGCAACATCTCAATAATAGGCTTTGCCAACTCTAACGCCTTGCTTCGATGAGAGATAGACTTTTTCACCTCATCATCTAACTCACCTAGTGTCTGTTCAAACCCATTAGGTACAAACATAGGGTCATAACCAAAACCATTCTCTCCTCTAGTAGTAGCTAAAACATCTCCATGCATCCAACCATGAACAACATACTCACCAAACTTGCTTACAATGGCAATAGAGGCTGTATAAAAAGCATGTGTTTTCTCTACTCCTGCCTCTTTTACAGCATCGACCAATTTGTAAAGGTTCTCTTTGTCACTTGCTCCCTCACCTGCATATCGAGCTGAATAGACTCCAGGAATACCACCAAGTAGAGGTACAGAGATACCACTGTCATCAGAGACTACAATAGCATCTTCATCTTCTAATTTTTCATAGATAGTTCTAGCTTTAATAAGTGCATTCCCTTTAAAAGTATCTGCATCTTCTACTATCTCTACCTCTCCTAAAATGTCTGAAAAGGTAATAACCTCTATGTCACACATCTTTCTAAACTCTCTTAATTTTCCCTTATTGTTAGTTGCTAAAATAATTTTCATTTAGATTTAACCTTTTAGTTATATAATAGGACAAATTTTATCTGATTGGAGATATTAATATGATTAAAGAGACAATGCCTTTAAACTTTATTGTTGCATTACGATTTTTTGGACTCTTTATTGTCCTTCCTGTTCTATCGGTCTATGCTCTTAAGATGGAGGGGGCTACACCATTTTTAGCTGGAGTTACTGTTGGTGGGTATGCACTTACCCAAGCTATTTTTCAAGTGCCATTTGGGCTTATGTCGGACAAGTTTGGACGAAAAAGAGTACTCTTTTTTGGGCTTATTATCTTTGTTGTAGGTTCAGTTATTGCAGCAATGGCTGACAATATCTATATGTTAATGATAGGTCGTTTTTTACAAGGTTCAGGTGCTATTGGCTCTGTTGTATCAGCAATGATAGCCGACCTAGTAAAAGAGGAGCAAAGAGCCCATGCTATGGCTATTATGGGTGGGACTATTGCTCTTAGTTTTGCTGTAGCTATGATAGTAGCTCCTATTGTTGGGGGAAATTGGGGCATAGATAAACTCTTTTGGCTTACAGCTATTCTATCTGTAATGGCTATTGGGGTACTCTTTACAGCAGTTCCAAAGCCTCCTAAAATTGTCCATAGTTACGCCGAAGAGGAGTCTAAATTTTTTGATGTATTTCAAGACAAAGCATTAGTTAGAATGTATGTTACCTTTCTGTTTCACTCCTCTATTATGACAATGGCGTTTTTTATTATTCCTATTGTTATGACTCATAGAGTTCAAGATGGTGGATTTGGTTGGGAGAAGGCTGAACTTTGGAAGGTCTATTTTCCTGCTATGATATTTGGTTTTGTGGCTATGGCTCCTGCTGCTATTTTTGGTGAAAAGTATGGAAAAGGTAGAGAGGTGTTTATGATTTCTGTTATTGCTATCTTTGCCTCTTTTATAACAATGGGGTTTGCTACCACTCCTTTAGTATTTATTGTAGGAGTTGTTCTTTTCTTTATTGGTTTTAATATGTTTGAACCTCTACTTCAAAGTTTTGTTGCTAAGTTTGCTAAAGTTCACCAAAAAGGAGCAGCACTTGGAGTTGCAAATACTTTTGCCTACACAGGTATCTTTTTTGGAGGTCTTCTTGCTGGTTGGATTATGCAACACTATGACAGAATGGTACTTGCTTTAATTGTTGGAGCTATATCTATCTTATGGTTTATCTGGGTCTACACCATGCCAAATCCAAACAATCGTGGAAATGTATACCTGCCACTTGATGTTTTTGACCGTGAAAAAATTCAAGCCTTAAGAGAGCATGAAGCAATTGTTGAGACCTATGTGAATGAGACAGAAAATATTGCTGTTGTTAAGTATGACAAAGATATGATAGATGAAGATGAAGTTAGAGGAATGTTAAGTTAAGATAGGATTTTACCCCTATCTTAAAAGACTACTTATTTAACTCAATCTTAGCACTCTTTCTAAGCTCATCTGTTTTCTTTTTTATTGTATCAGCAAATGCTTTATTGGCTAAAGAGCTTTTAATTTGAGCTTTAACAGCTTCAAATGGTTTTACTCCTGCCTCTTTTCTATCATCAAGCATAATAATATGATAACCAAATTGTGTTTTAACAGGAACTTTAGTATATTCACCTTTTTTTAGTTTATCAGCTGCTGCTGAAAACTCTGGTACCATCATTTGAAGGTCAAACCAACCTAAATCTCCACCATCTTTACCTGAAGGTCCTGTTGACTTTGTTTTTGCAAGTTCAATAAATTTTGCTTGTTTATCTTTAGCACCATCTAACTCTTTAATAAGTGATTTAGCCTCTTCCTCTGTTTTTACAAGAATATGTCTTGCTTTAAGTTGCTTAGGTACAGAGTATAACTTTTTATTTTTGTTATACTCCTCTTTGAGCTTCTCATCAGTAAAACTCGCTTCAAGTTTTTTCATCTCTTTTCTCATAAATAAATCGAGTGCTAAATCTTTTTTCATTGCTTCCAACTGAGTTTTATACTCATCTGTATTTTCAACTCCACTCTTTAAAGCAGCCTCTGTAAGTAGTTTTCTATCAACTACCATATCAAGGACTCTCTGTTGCATCTCTGGTGTAAGTGTTTTAAAACTTACTCCTGCTTGACCAATAGTTGATGCAACATCTTCTTCTGTAATTGGAGTACCATTAACTGTTCCATAATTCTCTTTAGCTTGTGCAACTGTCAATAATACCATTGATGCTACTGAAGCCAATGCAATTTTTTTAATCATTTATAACCTTTATATATTTTTTTATTGAAATTATATATAAAAATGGTAAACAGTACGTAAACCATTTCATTAATTTATTGTTAAATTTTATACTAAAGCTGTTGCTCTTTTTACAATATTTTGAATCGTAAAGCCAAACTTTTCAAAAAGTAAATCAGCAGGTGCAGATGCTCCAAAACTCTCCATACCTAAAACATCATCTGCATAACGGTAGTACTCTGTAGCTGTTGAAGCCTCTACAGCAAGTACTTTTGTCATAGGACGAACAACTTTCTTTTTGTACTCTTCATCTTGCTCATTAAAGAGGTCAAGACATGGAACAGAGACAATATTGGCTTTAATTCCATTATCTTCTAATACACAACCTGCATTTAGACAAAGCATTAACTCCGAACCAGAAGCCATTATTGTTACTCCTGCACCCTCTCTCTCTTTTACTAGGTATGCCCCTCTTGATACATCTCCAAAGTCACGTTGGGGTTTTAATGTTTTTAGTTTTTGACGTGAGAGTACAAATCCATGAGGTGCGTCCATCTTAAGTGCTGTCTTCCATGCCTCTACATTCTCTGTAGCATCAGCAGGTCTCCAAACGTAGAAGTTTGGTAAAGCTCTAAACTGACTTAAGTGTTCAATAGGTTCATGTGTTGGTCCATCTTCTCCAACCCCAATGCTGTCATGTGTCCAGATAAAGAAGTTTTTAATACTAGTAAGTGCAGCAATTCTTACACTTGGTTTTAAGTAGTCAGAGAAGACAAAGAAGGTTGCATTAAAAGGAATAATTGTTCCATAGAGTGCCATAGCATTAGTAATAGCACCCATAGCGTGTTCTCTAATTCCAAAGTGTATATTTC
>JALVXC010000045.1 GCA_027038275.1 Campylobacteraceae bacterium | reverse complement strand
GGGAGTCTATATTGATGGTCAAAAGGTTCTTACTAAAGTTTTAGTCAGTGTTAGTGGTTTCTTCTTTATCTATATGTTTACCACATTGGTTCTCTCTTTCTATCTTTTTGCTAAAGGGTATGACTACTTAACAGCCCTTAGTGCATCTATTGCTGTAGTAGGAAACATTGGACCTGGGTTTGGACATGTAGGACCTGCTGATAACTTTAGTATCTTTAGTGACTTTGATAAGGTATTGCTTTCATTTTTTATGATTATTGGACGGTTGGAGTTTTATACTTTTATTGTTCTGTTTAGTAGGGGGTTTTGGAAGAGGTTTTAGGGTGCGTTGGAAAACGCACCATACAACACTTTAAAGCTTTTTCAAAAAGGCAGCAATAATAAAGATAGTAGAACCGTTGACTTTTCCTTGAATATGGGTTGAGTCTCCTGGAACCATTCTAATATTTTTAACAGTTGTTCCCTGTTTAGCTGTAAAACCTGCACCTTTAACAACTAAGTCTTTTATAATAGTTACAGAGTCACCCTCTTTTAAGATGTTACCATTGGCATCTCTAACAGGTTCTGCATTTTCATCTTCTAATCCTGCCTCTGCCCATGCTTTAACATCATCTTCCATATACATCATATCTAGTTGGTCTTGGTTGCCTAGTCTGCTGTAGATTCGGTAAGCCATTACTTGAACAGCAGGTACTTCACTCCACATTGCATCGTTTAGACAGTACCAGTGAGATTCATTGTCAGAAGGTGACTCATGAGAGGCTAAACATGTCTCACAAAGGGTTACAGTCTCATCTCTTGGCTCTACTTTATACTCTGTTAGTCCAGCATCTGAACCACAAAGGTCACATTTATCTTTTATACTCATTTTCTACCTTTTTGAAATATTTGGCGTATTATACTAATCTTTAGCTAATAGAGATATATATCTCAAAAAAATTAAAATATAAAATAAGTGGAGAAATCAAAAGAAACTAATGGAGTGATAGTAACTGTGAGGTTCATGTTCTCTACTTGAACAAAATATAATTCGCAATCCTCTTCCATAATTTATGATTTGGAAGAGGTTAGAATTATAGAGGCTTGTCTTGATTGCGTATATATTATTTTATAGTGTCGATTGTAGCTCCATCAACAGATAAAATAGAGTAAGTTGGAGACCAAAAAAAAGTTTCAAATATTCTATTTTTAAATAAATTATGTTAAAATCACAACATAAAAAAACAATAATCATAAATAAAATGAAAATCATAAAAACAGCAAAACTAAAAATCCTAACTCATACTCAAACCTTTGATGAGACAATAAAAATTTATAATCAAGCATTGAGTTTTTACATTATTGTTTGCGAAAAAGAGTATCTTAATCTTCAAGGCAAAAAATCAAAAGAGAAACTGAAATATATAGAGTCAATAACCCATAAAACAGCTAAAAACAGAGATATAAAATATGACTTCGATAAAGATTTTTACAAATTCCCATCATATCTAAGAAGAGCCGTAATTATGGAAGCATTAGGAGTCATAGATAGCCACTTTTCACGATTAGAAATATGGGAAGAGAAAAAAGAGAAAGCACTATTAAAAGGAAAAAGATTTCATGAAAAAGCACCAAAAATAAACTATCAACCAAACTCATTCCCAACTCTCTACAAAGATAATATGTGGAATAAAATAGAAGAGGGAAAAGCAAAAATCAAAGTTTTTAAAAATAGTGATTGGGTATGGATAGATATAGAGTACTCAACCAAATCTCTAAAATCAGGACAAAAGTATAGATTTAAAAATTTTAAAGAGTTTAACCCATCGTTGGTTAAAAAAGGAAAAAAGTATTTTCTTCATATTTCATATGAAACAGATGTTAAACTTAACTCAACTCCTCTAAAAAAACAGAGAGTTATAGGAGTTGATTTAGGTTTAACAAATAGTGCAGTTTGTAGTTGTATAGATATAGATGGAACTGTCTTGGATAGATTGTTTATCAATCAACCCAAAGAAAAAGACCAACTATCTCACAGAGTAAATAAGCTATCCAAAGCTAAACGAAAATCTGGAATATTTAATGAAAAACCAAACCATTGGAGAAGAATTAACAATCTACAAAAGTTTATAATCCAAGATACAGTAGATAAGATTGTAGAGTTTGCAATCAAAAATGAAGCAGATATTATTGTATTTGAGTATCTTGGAAAGATGAAACTACCAAAAAACAGCTTTGGAGCAAAAAGATTAAGAGCCAAGTTACAATTTTGGGCAAAACTAAAAATTCAACAAAAAGTTGGAGAGAAGGCACATAGTTTTGGGATTAGATATTCAAGAGTGATAGCAAGAGGAACTTCTATCTATGCTTATGATGGAAGTGGAGTTCTAAAGAGAAGTTATAAAAAAGATATTGCTACCTTTGTAAATGGAAAAATTTATCATAGTGATTTATCAGCCTCTTATAATATTGCTAGTCGATATTTTACAAGAGCTATTTTAAAACCCTTGTCTGAAAAGTCAAGGTTGCAAGTTGAGGCAAAAGTTCCTCATCTTGTAGACAGAACCAGTCATACTTTGTCTTCGTTAATTAAGTTAAGAGAGGTTGCTTAGTTTTGCTAGGCATTACTTCTTTTATCTCGTATTCATGACAAAGGAAGCCTCTCCCACGAAGGTCTCTTTGATTTGGGAGAGTGAGGTTCACGTTTCATATTTTTGTAGAGTAGTACATTAGATTAATTTTATTTATATATACTTCTTAAATTATTTATTTAGGAAGATTAAAGATGCACGATGAGTTACCAAGTGAGCATGATGATTGGTTATTTGCTTTTTTAAACAAAGCAATAAAATTAGCTATTAGAGCATTGGCTATATTGATGGTGTTGGTTATATTTTGGGGTGTGGGAGATGCAGTATATGTTCTTTATCAAAAATTAATTTCACCCCCTTTTATGTTGTTGAAAATTACAGATATATTTAAAACTTTTGCTACTTTTTTAGCTGTTTTAATTGCAATAGAGATTTATCAAAATATTGTAATCTATATAAGAACCGATATATTACCTATAAGATTAGTTATAGCAACAGCACTAATGGCTATTGCTCGAAAAGTTATTATTTTTGATTTTAAAGATATAGAACCAATGTATGTTTTTGCAACGGCTACTGTTACTTTAGCTTTAGGTATTACTTACTATTTGGTGGGATTGCACCATAAAGAAGAGGGTAGCCTAAACTAAATAGTTTAAGCTACTCTAATACTTTTTTTACCAACTCATTAACCACCTTAGGATTCCCTTTCCCTTTAGTAGCTTTTAAAACCTGCCCCACAAAGAACCCAAAGAGCTTGTTGTTTCCTGCTCTAAACTTCTCTACATTATCAGGATTTTTAGCCATTACTTCGTCGATAATAGGTAACAAAACAGCAGGGTCACTTATTTGCACAAGCCCTTTACTCTCAACTATGTGTGTTGGTTCATCACCACTTTTGCTCATCTCTTCAAAGACCTGTTTTGCAATCTTGGTTGAAATGGTCTCATTATCTACCATTTTAATAAGATTGGCTATATCTTTTGGTTTAAACTTTAACTCATCTATAGTTGTACTCTTTAGCTCCCTTGCTACCTCATTTGTCACTAAGTTAGCAATGTTTACTGGGCTATTATGTGTTGTTAAAGCCTTTTCATAAAAAGAGGAGAGTTGAGTATCTCGTGCTAGAGTATTGGCTACTTCGCTATTGAGTTTTAGCTCATTGGTATACTTCTCAAATCTTGCCTCTTCCTCTTGGGTCATAGGGGTTACTTCACCGTCTATTTGTACTTTTTTAGGTTGAGGCTTTGGTGTGCTTTTATTTGCTTTTTTCTTTTTAGCCCAAGAGT
>JALVXC010000044.1 GCA_027038275.1 Campylobacteraceae bacterium | reverse complement strand
ACATAGCCTCTGATGCAAAATTTGCAGGTTATGTATCTATGATTTTAGGAAAACTCTATAAACATAAAGGAAAATGGAAATTCTCAGCTATTGGAGAGGCATGTAAAGCACGAGATTTAAGAAGTACGTTAAATATAGTTCAGGATAGGTTTTTATAATCTATTCTAAACTACTAGCAACTCCAAAATCATCATTTTCATAAATATAAGTGGCAATTTGAGTCAAAGTATCTAAATCAATGGATAGGTAAGGCATAAGCTTATACTTCTTAATAGCATCTGGTAGCAAAGCACTCTCTTCGTTTGGTTTAAAGACCCATTTTGCCAAATTTTCTACAAAATCCTCTTTTTTTGGATACTTCATCATGTAGTACCCTTTAACTTCAGACAAATGAGGTGCAGAGGGTTTACCTAGCTCTCCATGACAAGCAATACAGTTCCCATAAAATAGTAGTTTACCATCATCAGCAGATAAAAAGTTAAATAGAAGTGTAGCAAAAAGTATAAGTCGTTTTATAATTAATTTCATATTCTATTATACTAATTTTCTCTTGAAAAAGATACTTTTTTAATCAAATAATACAAATAGGAGTATTTTTATCCGATTTATCTATTTAATTAAGAGTAATTTTATCCGATTTGATATATTATAAACTATAATGATAATTATTATAAAGGAGACTTATGAAAAAACTACTAATTTCATTGACATTACTAACAACTTCAACTCTTATGGCTGATGTTGAAGCAGGAGAAAAGGTCTATAAAGAGAATTGTGCTATCTGTCACACTATTAATGGTGGAGGTGGTCTAGGACCTGACTTTAATATGGTTGCCTATACAAGACACAAAGAGGAGATAGCACAATATGCCAAAGACCCATATAGTCTATATAAAGCCTTTGGATATAGTGCCAATGCCATGCCTACACTTCCTCTTGAAGATAAACAGTTTGAAGATGTGGCTGACTATATATCTTCACTACAACCATTTAAGAAGTGGATGATAAAAAAGAGACCAAGTAAAGAGATAGTTGTTAAAAATGAAGAAGATAATAAGAGCATAGAAGAGACAATAGAAAAATAAAAATAGTATTATTCTTCTATTTTAAGTTTCTTTTTATAGTATAAAACCACCAAAAGCCCTACCACAACCAAAGCCAATATAAACACAATAGACCCCACAATAACCTCTGTGGGGATAGGTTTACTCAAATCGTACATATTACTAAGCCTCTGCTACAATAGAGTCAACAACCTTAGCACAACGCTCACAAGCAGACTCTTCATCTTTTGATACAAATCTCCAACATCTAGGACACTTACTAGCCTCTGCCTTTTGAATTATAAAGCTTTTACCATCTACCTCAAACTCCTCTAACTTCTCTGTTGTAGGAGCTGTTTTAAGAGCAGATACCACAAACCAATCCTCTAAATCTTTACTATTTTTAATTGGGAAGATTGAAATATCTCCTACAATCTCAACCTCTAGTGTAGATTTAATTGTTTTATCTTTTTTGAGTCTATCAATTACCTCAGAGAACTTTCCTCTAGCCTCAATTAGAAGCTTATCATCAAATGGCTCTCCTACATCAGGTAGCTCTTCATAAACTAGGTCAAAGACACTCTGCATGTCACCTTTTAAAATATCTGGAGCGTAATCTAACACCTCATCAACTGTATAGGTAAGTACAGGAGCAACAAGTGCCATCATAGATTTTGTCATAAGCATCATTGCCGATTGAGTTGACTGACGTGTAATTGAGTTTTTTGCATCACAGTAGAGTCTATCTTTGGTAATATCCATATAGATACCACTTAGCTCATTGGTTACAAAGTTGTTAAGTGTAGCAAAACCTCTTAAGAAGTCATACTCTGCAAAAGAGGCATTGACCGAGTTAAACACCTCTTTGGCTCTAGTTAAAATCCAACGCTCAAGCTCACCATACTCACTTGGCTCTACTACTCTCTCTAAACCATCTATATTGGCAATTAAAAATCTAAATGTATTTCTAAGCTTTCTATACTGCTCTGCTGTCTGCTGTAAGATTCCATCTGAAATTTTAAGGTCATGTTGATAGTCACTTAGTGCCACCCATAGACGTAAAATCTCCGAACCATACTTTTTAATCACCTTATCAGGTGCTACAACATTCCCTTTAGATTTACTCATCTTCTCACCCTTAGAATCAACTGTAAATCCATGGGTAATAAGAGTTTTATATGGTGACTTTTGATAAAGTGCAGAGCTTAACAGAAGTGAAGTCTGAAACCACCCTCTATGCTGGTCACTCCCTTCAAGATATAGAGAACTTGGGTACTCCCCTGCATCGTAGTTTCCACTCTTTAAGACTGCATTCCAAGTTGAACCACTATCAAACCATACATCTAAGATGTCACCCACCTTTTCAAGCTCTTCTGGCTTATAGTCACACTCTGGGTGAAGAAGCTCACTAATCTCTAGCTCATACCAAACATCAGTTCCTCTCTCTTCAAAGATATTAGCCACATACTCTAAAACTTTTTCATCAAATATAACCTCTTTGGTAGCCTTAACTCTAAAGAATGCAATAGGCACACCCCAACTTCTCTGACGAGAGATACACCAATCTGGTCGACCCTCTACCATTGGTCGAAGTCTATTCTCGCCACTAGCAGGGTAAAACTTAACATCATCTAAAGCATTTAGAGCTGAGATTCTTAATGACTCTTTGCCATCATTTGGCTCTTTGTCAACAGCAATAAACCATTGATTTGTCGCTCTATAGATAAGTGGTTTTTTAGTTCTCCAGCAGTGTGGGTAGGAGTGTGTAAACTTACTTACTTTCAAGAGGCTATCACCTAAAAGCTCTAAAATCTTCTCATTTGCCTTAAAAATATGCACTCCTACAAACTCTTGTGGATTTGGAAGCAAGTTAAGACCAACAACTGACTCATCGTAACAACCACGCTCATCAACAGGCATAATCACATCAAGATTGTTAGCAAGTCCTACTCTGTAGTCATCTTCTCCATGACCTGGGGCTGTGTGGACTGCTCCTGTACCACCGTCCATTAAGACATGTTCACCTAAAACAATCTTTGAAGGACGACCATTAAGAGGGTTAATAGCTAAGAGTCCATCTAGCTCTGTTGCAGAGATTTTTCTGCTAGAGTGACCTGCTACTACACCCTCCTCTATCATAGCATCATATCTAGCCTCTGCAACTATATGCCCATCACCTGTTAGCACATACATCTCTTCAGGGTTTAGTGAGATTCCTGTGTTTGCAGGTAGTGTCCAAGGAGTTGTTGTCCAAATGACCACTCCTGCTTTTCCATCTATATCTAGTTTCTCTTTTGCCTTATCGGAAAGCTCAAAGTGAACATAGAGTGAGTAGTCCTCTTTATCTTCGTACTCTACCTCTGCATCAGCTAAAGCAGTACGAGCAGCCCATGACCAAAAGATAGGTTTGTGACGCTCTACCAAAAGCCCTTTTTTAGCCACTTCACAAAGCGTTCGGTAGATATTTGCCTCAAACTTAAAATCCATAGTTATGTAAGGGTTCTCCCAATCTGCCATAATACCAAGCGACTTGAAGCCCTTTTTTTGACCATCAATAGCCTTTTGAGCTGTAGTTCTACAAATCTCTCTAAACTTAGAGACAGGAAGGCTCTCTTTTTTAGCCGTTCCCATTTTATCTTCTACTTTCTGCTCAATAGGAAGCCCATGACAGTCCCACCCTGGAGTAAAACGGACTGCCTTACCTTGAAAATAGTTATACTTTACAATAATATCTTTTAGTGTTTTATTCAATGCATGACCAATATGAATATCACCATTTGCATAAGGAGGTCCATCGTGAAGCGTAAACATCTCAGCCCCCTCACGTTTTGCTTTCATCTGCTCATACATTCCATCATCGTACCATTTTTGGTAACGTTTTGGCTCATTGTTAGGTAAGTTTCCTCTCATTAGAAACTTTGTTTTTGGGAGTAAAAGTGTATCTTTAAATTCCATTTTGTCATGCCTTATATAAATATTGGCGAAATTATAGCACAACTTCATAATATAAAAATTTTAACTTCTATCTATCCTTTAAAGAGACATAACACTCTGGACAAGTCTTATTTTGAACAAAATTATTTTTTTTAATTGAGCAACCTTGTAATAGTAGTATAATCGTAACTATTTGATATATTATTTTCATTTATATTATCCTTTAACTATTAAAACTTTACTAGACAATTGGGATTGAAAAATGAAAAAAATGAATTTTTTGTTATAATTGCTATATGAAAAAAAATATAACTAAACAGAATACTATAGAGATAATAAACACATTAAAAGAGAAAAAACAGACTATAACTTTTGCAGAATCTTGTACAGGTGGACGAATAGCCTCAGCTTTTACAGCTATATCTGGAGCATCATCTGTACTTATGGGTTCAGCTATTACTTATGCTAATGAGATAAAGTCTCAATGGTTAGGAGTAAAAGAGGAGACACTAATTGAACATGGAGCAGTTAGTTCTGAATGTGTGCATGAGATGTTAAGTGGTATCTTAAAAATGGCATCAGCTGACTATGCTATTGCTGTTAGTGGAATTGCTGGACCTACTGGTGGAACAAAAAACAAACCTGTAGGAACAGTTTATATTGGTATTGAAACACCTAAAAATAAAATAGTACAACTTCATCTTTTTAAAGGTGACAGAGAGAGTATTCAAACACAAGCAACTGACACTGCTATTGAAATTTTAAAAAATAATTTATAAATTTTAAAAAAACTCTTGACATATATTTTACCATAGGCTATAATTCCGTCCACTTATCGTGAAGGTAAGTTAAAAAGATGACCTTTTAGCTCAGTTGGTAGAGCAACTCCCTTTTAAGGAGTGGGCCCATGGTTCGAATCCATGAAGGGTCACCATTTTTTTCTTAATATTGTTGGTGCGGCGGTAGTTCAGTTGGTTAGAATACCTGCCTGTCACGCAGGGGGTCGCGAGTTCGAGTCTCGTCCGCCGCGCCATAAGTTACTTTTTTATGACCTTTTAGCTCAGTTGGTAGAGCAACTCCCTTTTAAGGAGTGGGCCCATGGTTCGAATCCATGAAGGGTCACCATTTGGTCGATTAGCTCAGTTGGTAGAGCGCTACCCTTACAAGGTAGATGTCACAAGTTCGAGTCTTGTATCGACCACCATTTTTACAACTATTGTTCGGTCAAGATGACCCTTTCATCTAGTGGCCAAGGATATTGCGTTTTCATCGCAAAAACAAAGGTTCAAATCCTTTAGGGGTCGCCAATGTTTTTTAAGTCCAAACAATAAATATGGTCGATTAGCTCAGTTGGTAGAGCGCTACCCTTACAAGGTAGATGTCACAAGTTCGAGTCTTGTATCGACCACCATTATTTTATAGGTGCGGCGGTAGTTCAGTTGGTTAGAATACCTGCCTGTCACGCAGGGGGTCGCGAGTTCGAGTCTCGTCCGCCGCGCCACATCTTCTTTTTTTAATCAAGAACAACCCTTTATAATTAAAAAAATCCTTTTAAAATAGGTATATCTTTATGCCTATTTTATTAATAAAGCATCCTACGAGTTTATTTTTGCTAAACTAACACCATGATAACTACAACAGACTATTTTAACAGACAGATTCAACTTTGGGGTAAAGAGGTACAAGACTCTTTAAAAGATAAAAAGATTGCTATTATTGGTTCTGGTGGACTTGGTTGTAGTCTTGCTATGGCACTAGGTACATCGGGTATTGGTCAGATTGACATGGTGGACTTTGACACAGTAGGACTACACAATATTCATAGACAAATAGCATTTACTCTTAATGATGAAAATCGTCTAAAAGCAGAAGTAGTAGTAGAGTTAATGAAAAGCAAAAATCCTTTCATAACAGCTAATGCTCATACAATGGACTTTGAATCATTTTCTAAGATTGAAAATAGTTATGACCTTATTTTAGATGCAACAGATAATCTACAAACTCGTTATGAGATTGATAAATATGCAAGAGAGAAAAATACTCCATGGATTTATGCTTCTGTAGAAGAGTTTAACGGACAAGTCTGTTTTTTTAACAACTCCTCTTTTCAAATATTTAATAATTCAGACCATCAAGTAGGAGGAAACATTGCTCCTATGGTTATGCACATAGCTTCACTTCAAGCTAATCTAGCTTTACGATACTTAGCAGGGTTAAATATAGTTAAAGATAAACTCTACTACTTGTACTTTAATGAAGAGGGTGAGTTAATAACTCAAAAGTTTGATATGCCAAAATAGATAACTTTAAGATTATATTTAGGTAAAAATGTGCTAAAATGTTTTTCAACTTTTTAAAGGAATATTTTATGAAATTAAAACTCTTAATTTTTGGTGCTTTTTTATTTATATTTACAGCTTGTACTCAAGAGACACAGAACAAGCTTAGCCGTTCTATTCAAAACTGGACAGGTACAAATGGAACACTTGATATTTATGCAGGAGATAAATTAGTTAAACGATTTATTAAAATTGATAAACTAACTACAGCCTCAGGAACAGATGTTGATG
Organism: Campylobacteraceae bacterium; assembly: GCA_027038275.1. Taxonomy (GTDB): domain Bacteria; phylum Campylobacterota; class Campylobacteria; order Campylobacterales; family Sulfurovaceae; genus UBA1140. The sequence continues at coordinate 9,299 of JALVXC010000044.1, read as the reverse complement.
TTCAGCGTCCTTACCGTTTTGGATATGGATATGATGATAAAAACTTTAATGGCAAAAAAGATGAAGGAGAAGAAAAAGTCTATTTTGAATTTTCAGACTACTCTACATCTTATATATTTTACGAAAGCAAATAGAGGATAAAAAAGATGAAATTTATTTCAACAGATAATGCTCCAGCGGCTATAGGACCTTATTCACAAGCTGTTGTTGTTAATGGTATTTTATATACTTCAGGACAGATAGGAATGGACGAAAAAGGTGTTATGGTAGCTGATGATGTAGTAAATCAAACTCATCAAGTTATGAAAAATCTATTTTATGTACTTGAAGCAGCAGGAGTTCACTTTAATGATGTAATTAAAACAACCATATACTTAACAAATATGGATGATTTTGCTAAAGTTAATGAAATCTATGCTCACTATTTTGGTCTCCATAAACCTGTAAGAAGTACCGTTGCAGTTAAGACACTACCTAAAAATGCTCTTGTGGAGATTGATTGCATGGCACTGGCAAATACCGATTTTCATATCTAATGACCTCTAAATTCTCCCATATGCTCTCAAAAGTAGTTCTGGGAGGCTTTTCTATATATTTTATATATTTAGTTTTAAATACCATTTTAATTTCTAATAGACGACACATTAGTACTTCTGATGGAATATATATTAATAGTATACAAGAGAGTAGAAAGCTATATAAACTTGCAAATATACTCACAAAACACTGTCTCACTCAAGAGTGTAAAGTTCAATCTATCTTAGATTATGTTACTAATATACCCTATAAAATTAATCACTTTAGGGCTAACTCACCACAACAAACAATTCAAAAAAACTTTGGTGACTGTGATGACAAAAGTAATCTACTTGCCTCTTTACTACATGAAATTAATATTAAGAGCTATTTTGTTTTAGTTCCAAAACATATATTTGTAATTGTTCCTCTTCCTAAGATAAAAAATAAAAAAGCATTATATATTAATAATAAACCTTACTATATATTAGAGACTACAGCAGAGAACTCACTTATTGGTTTTCCTCTTCACTATAGATTAAGTGAAATTAAAGCAATTATTGAACCTTTTAAAAATAAAAAAATAGATATAAAAACTATAGAGTATAAATAAATCTTTAGTTATAATCTCTTCAAATATAAGGAGATTATTATGAATGAACAAACTCTTGCTATACATGCTGGTTACAACAAAGACTCTATGGGAACTATGGCTGTACCTATTTACCAAACTACAGCTTATGAATTTAGAGATACACAACATGCAGCAGACCTTTTTGAACTAAAAGAGTTAGGAAACATATATACACGACTTATGAATCCTACAACAGATATATTTGAGAAACGTTTTGCAGCACTTGAACATGGTGTGGCAGCTATTGGAACTGCTTCTGGAATGGCTGCAATTTTTTATGCTATTGCCAATGTATCTGAAGCAGGAGACAATATTATAGTTGCTAAACAGGTTTATGGAGGAACTACAACTCTTACAGGACACACAATTAAACGTTTTGGAATTGAAACACGATACTTTGATGTTACTAATCCCTCTGAGATAGAAGCACTTATAGATGAGAAGACAAAACTTATTCTTTTTGAAAGCATTACAAATCCAAGTATTGATGTGGCTGATTTTGATGCCATTGTAGCTATTGCAAAAAAGCATAATATCATGACATGTGTAGACAACACAGTAGCTACACCTATCTTTTGTAAACCGATTAATTTAGGTTGTGATATTGTAGTTCATAGTGCAAGTAAATATACTACAGGTCAAGGTTTAGCACTTGGTGGGGTAATAGTTGAGAGAGAAAATCTTGTAGAGCTTATTAAAGATAACCCTCGCTATGCACACTTTAATGAACCAGATGAGAGTTATCATGGTTTAATCTACTCTGATTTACCTCTACCTCTCTTTTGCCTTAGAGTGCGTCTTGCTCTACTTCGTGACCTTGGTGCAACACCTAGCCCATTTAACTCATGGTTATATATTCAAGGTTTAGAGACTCTACCTTTACGAATGAAACAACACGCTTCATCGGCACTTAAAATAGCAGAGTTTTTAGAGTCTCACCCAAAAGTAAAAAAAGTTAACTATCCAGGCTTAAAATCAAATGCGAACTATGCTTTAGCACAAAAATATTTTCCTAAAGGTCAATCTGGGCTACTATCATTTGAAGTAGACACAAAAGAGGAGGCACAAGCCATTGCAGATAGTACAGAGATATTTAAAGTGGTAGTAAATATTGGAGATAGCAAATCAATTATTACTCACCCTGCAAGTACTACACACCAACAACTCTCATCCGAGGAGCTTATTGAGGCAGGTGTACCAGGGGGACTTATAAGATTAAGTATAGGACTTGAAGATACTCAAGACCTCATTGATGATTTAGCAAAAGCTCTTAGCTAATCAAAGAGAGAGGCAAAAAAGCCCTTCTCCTCTTTGGCTGCCTCTTCTTCTTTAGCCTGTTTAATATATCGTTTATAAGCAAAACGTGTAGGATCCCAAACATTATCTATAAAAATTGTGGGAGTACCTGTTACAAAGAGGCGTTTTTTCATTGCCATATCAAAATCTAATATCTCCTGTATCTTTGGATTCATTAAATCTTTATGAGTAAATTTTCTACCAATCTTTTTCTCTATAGCTTTTAAAATAACACTCTCTCTTCGCTCTTTTTCACTCAAAGGAAGATGATACATCTTTTTATAATCTTCCACTCTCCCATCTTCATGTAAAAGAACCATAACTTTTGTTACTACTTTAGATGCAGGGTGTATACGAACTAAAGGTAACTGATAACTATAGAGAGCAAAGAGCTTAGGATTTTGTTGCACAGATGTAATTAGTGGAGGAACTATCTTTTGACAAAATGGGCAAAATGGGTCAGAAATCAATAAAATTTTATGTTTTGCATCTGCATTTCCTGCAAGTAGATGTCTCTTATCATAAGCATTTTGTGGAACAAGAGGCTTCAAAATCTTAGTATAATTACGCCCTTTTTTATCTTTTAAGATAAAAGTTATCTTTTTCCCCTTAGCAAAAACAACTTGTGAGAGATGTTTTTTACGATAAACTTTTCCCATCTTTATCTTAACATCTACCGATAAAAAATAGACATGCCAACCATCTGTACCACCTACTTCATAAGAGGAGATAGTCTTAATCTTCTCAACATGAGAGTGTGTTTTCTCTTCTATATACCTTTTTACATAAAACTCAACATCTTTTTTACTAACCGCAAAAATTTGTATTGTTGCTAATAAAATTAACAATATCACCTTTTTTAACTTCATAATACAACTCCTTTGAAAGTTACTTCTATTCTATCATATCACCATTAAATAAAACCATAAAAACATATAATTTGTTGAGAACAACTTTTTAAAAAAAGTATTTTACTATAATAAAGTACAAATTAGATAAAATTCGCTTAATGAAAATAGAAAGTAATATTGCCCACTTTACAACACCTCTATATTTGGAGAGTGGAAGAATCTTAGAACCGTATAAAATTGCCTATGAGACCTATGGTGAGTTAAATGAAGATGCCTCAAATGTCATCTTAATCTGCCATGCCCTTAGTGGTTCAGCTCATGCTGCTGGACTTCATGAAGGAGAGAGGAAGCCAGGTTGGTGGGACGGGCTTATTGGCGATAATAAAGCAATTGATACAAATAAATATTTTGTTATCTCTACCAATGTTATTGGTTCATGTTTTGGAAGTACAGGTCCTATGGATAACGACTACCCAAAACTTACCCCATTTCGTCTAAAGTTTCCTGTTCTTACTATTAAAGATATGATTAAGGCTCAAAAACAACTTCTATCTAGCTTAGGGATTCACCATCTTAAAGCGATTATTGGTGGTTCTATGGGAGGAATGCAGGCATTACAGTTTGCCGTAGACTACCCTAACTTTGCAGACCAAATTATTGCTCTAGCAACTACCTATGCTACACAACCTTGGGCAATAGCCTTTAACAAAGTAGCTATGGAAGCAATACGTCGTGACCCTAGATTTAAAGATGGAAACTATGAAAAAGATGCCTTTAGAGAAAATGGTTTAGATGGTTTAGCTATTGGTCGTATAGCAGGACATATATCCTACCTCTCACCAGACTCCATGAACAGTAAATTTGGAAGAAACTATGTTAGCAACGATGGGCTATTTGAACTATTTGGACGTTATGAGGTAGAGCGTTATATGGAGTACAATACAAATAACTTCTCTAAGATATTTGACCCACTTAGTTATTTATATATAGTAAAAGCTATTAATACATTTAACTTAAGCCGTGGATATGACTCTTTACACGAAGCAGTTTTACGTATTAAAGCTGAAGTTGTACTTATCTCATTTAAGGGTGACTACCTATTTTTTCCAAAAGAGATGGAGCATATTCATCGTATGATGCAACGTAACGGACAAAATAGTAGTTACTATGAGATAGATAGTAACTATGGTCATGATGCATTTCTAGTAGAACTAGAAAAGTTTGATACAATTATAAAAGATAGGTTAAATAATGGATTATAAAGGTAAAAGATGCAAACCAATACATTTGAACAGAAATTAGAAGAGTCAAAAAAGATATTAAATAGATTAATGAGTCCAGATATTACATTAGAAGAGAGTCTAAAACTTTATGAAGAGGGTCTTGCACAAATCAAAGATGCACAGAAGATGATAGAAGAGGCAAAAGTTAAAATTAAAACCATAGAGAAAAACTCTTCAGGGTCATAATAATGCAAACAGATAAAACATTAACTATTGCAGCACTTCAACTTCCAACATTAGGAATGCAAGCAACTAAACTTGAATTCTATTTAAGAACAGCTCATAGCAGAGGGGTGAAAGTTGTTCTTTTAGGAGAGTATGTCCTAAACCACTTCTTTAAAGAGCTACCAAATCTTACTATGAATATGGTCAAAAAACAGAGTGACAAACATATTGAACTACTTAAAAATTTTGCCCTTAAATATCAAATGGTATTTGTAGCACCCATTATATTAGTTAAAGATGAAAAATATATAAAAACCATAGTTAAAATTAATGAAAAATCTATAGCCTACTATGAACAGCAGATTCTTATGCCATATAAACATTGGAATGAAAAAAAGATGTTTGCAAATAAAATTAAAAAGTTAGAAGCTCCTTTAATATTTAAGGTAGAAGGGTTTAAAATTATGGTTATGGGTGGATTTGAACTACATTTTGACTACTTTTGGCAAGAGGTTATACGAAACAAAATTGACCTAGTACTTCTACCCACTGCTTCAACTTTTGATTCACATAATCGTTGGAGAGAGATTATTAAAACAAAAGCTTTTTTACACGGTTGCTACATTTTAAGAGCAAATCGTCTTGGAGAGTTTAAAGAAAAGGAGATTAAATGGAAGTTTTATGGTGACAGTATGTTAGTAGAGCCTACAGGTGAAATCTATATGATGTTAGAAGACAAAGAGTCTATGCTCATAGAGACTATTAGTAAAAATGTTATAAAAGAGCATAGAGAATCTTGGGCATTTGAAGATGAATTAACCCAAAGAAGAAATATTTAGCATATTTTTTACAAAGAATAATCTTTTTTATTAGGTTTTAATTTAACTTAATAGTTAACATGTTACAATATATTAAAAATAAAAAAAGGAAATAGGAAGCGATTATGAATACTGACTTGATGAAAATTGTAGAAGAGACAAAAAAACTTAAAACACTTGTTTTAGAAGATGAGCCAGAGACAAATGAGTTAATGTGTACTACACTTAAAAACTTCTTTGCTGATGTCTACTCTGCAACAGATGCAACATCTGCAATACAACTGTTTGAACAGCATAGCCCTGATATTATCTTTATTGATATTATCTTACCAGGAAAAAGTGGTTTAGAGGTAGCAAAAGAGATTAGAGAGGTTAACCCTAAACAGATTATTGTTATTGTATCTGCTAGTAATGATATGGGAAATATCTCAGAGGCTGTTAAAATTGGTGTAAATAACTTTATTAGAAAACCAATTGATACAGATAAGATGATTGATGTTCTTAAAGATATTGTTGCTGATATTAAAAAGCAAAAGAAAAATAGAACTAAAATCTTCTCTATTACACTTCCACTTGACCTATATGAGCAAGTTGATACAGATGCTAAGAGTGAGAGTATCTCTAAAAATGCTATGATTATTAGAGCATTAAAACATTTCTATAACCTATAGAGTTTTATAGGTCTAGGTTCTATTTTATCGAATAGATTGATTTTTCCTCGTTCCCACCATCTTGGTGGGAACGCATAGAAGAGTTTTTTTGTTCGATTAAGCCAATCTTATTCTAACTGACTCTTCATGAGCTGTTAACCCCTCTGTATTGGCTATTAAAGCACATGCTTCACCTATCTCATTTAACCCTTGTTGTGTCATTGAGATAATAGATGACTTCTTTAAAAAGTGGTCAACACTTAATGGTGAGTAGAACTTAGCAGTTCCTCCTGTTGGTAGAGTGTGATTTGGTCCTGCAATGTAATCGCCTATAGGTTCTGGAGTATATTGTCCCAAAAATATAGCTCCTGCATGTTTTATTTGACCTAATAACTCCATTGGATTTGCTGTTACTACCTCTAAATGTTCAGGAGCAATTTGGTTCATCAAATCAATAGCCTCTTTCATTGTCTCTGTTACAATAATTGCTCCTCGCTCCTCAATAGATTTCCGTGCAATCTCTTCACGGGAAAGTTTTCCTAAAAACTCCTCTATTTTAGAAGCCACCTTAAGAGCTAAAACTGCATCTGTAGTAATTAAAATAGAAGATGCCATCTCATCATGCTCTGCCTGTGAGAGTAAATCTATGGCTAAGTAGTCATCTTTTGCTGTTCTATCAGCTAAGATTCCTATCTCACTTGGCCCTGCTATCATATCTATATTTACTTCACCATAAACTAACTTTTTAGCTGTTGCCACAAAAATATTTCCAGGTCCAGTAATAACATCTACTTTTGGTATAGTCTCTGTTCCATAAGCCATTGCCCCAATAGCTGAAGCTCCACCTACTTTAAATACTTTAGTTACTTTACATAGGTGACAAGCAGCTAAAAGGAGTTCATTTAGTTCATTATCTGGTGCAGGGGTACAAACCACTATCTCCTCTACTCCTGCAACAATAGCAGGGATAGCATTCATAAGTAGTGATGATGGGTAGGCAGCTTTTCCACCTGGAATATAAAGCCCTGCTGAATCTACAGGAGTCACTTTCTGCCCCAACATATTTCCATTTTTTTCAAAATCAATCCATGATTTTGGCATAAGCTTTTGGTGATAGTTCTCAATTCTATCATAAGCTAAGTGTAGAGCATCTCTAAGAGTTGGGTCAATATTGTTGTAAGCCTCTTCCATGGATTCTACAGAGATTTCTAACTCTTTGTCATCTTTTGGCTCCCATCGGTCAAACTTAGCAATATGCTCTTTTAAGGCACTATTACCCTCTGTTTTAATATCATTAAGTAACTCTTTTACAACAGAAGTTACTCCATCTATATCCATAGCACCACGCTTTAAAAGTTCATCAAACTCACTTTGAAACTCTTCATCTTTTGTACTAAATATCTTCACTATACTTCCTTTTATAACGAGCCAACATACTCTCATTTCCTATCAAGCCACCTTGATGAATATAGAGTGTTGGTTTCTCAAAAATTTGTGGGTTCTCTAACAGCGTTATCCACCCTTGTGGGTCATAGAGTAAATCAAACTCAATACCCATTTTATCTTGTAATTCTAGCCAAATTTTATAAGAGTCTCTATACAACTTCCCAAAGTGGCGTTTTTTGGTTGGTATTAAAATTTTAGGATGAAGCCTCTCATCCTCTTCCAACATTAAAAACTGTTTTTTCAAATAGAGCTCATCACCTACACAAGGAACGGTATAGACACTACAATTAGGTGAGAACTGACAAAAAGCCTTCTGTAAAAAAAGAGCCGTAGTCCCAGTACCAGATGGTAAAAAAATGTTTAACTCCTTAAACCCCTGCTCCTCTTTCCACTCTAAAATCTCTTTGGCTAAAATCTTTAAACCATACTCAGCCTCTTTTTGCCGTCCCCCCTCCTCTAGGAATAAATCACTTTTTGTTGGGGTAGGAACAGTTTGACCTACGTGAATTTTCATTCCATTTTTTAAGGCATATTTATAATTTCCATGAGGATTCTCTTCTAAATAGCTAGAGAGATGTTTAACATAGTAGTCAAACCTCCACCCTCTTAATTTTGCTAACACAGAGATTGAATACATAGCATTAGATTGAGATGAACCATAAGAGATAACTCTTTTGACATTTGGAAACTCATTCTCTAAAAAGTAGTGAAACTTTCGTGCTTTGTTTCCAGAGAACTCTTTTGAGAGCAAATCATCGCGTTTAATATAGATAGTTCGATTATAAAACTCTTTCGTTTCTATAAGTGACTTTTTCATAATGAGATTATAACAAAATTGAGCAATATTAATGCTACAATACATTTAAAAGCAGAACCAAACCATCAATGAGATAGCAAGTAAATATGAGGTGGTCTTGACAAATGGGAACAGTTTAGTTTTAAACAGAGCATAAGAGAAGTGATTCTCTTATGCTATAATACATAAAAAAATAGAGTAAACCAATGAAAAGACTACCCATAGGCATAAGCGATTTTAGAAGAGTAATAAAAGACAACAACTATTTTGTAGACAAATCATTAATAATCCAAGAACTCATAAACTCAAATGCACAGATAACTCTACTGCCAAGACCTAGACGTTTTGGTAAGACTCTAAATCTCTCTATGCTTCGCTATTTTTTTGAAAATAGAGAGAGTAGTGAGGAGCTTTTTAAAGATTTAGCTATATATCAAACAGAAGAGTTTAGAGAACATATAAACAGATACCCTGTTATCTTTTTGAGTTTTAAAGATATAAAAAGTAGTAGCTTTGAAGCGAGTTATAGTAAACTCTACTCTCTAATTCAAGAGGAGTTTATGAGACATTTTGAAGAGATAGATATAGATAGTCTAAATTTTTTAGACAAATTAAACTATATGAATATTTTAGAGGGAAAAGCTACACAACAAAATATAGAAAATAGCCTATCTCTACTCTCTAAACTACTATCTCAAAAATACAACCAACAAGTAATAATTCTAATAGATGAGTATGACACCCCAATCCATACCTCATACTTGCATGGATACTACAATGAATTTATAGAGTTTATACGAAACCTACTTAGTGGAGCATTTAAAGATAATGAGTTTTTATATAG
>JALVXC010000043.1 GCA_027038275.1 Campylobacteraceae bacterium | reverse complement strand
GTAGTCATACCCTTTAGCAAAAAGATAGAAAGAGAGAACCAATGTGGTAAACATATAGATAAAGAAGAAACCACTAACACTGACTAAAACTTTAGTAAGAACCTTTTGACCATCAATATAGACTCCCAACATAGCATTAGGGTGAAGTATCTGCTTAAGTTGAGTATTAAGACTTTTAAGTAGTACTACATAGCGAATAACCTTTACCCCTCCTGCTGTACTTCCTGCATTAGCTCCTATAAACATAGGAATAAAGATAAACGCTATAGCAACTCGTGACCACTCTCCATAGTCAGTTGATGCAAATCCTGTAGTAGTAATAATAGAGGAGATAGTAAAAAATGAGTGAGTCAAAGAGTGCCAGATGGTATCTTTTCCAATAGAGATGTGTACTGCACTTAATGCAAAAGAGAGAACTAAAAAAACAGCTAAATACCAAATTACCTCTTCACTCCTATATCCTTTAAAATCTCCAGACAATGCCCTAAGATGAGCAATAAAGTTAACCCCACTTAGAAACATAAAGATAGTTGTTACCCACAAGATAAAGTAGTTGTGTTCCCAATAGCCCATACTGCTATTTTTAGTAGAAAAGCCACCTGTAGAGATGGTAGAGAATGCGTGATTAATAGCATCAAAAGCACTCATTCCTCCAAGATAAAGTAAAATAAAATCAAGAAGGGTCAAAAACATATAGATTTTCCATAGCCCCATAGCTGTATCTTTAATCTTTGGAGTTAGTTTCTCTACAGATACCCCTGTAGATTCTGCTTTAAAAAGAGTAAGAGAACCTGTAGGGTTAATAAAGGTAAGCAATCCAACACCCAAGACAATAATACCCATTCCACCCAACCAATGGTAGAGACTTCTAAGCATTAAGGTCGTATGGGACAGAGATTCAATATCGTTATATATTGTTGCTCCTGTAGTTGTAAAACCACTAATAGCTTCAAAAAAGGCTTGTGCAAAGGTAATATTTGAGGTAAGGTAGAGTCCCATTCCTCCTATAACTCCAAAGAGTATCCAGCTAAGATTTACACTAAAGATTCCCTCTTTTATGCTCATTTGGCTAGGGTGACGATAAAGCCAAAAATAGAGTAAAATATTAACCAATAGATAGAGAAGATTAAAAATAAGATAGCCACCAATAGACTCATGATATATAGTACCTATTAGTGAAGCCAACCCTAAAAATAGAGAGAGTACAACACCAATAATAGAGAGAAATTTTAAAATATTTTTTAAAGAGTTTGCATCCAATTTTTAACCTTTTCAGCTCTATTAGTTGGTGTAAATAGCATAATTATATCACCTATTTCTAAAAAAATAGGAGCATTAAAAGGCATAATATGACCATCTCTAACAAGAAACAGTCGTGACTCTTGCTCCAATATAGGTGTAATCTCCTTTTGAGATACAAAGGCAATTTTTCTCATAAAAATAGTACCTCTTGCTCCACAGTAGTGGCGTTCTTTTATAGTAGCATTCGAGGATATTCTCTCCACTATGCTATAGTAGGTCATAGTTTTTGGACCTCTAATAGTTACTATGCCTAACTTGTGCATCAAATCATAAAAGTTAGTGTCGTTATTGATGGCAATAGTTTTAGGAATATTGTACTCCTTGGCTTCCAAACATCGAATAATATTCTCCTCATCACTTCTACTAGTTGAGATAATTAAGTCAGCATTTTTAATATTCTCTTCATTATAGATTGTATCAGCAATATAACGACTATGGATAATTGTAGCTTCATTTTTAAGTATCTCTGTAGCCTCTTTACAGAGTGTTTCATCTTTTTCAACTATCTTTACATCTGCTTTTGTCTCTAAAAATACTTTTGCAATCTCAATCCCTAAAGTATTAGCTCCAAAAATTGCTATTTTTGAGAGTTTTTGAGGTGAATTTTTATTAAGCTCTTGAGATAGAGAATAGATATGTTCATCTGAACCAAAGAGATATACTAAATCACCCTCTTCTAAAATCTCCTCATCATTTGGAATAAAAAAGTTCTTATCTCTCTCAATCCCTACTACTACTTGTTGTTCATTATTGATTTGACCTACATTTTTTATATTACTCTGATTTACATATATTGAAATGAGTTTATGTGGCATAAAACGAAATTTTTTAACATTATTAGCTTTTGGGAAATCTAGTAAAAGCTTAACTGATTGAGCGGTTGTAATATAGGGAAAGATAATCTCATCAATCCCTAATTTTTCGGCAATACTACTTTTTGAAAAGTAGGCATTGTGTAGACGAATAATCTTCTTGTCAACCTCTAAAACATCATCTGCCATCAAAGTTGCAAAGAGATTAGCTTCATCACTATCTGTTACTGCAATAAAAATATCATAACGTTGGTCTAAAATATTTTGATAAATTTCAGGGTTCTCAACATTCCCATAGAGAGGCATAATGTCTAATGACTCTGTAATATGGTTAAGTGTCTCTTTGTTTTTGTCAATTAAGACAATATTGTGTTTAACTGAGAGAGTTTTAGCCAAATTAAAGCCAACACTTCCTGCTCCTGCAATAATAATTTCCATCGATTATGTCTCCTTAAAGTTTTAAACTATTAGATAGATGTAGACGTGCTTTGAGTCCTACTGTTGTACTATAGCCCACTTCTGCAAATTTTAATTCTCCTTTTTTTGTATAGATAAGTGTGGTAGGATAACCTTGAATGTTAAACTTTTTTGCTAAATTTCCATCGGCATCAGAGACAACTTTGTAACTTAATTGATGCTTTTTCATAAATAGATTAATTTTCTCACTATTTCCTGAAGTTACAGCAATGCTAACAACATTATATGCTTTTGAGAGCTTATCAATATTGGAAGCCTCTAGTTTACAGGTAGGACACCATGTAGCCCAAAAATGAACTACTAGAGGCTCTCCTTTATACCTAGAAAAATCAATAGTATTACCATATGTGTCAACTAACTTATAGTCATAAATATTCCCTTTAATATTAGGTTTACGAATATAGTTTAAAACCATTGAGACAAGAAAGAAGATAATAACTGTAGAGATTATCTCTTTAAGAATTTTTTTAATGTTCCAGCTTTTTTTACTCATAACCAACGCTCCAAAATAATCTTAGCTGCAATGGAATCTATCTTTCCATCACGCTTATGTCTAAAGACCCCTTGTGTTAGCTCTTTAGCTTCAAAAGAGCTTCCTGCTTCATCTTGGTACTCTACTTTTATATCTTCTAACTTTAAAAGTGAGACAAAGTGTCTAATACGTCGCTCCATCTCCTCTTCGCTAGAGCCACCTTTAGGAAGACCGACAACTAATAGTTCAATCTCCCACTCCTCTAAAAAAGTTTTAACATCTCGTGCTGCTTGGTTTCGATTTTTTCTTAATATGGCATTTTGGGGAAGTACAGTTTTGCCATCAAGGCAGATTGCCATACCTATTCGTTTGAGTCCTATATCTATACTTGCTATTTTCATAACAGAAAGAATACACTAATAGTCCACAAATATTTCTTATTATTAAGTATTATTTAAAAAAATTAAGAATAGATAATTTTAGACAATAGGTTACCAAACAACACACCTTAACACAACTATTTTTAACACCCTACTCTCTTTTGTATCATAAGGAAACAGATAATATATATAATTTTATGCAATATAAGAGTTTTATTCTCCTATTTACAAAAAATTGATAAACTCATATCATTAAACTACACATAAGGATTGATATATGTCATTACCAAAAATTATATGGACAAAGATTGATGAAGCTCCAGCACTAGCTACCTACTCTCTATTGCCTATTGTAAATGCGTTTACTAAAGCAGCAGGTGTTACTGTTGAGACTTCAGATATTTCATTAGCAGGAAGAGTTCTTGCAGCAATGGGTCTAGCAGAAG
>JALVXC010000042.1 GCA_027038275.1 Campylobacteraceae bacterium | reverse complement strand
TAGAGTCTAAACTTCTTAGAAGTGTTGCAGGGTGAAATGTCCCTGCACCTGCTGGTATGTCGTAGGGTTGGACTATATTACAGCCTTGTTCTGCCCAGTATTGTTGTAGTTTTAGTAGTAGTTCGCTAAATGTTAGTGTAGTTTTGGTCATATTTGTTCCTCTAAAAATTTATTTATATATGCTTGGCTTTCTATAATTTTTATATTTTCCAACATAAAATTATATTTACTAAATTTATATCGCAAATGGTTATTGATTTGGCGTTTGGCACTTCTATTTTTATAGACATAGAAAAAAGATTTTTTAGTATTTATTAAATCATCAAAACTGTATCCATTTTTTTGTATAAAATATCCCAAAAGTAGTATGGAATCAGGAATTTTTATTTTTATATTACACTCTTTTTCTCTAAACCAACTTTTTATATCATCTAAATCATTCATATCTTTAAATTCAACAAAGATAATATGATTTTTCTCTCTGTTAATCAATAAAGAATCTACACTAGATAACGAGTTCATTCCTTTTGTAATGTCACTACAATTTATAGGCTCTTTAAATTTATCAAAGTTTATATACTTTTTACCATTGTCTTGACAAATATTATCACTTATTACTGATAGATTATCTAAAAAAATATCTCTATTAAAATAATTACAAAGATACTCTACCATTTAAAATTCTCCAAAGACTCTTCTTCCAAATCTTGAATTGGTTTAGCTAATTTAGAATAGATAGGTTCTAAATTGTCAGTTACATCAGAAATAATGGCATACTCATCTTTTTTTTCTGCTAAATAGAAGTTATTATTAATTTTTTGCTTAGATGAATATAGTTCTAGTGCTTCTATCATATATGGACTATGAGAATTGACAACTATTTTAACCCCATTTTTGACAAGTTTAACAATAATTTTAGCCATCTCTAGTTGCCACTTTGGGTGTAGGTGTACTTCGGGTTCATCTAATATAAGAATTTGACCATCATATAAATAATTATGATTTTCTAATATCTGAATTAATCCAAGATATTTAATTCCCATTGCTGTATTTTTAAGTTCTATTTTTTGACCTTGTTTATTATATTTAAAATTACCAAAATTGTCTTTTTGAAATTCACCATCAATAATACTCTTTATATTAAGACTAAAAGATTTTTCTTTCCTTATTTTTCTTATTAGTGCATAATATAAGTCTTCTAGTGCTGATGGTATTTCAAAATCTATATCTTCTAAATACCTATCTGCACTAAAGCTAAATACCGTTTTTAACATAGGATAGATTGACCAAATAAATGGTGTCTCAATAAGCAAAGGTCTTCCTACATTAGGATAATTGTTAATGAATTCTTTATCTAAAGAAAATGAATCACAAATATTATATTTTATTTTATATTTAAAATTAGTATCTTCATAATTAAAATTGATATTGCCATCTTTTGAGAATTGATTGTCAAACAAATATTTTATTTCTTTATTAAATTTAACTTTATAATTATTATCATTTTTGGGTTTTGTATTACTTGCCCATGAAATTGATTTTATCAAACCATACAATACTTTCCCTACCGTACTCTTCCCTGTATCATTCTCCCCAGCAATAACCGTTAGCCCATCAATCTTAACATTAGCCTCTTTAATCATTCCAATATTTTTCAATTCAAGTGTCATAAACACTCCTCTTTAAATTCTTTTTTAAACTCATTTTTGAAAAAGCTTATATCATTGGTTACAATCTTGTCAAAATATTTATTTATATACTGCTCAAGTTCAAATTGAACTGTATTTTTTGTAATACCTCTTCTCCATTTAGTAGGACTATTTTTGTATATTACACAATAAATAAAAGTATAATCTTTTATTGGTATATTATGTTCTTGAAATATATCTACTAAAATATCTTTCCCATTAAGTAATTTATTTCTAATTCGTTTTCGGTCAATATTTGAATACTCTTCATTTTTAAATTCAATACAATAGATTGTCTCTTTTTCAATCAATAAAGTATCATAAGATGATAGTTGCTTTTTAGGATATTTATCTTTTACAATTTTATCAAAATCATATACCAATTTAGTTTTATTTTCACATAGATATATATTATTATAAGAATCTAAACTTGTCTCTTTTAAAGTACTTGTGTATATTTTATATTTAGAATAAAAAATAGATTTAGCATCAGCCATTTCTTAATGTCTCACTATCCATCTCATCAAATATATCAAAAGGTTCAGAGAGTTTTTCAAATATTTTTGAAAGTGTTGCAGAGTTGTTATTGTCTATTTTATCTATTATTCCATTCTCTGCAAGATAAAAATCCATATCTATTTTTGATTTTTTGCCATATCGTTGTAGGGCTTCTATCATATATGGGCTATGAGAATTAACAACTATCTTAACTCCATTTTTTACAAGCTCAACAATTATTTTAGCCATCTCTAGTTGCCATTTTGGGTGTAGATGAACTTCAGGTTCATCTAAAACTAAAACTGTATCTTTATTTAGATAGTTATTTTGAGATAAGATTTGAAAAATTCCAAAGTATTTAATACCTGTAGCAGTATTAACAAGTTCTATTCGTTGACCTTTTTTATCAAAATAGTAACGACCCATCTCATCTTTTTTGAACTCTCCACCCATTAAAGAGGTTACTTTTTCTTTTATATCTAAGCCTTTAGAAGCACTTTTTATATGTAGTTTAAAGTTTAAATCTTTCATTAAATATGGATAATCTAATTCTATTCTCATTTGAGATTCAATCTGAGCAATATCTCTGAAAAAATCTGTAAAATTCCATATTAAGGGAGTTTCGATTATTATTGGCTCATAACTTAATGATACTACTGGTTCAAAGTTTAATTGATTTCCTCGAATAACATTAAAAACTATTTTCTTTTTATTTTCAATTAGTACTACTTCTGCTTCCAACATAGATGTTTTAAAAACAAGATTAAGCATATCAACAAATTCATTTATTTCATCTTGATACTTAATCCCAGAACTAGCAACTTTACTATCGTCAATTTCACCATCAGAGTTTAAAAATATTTTTCCAAGTCTTCTACTTGAAAACAATGTTTTTAGAATCACAAAAAAAAATTTCCCAACTGTACTCTTCCCAGTATCATTCTTCCCAGCAATAACCGTAAGCCCATCAAGCTCAACATTAGCCTCTTTAATCATTCCAATATTTTTCAATTCAAGTGTCATAAACACTCCTCTTTCAGTTTCTCTTTCAACTTCAAACACTCTATAAACGCTGTCTTTTTATAACTTTGTAACACTCTATGAATAATCCTATCTATAGTTCTTCCACTATTGCAATAGAGATAAAAAGTAGGCATATTAGATGTTTTTGAACTATCAAAGCGTTTATTTAAAATATCTGTTGTATTACTTGCCTTTTTTGCTGATGTATTAATCATATTTACAATAGTGTCCGATAAAATTCTTCTTTTTACCTCAATGTGCATAGGTTGAATTAAAGCTATAACTTCGCTAATTTTGAGATATTGAATACCTTCATTTATATATTTATAGTCATCAAATTTTAGATTTAACTCTCTACAGCAACTATCTAAAAAAGCTAAAGTAATACTTTTCTCTTCAACTAAATAGTATCTATCTTTACACTCAATCACTTTATCACAAGTTGAACCAATATTGTCTAAAGAGTCCATATCTATAACGCTATAGGGCGATAGATGAGTATCACAACACCCCTGTTTTATATTTTTTATAGGTATTGCCACAAAATATCCTCAAAACTATCCATTAGCTCTTTTTGTAAAATATCCCAATTATCGTCATCTAAAATATGATTGGTAACAACTCCATCTTTTTCATCTAAAACATTAAAAGAGATTCTATCTCTATATCCTCCTCTTTTAGATATGGCATTTAGATAATCAGCCATATAAGGACTATGAGTAGAAAAGACTATCTTAACTCCTGCATTCATTAGTTCTACAAATAAATCTACCATTTTTAATTGCCAAGTAGGGTGCAGATGAACCTCTGGCTCTTCCCAAAAAAGGACTGAACCTTTTTTTAGGGCTTTATTTGTGACCAAATATTGAAGTAGTCCTATACTTTTAATTCCTGATGAGGCGTTAAGAATATCGTAGTTTTTGTCATCTTTTCTATTGAAAATAAATGAGTCACCACTGCTTTCTATGTCTCCACCTATGATTTTTTGGGATTTTTTTCTAAAATTTTGAATAAATTTTTCTTGCTCAATGTCAGCAAATGAATAATCTGTATCTAAAACATTTAATAAAGATTCTATATGATAAGGTGTTTTACCCTTTTGTTTATTTATAAATTTTTTGAACTCTAATATTAAAGGTGTTTCAACAAAAACTGTCTCTTGAACAACTGAATCAATATATTTTTCATAAAAAGAAATATTAAATTCTTCATTCTTGTATGTAAAATTAATACCTTTAAAATTAACTTGATAATTATTAGAGATTTGATTTTGTGTAGTATAAATTGATTTTAATAAATTATTTAAATAAAACTCTATTTTCTTTTCAATAGAAAGTTTTTCTTTATTTATTATGTTTTCCAATGAAGTCAAAGTAGCTTCTCTATGTAAAAAATTTAAATTCATATTAATTGCTTCATATAAATCTTCATATTTTTTTTCATCAAATAAATTATATAAATAAGCAATATCTGGATTAATAGAATAATTTCCTTCTATACTAAAAAATACATTTGATAAATCCTGATTATTATCAATCAATTTATCTTTAAGCTTTTGAGCAAACATCTCATCAATAGCATACATAAACTTCATAACATAACTCTTACCCGTCCCAGGTTTTCCTGCTAACACAGTAATATCATTAAATTCAACCGAAGTATCCTTTAACTTTGCAAAGTTTTTAAAATGTGCTAGTTCTGCCATGTTATGCCTTTTTTCCTATTATACCAAATTTTATTTGTCGTGTGATATGGTCACACCTACAGTATTACCTCAACAGTACTAGAGTCAAGCTCAACCTTTTTAGCCTTACTAATCCTATCCTCTTGAAGCTTTATTTTTAACTCATCATCTTGAAGTGCCATAATCTGAATTGCTAAGTAGGCTGCATTTACAGCTCCTGCTTTACCAATAGCAACTGTTCCTACAGGCATTCCTGCTGGCATCATTACTGTACTCAATAAGGCATCTTCACCTCTTAGCTCTCCACTTGCCATTGGAACACCTAGAACAGGTTTAGTTGTAGTTGCAGCTAAAGCACCTGCTAGGTGGGCTGCCATTCCTGCTGCTGCTATGAAGACTTGAGCTCCTTTTTCTTCTGCCTCTTTAATATAGTTTTTTGTTCTCTCTGGACTTCTGTGAGCTGATGAGATAATAAGCTCATAAGGAACACCAAACTTTTTAAGTGTCTCTGCACACTCACTCATAACACTGTAGTCACTCTTAGAACCAATAACTATTGATACAAACTTCATCTCTTTCCTCCATTTTTTTGAATTATTATAAGAATAATAGCTATTTTTCAATTTAACATTGATTAACTAAATAACCAAGAAAAAAACTTAGCAATAGCCTCTATAACTTTCATAAAAAAAGCTACTATCTTCTCTAGTGTCTCCATTGTTAGGCATTAAGTGCCAAACCCTTTTTAGCTTTTGCTTCTGCAATTCCTCTTCTTAAGATAGTATAGCTTGGAAGTTTAACAGGCAATACAATATTGTTTAAATCTCCACTATGAATACACTTAAACTCTTTTCCTGTAGTAGAGACTATCTTTTTAAACTCAATAAAAAATGACTCACCCTCTTTAGTAACTCTACACTCTTCATTCTCCATCTCCTCAATAGTTACTCCAACAGGCAGAACTATCTCTACTCTGTCACCTACACAAGTTTTATCTTTACATCTCCAAGTTAAGCCATCTTCGCTAACCAAACCTGCTACTTGGTGAGTTCCATCTTGAATAGTAAAGCCGTGAGATTGAGTATTGTTTCTCTCAAAAGGTTTAGAGAGCAAGTAGGCATCGGTAAAGCCTCTGTTTTGTGTGGTATGTAACTCTTTTTGGTACTTTGAAGCATCAAATCTACCTGCATAGTAGTCATCAATAGCTTCTCTGTAGGCTTTAGTTACAACTCCTGCATAGTAAGGAGACTTGGTTCGTCCTTCAATTTTAAGAGAGTCAATTACACCTGAAGCCAAAATCTCATCTACATGAGAAGCCATATTCATATCTTTTGAGTTCATAATGTAAGTACCTATGCCCTCCTCTTCATCAAGTCTAAAAGTTGTATTTGTCTCTGGATTGTGAGCATATATCTCATAAGGGAAACGACAATCGTTTGCACAACTTCCACGGTTTGGTACACGACCTGTCTGCAAAGCAGAGACCAAACAACGACCACTATAGGCAAAACACATAGAGCCATGCACAAAAATCTCTAACTCTAAATCAGGTAGAATCTTTTTAATAGCTTCACAATCTTTTAAAGATATTTCACGTGCTACAATAATACGCTCTACCCCCATATCGTAATAGACCTGTGCATCTAGTACATTCATTACATTGGCTTGAGTAGAGAGGTGAACAGGAATATCTGGGGCAATCTTTCTTGCCATTGCCACCACCCCTGGGCTAGAGACAATAAGTGCATCGGGTTTTAGCTCGGCTATTTTTGCAATATGGTTCTCATATAGTTTTAGTTGAGAGTTAAATGGAAAAGAGTTAACTGTGGAGTAGACTTTTTTCCCTCGCTCATGAGCATAAGCAATTCCTTCTGCGTAAGAGTCCATATCGAACTCTTTTCCTGAACGAATACGTAAAGAGAAAGTACTTGTACTTCCATAGACAGCATCAGCCCCATAAGCCAATGCAATTTTTAATTTTTCTAAGTTACCTGCTGGGGCTAAAAGTTCTGCTTTTTTCATTGGCATATCCCATATAATATTTTATGGAATATTACACTATAAGTAGTAAAGAACAGATTTTATTATTTAATTGCCAACATTCTCTCTAATGCTAAGTTGGCATAATAACGAGTCTTCTCATCAACAAAAATCTCATTAATAGGCTCATTATCTTCAATAGATTTTAATGTCTTATATAAATCCTCTAAAGTAGTCTCATTCATAGTTGGACACTCTGGTTTTGTTGAAGAGAGAACATAGGTATTTTTTTGACGCATTCTATTTACTAAGTTATACTCTGTTCCAACAGCAACTTTTTGCTCTGGGTCTAGCTCATTGACATACTTAATAAGTTGTGAAGTAGAGCCTACAAAATCAGCAACAGCCACAACAGATGGGTCACACTCTGGGTGTACGGCAATTTTTATATCAGGATACTTCTCACGATAAAACTCAATATCATCAAGGGTAAAGAGTTGGTGAACAGAGCAGAAACCATTAAAACAGATAACATCAGCCTCAGCTGGATTACACTCTTTTCCCTCCTCTTTAATAACACACGACTTTAACCCAATAGAGTTAGCAAAGTTTTGACCTAAACATCTATCTGGAACAAAAAGTATCTTTTTGCCTGACTCTAACCCTTTTTCAATAATCTTATAGGCATTAGATGAAGTACAGACCATTCCACCCATCTCTCCTACTTTTGCCTTTACAGTTGCATCACTATTAATGTAAGTAATTGGTAATATATCTTCCTTTTTTATACCATGCTCTACCATATACTCTACAGACTCATCAAAATAGCTCTTGTCTATCATTCTTGCCATGGCACAACATGCAATCTTAGGCATTAATACACGTTTCTCTGGGGCAATTATCTTAACACTCTGCCCCATAAATCCAACACCACAAAAGACAACCCATGGATTGTTATCGGCTTTACACTTTCTTGCAAGTTCTAAACTATCTCCTGTTATGTCTGCCATCTCAAACACTTCATCACGTTGATAGAAGTGTCCTACTACCGTTACAGGTAACTCTCTTTTAAGTCTCTCTATCTCTGCTCTATAATCTATACCCATTTTTTTGCCTTAAGTGATAATTTAGGGAAAAATACCATATTTTTCGTTAAAATTGCGACACGAATAATTAATCTTGGAGATTTTATGACAAATATTATGCTTTACCTAACTGCTTACCTCTTATCGGCTATTCCTTTTGGATTTATTTTAGCAAAAGTTTTTGCAGGAGTCGATGTACGAAATGAAGGTAGTGGAAATATTGGAGCTACCAATGTACTTCGTGTGTTAAAAGAGAAAGCTCCAGATTTAGCCAAAAAACTAACTATTGCAACTTTTGCTCTTGATGCTCTAAAGGGGGCTGTTATTGTACTTATTGCTATGGCTTTAGGAGCTGAACCTACTGTGCTTTGGACTATTGCAGTTCTTTCTGTTTTAGGTCACTGTTTTAGTCCTTTTTTATGGTTTGAGGGTGGTAAAGGGGTAGCAACTGGCTTTGGTGTTCTCTTAGTTTTAATTCCTATTCCTGCACTTATTGCCATTGCTGTTTGGTTTATAGCAGGAAAAACACTTAAAATCTCTTCTCTATCTTCACTTATTGGTCTAATTGCTCTTATACTCTCTTCTTATATTATATACCCTGATATAGAGGGAATTCACTCTCATGCACCTATCTGTATTATTGCCTTTATTATTTTCTATAAACATATTCCTAACATTATAAGACTTCTTAAAAGAGAAGAGGCAAAAGTAGTTTAATGACTATTCATATTGAAGAGCTTACTTTTGAATGTATTATAGGTATTTTAGACTTTGAGAGGGTAACTCCTCAAAAGGTTATTATAAATCTTGAAATTGAATATAATTTTGAACAAGATAATTTTATAGATTATGTAGATATTATTAACTTGATAGAAGAGCAAATAATAGAAAAAAAGTATGAACTTTTAGAGACAGCTATAGAGGAGTTAACTCAAAAAATCATCTCAAAATATTCCAAAATTACAAAGCTAAATCTAAAAATTTCTAAACCAAATATCATAAAAAATGCAAAAGTCTCTATCTCAAAAAACTATTTTAGAAGTTTAATTCAATAAAACCACTTCAAAACATCAAAAAACAAACAGAAACAAACAGAAACATTGTTATTTATTTACTATTTTGGTAAAAAATATCAGAAATTATTTAAAAAAACTTTAAACTGTAACTTTTTTGTGTTATAATATGTAAAAAATATAACAAATAAGGAACTTCAAAAATAATGAGAATTTTAATAATAGAAGATGAAGTAACATTAAGTAAAACCCTATCTGATGGGCTTAAAGAGTTTGGTTACCAAAATGATGTAGCAGGAAACATCAAAGATGGTGAATACTACTTAGGTATTAGAAATTATGATTTAGTGTTACTTGACTGGATGCTTCCAGATGGAAATGGTATAGATATGATTGCAAAACTTAAAGCAAAAGCATATAAAACATCTGTGATTGTTCTCTCTGCTAGAGATGACAGAAACAGTGAAATCGAAGCACTTAAAGCTGGTGCAGATGATTACATTAGAAAACCTTTTGACTTTGAGGTACTAACCACAAGAATTGAAGCCAAACTAAGATTTGGTGGCTCAAACATTATCGAAGTAGATGACTTAATTATTAATCCTGAAGAGGAGAAGATTATCTATGAAGGTGAAGAGATTGAACTAAAAGGAAAACCTTTTGAGGTCTTAACACACCTAGCAATGCACAAAGACCAAATTGTCTCAAAAGAGCAACTTCTTGATGCTATTTGGGAAGAGCCAGAGCTTGTAACACCAAATGTTATTGAGGTTGCAATTAACCAAATTAGACAAAAGATGGATAAACCTCTCAATATTACTACTATTGAGACTGTACGAAGAAGAGGTTATAGATTTTGCTTTCCAAAAGGAGCTTAAAAGAACGCTTCACCATTGAGTTAGCTATCGGTATGATAGCTATGCTCGTTATTGTATTGGTGAGCTTATCAACCTACTTTTATGCTAGTACTATAGGGCATATTAAAAATGAGCTAAAAGCAGAAGCTAAAAATATCTCACTTAACTACACTGTAGAGAACGAATATAACTCTAAACAAGACATATCTCTATTAAACAGACTCTCACCATATAAAATTAAAATATCAAAAAATCCAAATAGAAAACATTTAGATTCAACTATTATACCTCTAAAAAAAGATAATAGAAAACTGTATCTATTAAAAGAGTCTTTTCTTGATGATAAAATGCTTTTGGAGATTGAACGAGATATTACACAAGAGTCTGAATACATTAGAACTATGTACTACATAGTAACTTTTATGCTTGTAGCAGGTATTTTATTTATTATCTACTACTCCTCTTTACTATCTAAAAAAATTATGTCTCCATTAGAGACACTAACAAATCAATTTACAAATATGCATGAGAATCTTTTACATGAGATTAAAACAAAAGGACTGCCTTCAGAGTTTGAAACACTTGCAGATAGTGTCAATCTACTCATTACTAAAGTTAGAACATCTATTAAATATAGACAAGAGTTATATATAGGTACAGCTCATGAGTTAAAGACCCCACTAGCCGTTATGCGTCTTAAAAACCAAATTACACTTATGAAATATAAAAAGCAAGATAATGTAAAAGAAGCATTAGAGCAAAATATTGCATCAATTGATACACTTAATGCCATGATACATAATCTACTAGAGTTTGGACGTGCAGAAGGGGCTCAATTTGAGCAACCAGAGAGACTTAATCTTATTCGCCTTATGGCAAGTAAATGTGAAGAGTATGAGCTTTTAGCACACTCTCAAGAGAGAGATTTTATCTACCATTTTGATATTCCTCACTTTAGAATCAATGTCCAACCTCTTCTATTTATGCAAATTTTTCAAAACTTTATACAAAATGCACTAAAATTTACACCTAAAGGTGGTCTAGTAAGCTTAGATACACGTATGGACCCAGACCATTTTATTATTGAAATCAAAGATGAGGGAGAGGGAATTGATGAGAGTAAAGACTTTTTTGCTCCTTTTAAACGTTCAGTAGAGTCTACTGGTGCAGGACTAGGACTATTCCTAGCTAAAAATGCTGCTGAATCTATGGGTGTTGTAATAGACCTTAAAAATCGTAAAGATGGCAAAGGGGCTGTAGCCTCTATTGCTTTCCCTTTAAATAGATTTTTATTAAAAGATTAAATGTTTCAGTGAACCTCACTCTCCCAAATCAAAGAGACCTTCGTGGGAGAGGCTTCCTTTGTCATGAATACGAGATAAAAGAAGTAATTCTTAGCAGAACTAAGCAACCTCTCTTAACTTAATTAACGAAGACAAATTATGACTGGCTCTGTCTACAAGCCAAGGAACTTTTGCCTCAACTTGAAACCTTAACTTTTCAGATAAGGGTTTTATGCTGTTAATGTTTTACCTGATTACAGCTTTTATATCTAATCAGAACCTCATACATTAAGATTTTAAAGAACTTAGGAATAGTTAATTAAGTCTTTTTCTCTTATTTCAGGACAGTGCTTAATTAATAATTCTGTGTTATTATATATTTTTTTATATTATAGAAAAATTATTTAGAAGACAAAAATTCCCTTTTTCTCTAACCTCTCCCAAATCATAGATTATGGAAGATGATTGCGAGAAAAACTTTGTTTAACATTTAATCTCTCTATCTTATTCAAATAACCACATATTTTAAATAAAGCATAAGCTTATATAAGCTATAAATCATTTATGTATCTGCCAAGGTACGATTCTAATAAATTATAAGTGAGTATATAAATGGCATTATTAATTGCAGATGAGTGTATTGCGTGTGACGCATGTAGAGAAGAGTGTCCTAATGAGGCTATTGAAGAGAACGACCCAATCTATATTATTGACCCTGACCGTTGTACAGAGTGTGTTGGACACTATGATGAGCCACAATGTATTGCTGTTTGTCCTGTCGACTGTATTGGTTCTGACCCTGACAATGTAGAGAGTGTAGAGGAGTTAAAATTTAAGTTTTCTCAGCTTGAGCAAGAGCAGTAAAATAATATTTTAAATATGTAGGTCTAATTTTATCAAACCTACATAGTTTTAAAATTTTCGCCCCATTGTAAACTCAAAGCTTGAAGTTCTATCTAGCTCCTCAGGATTTCTTGCTCTACCAAACACTAAGTTAATTGGTCCCATTGGTGATAGCCACTCCAAAGAGACACCATAACCCTCTTTTGTAATATCATTAAAACTCTTCTCTCCTATCATACCATAGTCATAGAAGAATGCCAAACGCATTTTTGCAGCTTTAGAGAGAGGAATACTCGCCTCTACACTATTAACCAAACTTTTAGTACCACCTTTGAGCTTTCGTTTTCCATTGCTATCAAGAGTAAATGGTGTAATTGAGTAAGGCTCATACCCTCTAACGCTACCTATACCACCCATATATAATCTTTCTGGAATAGCAATATTCCCTTCATTTTTTAATGCTCTTGCTCTAACTTTATAACGTAAAATAAGGTCATAGTCAATCACATCTTCAAGCCCATAGTAAGCACCAAATCGACCTGTAGCTTCAACAAACTTCTGGTCACCACCTACTCCAGCATACCCCAATGTTCCACCTAAAATAATACCTTCTCTAGGTACATAAAAGTCATCGGTATTATCATAATTTAATCCCATAGAGAACATACTCTTTACATAATTTGAGTCCTCAGGAGAGAAGATAGAGTAGTAGTCTTCTGTTGCTAAAATATTATCACTATTATCAACCTCTGTCGCCTCATTTTTACTATATTGATAACTTAATGAACCATAAAGATTATGAGTAAACTGTTTACCAATATTAGCCCCTGCTCCAATACTCTTTTGGTCATAAGTTCTATATTCAAACTCACTCCTATATAGATTAACTCCGAAACTGTAATCACTATCCCAAATTCTAGGGTTAGTAAATGAAAGAGAGTAGTTTACTGAGATTTTAGAGATATCAAATGATACAGCAGCATTAATTCCAGAACCTAAAACATTTCGGTCTGAAACAGAGGCAGATACCATTGCCCCCTGATAAGAGCCATAACCACCACCAGCTTGAATACTTCCTGTAGGAGTCTCTTTTACCTTAACAAGTAGATTTATATGTTGGTCATCAACACGCTCTTGTTCAATATCAACCTTTTCAAAATATCCTCTTCTTCCTAAAGCATTTTTAGACTCTTTTAACTCTGTTAAGGAAAACAAATCTCCTGGAGCCAAATAGACATCTCTACGAATTACTCTATCTCTTGTTGTATGATTTCCAGAGATAATTACATCATTAATATAGACTTTTTTGCCCTTTCTAACTCTATATTGAAGTGCTATAGTATGGTCTTTCTTATTTTTATGAAACCCCTCTTCTACTCTTGCATAAGCATACCCAAGATTGGCAATCTGCTCTTTAATATAAGCTTTATCTTTTCTAGCTTTCGCAATATTAAAAACTTTACCTTTATGAACCTGTAGATTATCTTTTATCTCTTCTAAATCCAATAGGTCGGTATCGCCAACAATTGAGACACTACTAACTCTATACTGTTCACCCTCTTTAATCTGATAAGAGACCTCTGCCTTATATGACCCCTCATCAACACGCATTAGTGGGTCAGATACATCTGCATCTAAATACCCATGTTGCATATAGACATCTTTTGCTCTCATACCATCATACTTAAGTTGTTCTAAGTGTGCTGCACCATCATTTAAACCAGGAAACCAACCCATAAAATCTTCTTCTCTGTTAGCTAAAGCATCTTCTATATCATCTGTATCTAGTTTTTTAGCCCCTGCAAAATCTATCTTGTCAATATAAATTTTTTCACCCTTATTAACATTAAAGACAAGAGCAATACTATCCTCTTTAGGCTCAACATCTACCTCTACAATGGTATCATAGTACCCCTCTGCCTCAATTTTTTTAATAAGTTTCTTCTTAGCTTTTTCTATTTTTCTAGCATCATAAAGGTCACCTTTTCGTAAACCTATTGAGATAAAAAGAGATTCTTGTTCATCATCTGTACTATAACCATTCATCTGAAGTTTTGAGATTACAGCTTTTTCTTTAAATGTATAGACAAGCCCTCCATCTGGCGTAACAGAGACAACAATGTCAGAGAAATAGCCCTGTTCATAAAACTTTTTAATAGACTCATCAATCTTCATAATATCAAACTGGTCACCGACATGGATTCCAGAGACCTCATTTGCTACATCTTCAGAAAGATGAAGTAAGCCGTTATATTTAATAGAGGTGATATTTTGAGCAAGAAGTATGGAGCTTAATCCTACAGATAGAGTAAAAAGTTTTTTCATAAAGTTCACTGTTCCTTTGATTGTTTATCTATGTTAATAAATAGATATTAGTGTATCTTTATTTCACTAAAAAAGTGCTATAATCTACTAAAAAATTAAAGAGTTTATTATGAAAATTGGAATTGTTGGTCTTGGTCTAATGGGTGGTTCATTAGGATTAGCCTTAAAAAAAGCATCTAAAAAGTATACTTTACTTGGTTATGACCACAACCCTTTTCACCAAGAGGAAGCCTTAAAACTAAAGCTTGTTGACCAAATTGTTAAAGATTTTTCAAAAATAAAATCTTGTGATGTTATTGTTTTAACTATTCCTGTTGATGCTATTATTGAAGCAACTCAAAAGCTAACAGATGTAGACAGACAATGCACTATTATAGACTTTGGAAGTAGTAAAGAGAAAATCTCAAATGCTATTCCCAAAGATATACGTCAAAACTTTGTAACATCACACCCTATGACAGGTACTGAAAACTTTGGACCAAAAGCAGCTGTTGAAGGGCTATATAAAGGCAAAACTATGGTAGTTTGTGACATAGAGAAGAGTGGAGAGTATCAAAAAGAGGTTGCTCTTAGACTCTTTGAAGAGATTGAGTCTGAAATTGTCTTTATGGATGCAAAAGAGCATGACCGTCATGCTGCTTTTATCTCCCACATGCCTCATGCTGTCTCTTATGCCATAGCTAACTCTGTTATGAAACAAGAGAATCCAAAAAGCATTTTAGCTCTTGCAGGTGGTGGTTTTGCAAGTATGAGTCGTATTGCCAAGTCCTCACCAAATATGTGGGAGGATATTTTTCGTCAAAACAGAGAGAACCTTTTAGAGTCTATCAGTGCTTTTAATGAGGAGTTGCAACTCTGTCAAAGGCTAATAGAAGAGGAGAAGTGGGAGGAGCTAAATAGGTGGATGAAAGATGCAAATAGGTTGCATGATATTCTTTAGTTTTTATAATGCACTAAAACCTTTTTGCCATAAAACTTAGGCTCAACTCCTAAAATATCTACATCTAAAACAGCTTTAATTCGTGCTAAAAGCTCTCTTCGTCTCATACGGTTTGCCCAAATGGTATTTGAAAAATCTTTTGCAACAAAACCTAAAACCTTCTGCCCTTTTGCATGGGCTATGTAGATAGCTCGTTCTAAATGAAACTTTTGAGAGACAATAATATAGTCCTCCAAACCAAATATAGCTTTTGCTCTTACAATAGAGTCTAAAGTCCTAAACCCTGCATAGTCTAGTTGGATATATTTTGAGGGAACACCTGCTTTAACTAAATCATCACGCATCTGTGTTGGTTCATCATAACTTTTCCTACCATTATCTCCTGAAACAACAATCGCTTTTACCTTTCCTGCTTTAAAGAGTTTTACTGCCGCTTCAATGCGATATTTATAAAAATAGTTTATTCGATTGCCACTTAGATATTTAGAACAACCTAAAACTAAAGCTGCTCTCTTTGCAGGAATAGTATTTACGTCACTATAAATAATACCTTTAGCACCCTCTTCCATTCTCTGATAGTTATATACGCTAACAGTATAAACTACAGCTACTATAAGTGCTGAAAGTAGCAATAGTTTTAGTATTTTGCTTAGTAGTAGAACTATTTTTTTCATAGGTTTCCTTTTTCTAAAAAAGACACTTAAAGGAAGAGCATACAGTTTATGTAAATTACATAACTATAGATATATATTTTTACAAAATTAAAAACCATAAATCAAAGCCTTTAATCCATCAGAAAGCCTAAAGTCATTCTCTTCTACCTGTTTGACTATCTTTATTGCTCTATTTTTAGAGATAATCTCTTTTTCCAAAAGTTTTAAAATAAT
>JALVXC010000041.1 GCA_027038275.1 Campylobacteraceae bacterium | reverse complement strand
TCTTAGGTAAATTAGGGTACATCTTATATAGATGTTTAAAGAAGTAGGCAAATGCAGGAGCAGATGTTCCTCCACCTGTACCACCACGCCCAATAGGTTTATTGTTGTCTCTTCCCATCCATACAATTACCTCTTCAGCAGGAGAGTAACCACAAAACCATGCATCGACATTTTTGTTAGTTGTTCCTGTCTTTCCAACTACTTGAACTCCTGGAACCTGTGCATTTCTTCCTGTACCTCTAAGGACAACATCTCTTAATATACTTGTCATGAGATATGCTTGTGGTGGTGTTGTAAAGTTCTCAATCTCTTGGGTTTTACTCTCATATATAACTGTTCCATCACGAGCAAGTACTTTTGTAACAAGTCGTGGTTCTATCATGTGACCACCATTGGCAAATGCAGAGTAAATTTGTGCCATTTTAACAGGGCTTAATCCAAGATTTCCTAAAGAGATAGACATATCATGAGGAATATCTTTAATATTTAGTTGTGCTAATTTTTCAAGAATTCTTTTTAATCCAATCTCTGTAACTAAATTAATAGTAGCAAGATTTCTAGAGTGAACAAGTGCTTCACGTAGTTTTATAAAGCCTTCAAAGTTATTTTCATAATTTTTAGGTCTCCAAACTTTGCGTTTACCATTGCTATAGTATTGGAACGTTCTAGCAACGTCGGTAAGCTCTGTAGCAGGATTATAGCCCATATCTAAAGCAACTTGATAGATAAATGGTTTAAAGGCAGACCCTGGCTGTCGTTTCATCATAGTAGCACGATTATAAGCAGATTTTTTATAGTCAACTCCACCTACCATTGCTTTTATGTTTCCTGTATAGTTTTCAACAACAAGTATTGCTCCATTTAGTGTAGTTTTTTTTGGATTCTCATGGCGTTTTTTTGCAATGCGTCTATGAGCATAACGTAGTGCTTCTTTTGCTAACTTTTGTTGTTTCATATCAATACTTGTATATACTGTATATCCACCTCTATATATATCAGGAAACTTTTTTTTAAGTCGTCGAACTACTTCATCGGTAATATATGGTGCAATATTTTGTGTTAATGTATCTTTATATATAGTTGGAATCTCTTTAATTGCATCTAAATATGTCTCTTCAGTAATCCAACCCAATTTTCTCATACGTGCTAAAATAGTTCCAGCTCTAGTTAATGCTTTATCTAAGTGTCTAGTAGGGTCATAAGAGCTAGGAGCTTTCATTAATCCTGCAAGAAGAGCTGACTCTTTTAGAGTAAGTTCATCAAGATTTTTTCTAAAGTAACCTCTTGCTGCCGTTTTAATCCCATAATATCCATGTCCAAAAAACATCTCATTTAAGTAACGCTCTAAAATCTGCTCTTTGGTTAGCTCATTTTCAATCTTCATGGCTAAAATAGCCTCTTTCATCTTACGAGTATAACTTCTTTCACTACTTAAAATAGTATTTTTAACTAACTGTTGTGTTAAAGTACTTCCCCCCTCAACTTTGTGACCAGCTTTAAAGTTTCTAAGTGCAGCACGAATAATAGCATCGGGGTTTACCCCATTGTGTTCAAAAAAGCGTGTATCTTCAATAGCAACTAGAGCTTCTACTACATATCCTGGAATCTCATCATATGTAGCATAGAGTCGGTGTTGTCCTTTAAAGACATAGGAGATTTTATTTCCTTTGTCATCTAAAATAACAGATGAAGTAGGTGGTTTGTAGTTAATAAGTTTATCGGCATCAAGTTTAATCTCATTGTAGGCGTAAATAAAGGCAATAAATAGAGCTATAGCAAAAATTAGTGCTAAAACAATAGAGCCTTTAATAAGTCGATTGACCATAGAGTATCTCCTGTTGGAAAAATAGATTAAATTATAACGTAATTTATCTATTTTTGAGATTTTTAGATAATGTTAAAAGCTGTTTTTTAGAACTTCCAAGACGAGGAATAATTCTCAAAATAGGTATGTTAACAGTAGGTTGACGAATTGCTCCAACTAAAAAGTTTTTTTTTATTAACTCTTTTTGTTTTACTATTGTAGCTTCATTTGAAGGCATCTCCAATGGTAAAATAAGTGATTTCATCTCTATATCTAACTCTCTTTTAATTATATCATGACGTTTTTTAATACGCTTTATATACTTTTTGCTATGTTGTGCCACATGTTCAATGTTTACAAGAGCCAAAGCTGTATCAATCACTGAAGGAGCTGTAGAGTAGATAATAGGTTTCCCACGGTTAACTAAAAAAGATATTATATGAAAAGATGCTAAGATATAAGCTCCATAACTTCCATAGGCTTTTCCCAAAGTTCCCATCTTGATATGTCTCTCATGAGGAGTAATATCATAGTATTCAAAAATTCCTAAAAGATGTTCTCCAATTACTCCAGAAGAGTGAGCCTCATCAACTATCATTAACGTCTCATATTCATTAGCAATCTCAAATATCTCTCTCTTGCATAGTTCACCACTCATAGAGTAGACACCCTCTACAGCAATAATCTTACGACCACCACTAAAATCATTAAGCTTCTCTCTTAAATCATTAGGGTCATTGTGTCGAAACTTTATAACTCTATTCCCCAAAAGTCCAGTAGCCATCATTCCACTAGCATGGTACTCCTCATCTATAAAGAGCATATCTTTTTTACGAACAAGTGCTTCAATTAGTGACATATTGGCTAAAAATCCAGAGCCAACAACTATTCCATCTTCAAAACCATTTAACTTAGCTAATGTATCTTCAAAACGTCTATGAATAGGGTGGTAACCATTGACTAACATACTTGCCTTTGGTGCATGGGTATCATACTCATTTAGAAGTTTTAGAGCTTTTTTTAACTGTTTTTTAGAGTTTGCTAAGCCTAAGTAGTCGTTGGAAGAGAAGTCTATTAAATCTTGACTCCAAACTCTTCGTTCTCTAAATCTATTTGCTTTTTTTAGTGCTTTTAGTTCTTTTTGGTACATCTCTTATCTTTTGGTTAGTTATTTTTATGTAACAAAAGAGTTTATCATTTTATTTGTTAGAGTGGCTTTGTTTTATTTCTCTTATGATATACTAAATATAAGTTAAAATAAAAATAATAATAAGGCTAGATTATGAACAAAGTGGTTAAATTAATGGTTATCATGACTCTTTTTTCTATTTTACTTAATGCAGAAGAGAACAACAGTACAACAGAGACAAATAGTACGGCAACAAATATGGAGCAGAATACTACAATAATAAAAGAGGATAAAAGTAAAAAACATTTAGCTGAGCAGATAGCTAAAGAGAAGAAGTTTGCTAAGGA
Source organism: Campylobacteraceae bacterium (assembly GCA_027038275.1). Lineage (GTDB taxonomy): Bacteria > Campylobacterota > Campylobacteria > Campylobacterales > Sulfurovaceae > UBA1140. The sequence continues at coordinate 672 of JALVXC010000041.1, read as the reverse complement.
GCAGAGGTTTTATCAAGGAGATGAGTATGATTTGTCTTCTCATGAGGTAGATTCTGACTCATTAGACTCAATTGAGGTAATTGAGCCAGAGTATGACTTTAGTATGGATCATGTTTATGATTAGTATAAAAAGTTTAGAGCTAATTTTAAAGTCAGAATGATTTTTGTTTCTTTTAGTACCATCTGATTTTTTTATCTTTTTCTTTCAATTTTTTTTGAAATTACTAACTAAATCATATATTTTATTGGATATAATCGCGACGTTACTACAAAGTGATAAGTAGGGAAACAGGTTGCATTTATGTGCCTGTTGGCATACCTCCTATGTATGTTTACGCTAGCCGAACGGACTTTGGAACGCAGTCGAGGGAGACTTAAAGCCCATAATTTTAAGGATATAATAATGAAAAAGTTTTTTTTACTTTTCTTAGCACTTGGTGCTGTTGCTTTCGCTGATGAAGGTACATCTATGATTCAAGCTTACTCAGTAGTTGCTGCTGGTGTTGGTCTTGGTCTTGCTGCTCTTGGTGGAGCTATTGGTATGGGTCATACTGCTGCTGCTACTATTGCAGGAACTGCACGTAACCCAGGTCTTGGTGGTAAACTAATGACTACTATGTTTATTGCTCTTGCGATGATTGAAGCACAAGTTATCTATACACTTGTTATTGC
>JALVXC010000040.1 GCA_027038275.1 Campylobacteraceae bacterium | reverse complement strand
CTTTTTGACGGCAAACTCGATGCGGACGGTAAAGCCACCGTTCCTTTAAATATTGAAGTGGAAAAGGCGCCCGGTATGTTGCGGGCAAGTTTTAAAACCCGTGTGTTTGAAAAAGGCGGCGATTTCAGTATCGACCGTGAAACCAAACGCTATTCGCCTTACAAATCTTATGTCGGGGTCAAAATACCCAAAGGCAAAGGTTGGAATGACGCCCTGTATTCCGACGAACCGAATTTAATCCCCATTGTTACGGTGGACGAATACGGCAAACCGATCAGTCGTAAAAAACTCAAAATTGAAGTGTATGAAATATCTTGGCGTTGGTGGTGGCAACGCGACAGCGATGAAGACTTGGGCTACTACCTGCAATCGAGTAGTAGCAAAAAACTCATAACCGATTATATCTCGACTAAAAACGGCAAAGCCATTTACGAACTCAAATTTCCAAATGACACTTGGGGACGAAAATTTATCCGCATCACCGATCCAGTATCGGGGCATAGCACCGGACAAATCTTTTATACCGACTACAAAGGTTGGTGGGAAAACAACAACGGTAAAGCCCCCGGTGGCGTTGAGATGCTGACCTTTGCAACGGACAAAAAGCAATACCAAATAGGCGATGATGTGCAAATTAATTTGCCGGTGAGTAATCAAGGAAAAGCATTGGTCAGTATAGAAAACGGTAGCCGTATGTTGCAAAGTTTTTGGGTAGATATTTCCAAAAATCAACATAAAGTCAGCTTTAAAACCACAGCGGATATGAGTCCTAATGTGTATGTGCATATTTCGTATGTGCAGGCATATGAGCATACTGATAACGACCGCCCCATTCGCTTGTATGGTGTGCAAGGCATTAGTATCATCAATCCCGATACGCGATTGCATCCTGTTTTGAACATGCCGGACGAACTGCGACCGGAAAGTACGGTACAAATCAAAGTCAAAGAACAAGATGGCAAAGCCATGACTTACAGCTTGTTTGTGGTCGATGAAGGGCTGCTCGACTTAACCCGATTTAAAACACCGGCGCCTTGGAATGCCTTTTATGCCAAAGAAGCGCTAGGCGTTAAAACCTATGATATGTATAATTACGTGATGGGGGCATTCAGCGGACAAATAGCAGGTTTGTTGGCAATCGGTGGTGATGAAGAGCTGATAGAAAGCGGTAATAAAAAAGCCAACAGGTTTAAACCGGTTGTCAAGTTTCTCGGAACTTTTCATTTAGACAAAGGACAAACCAAAACGCACAAATTTACCATGCCCAACTATATCGGTTCGGTCAGAACCATGTTGGTAGCAGGCAATTTGCAAGGCGCTTACGGGCATACCGACAAAACCACACCGGTTAAAAAATCCTTGATGGTCTTGGCGAGTTTACCGCGCGTATTAGGACCGCAAGAACATGTTAGTTTGCCGGTAACGGTCTTTTCGGATGGTAAAGTGAAAGACGTTAAAGTCCAAATAACGACCAATGATATTTTAAAACCCGATTCCGGAACGGTTCAAAATCTGCATTTTGACCAAGCCGGCGAAAAAATGGTATTTTTTGACCTGACAGTTGCTCGCAAAGTCGGGAATGGTAAAATTAAAGTCAGCGTATCGGGTGGGGGCGAAAAAGCCGACTATATGATTGATATTCCGGTGCGATTGGCAAATCCTGAAATTACACGCGTTAAAGACGGGGTGGTCGATGCCGGTCAAACTTGGCAAAATGATATTGTGCCTTTCGGTATCATTAGCACCAACAAAGCTATCTTGGAAGTGTCAAGTATGCCACCTATTAATCTGTCGCAACGATTGGAATATTTGATGACCTATCCGCACGGTTGTATCGAGCAAACCACTTCATCGGTCTTTCCGCAACTGTATTTGCCTGATTTAGTGGATTTATCCAATGCTCAAAAAGCCCGAATCCAAGACAATATCACTGCCGGTATCGAACGGCTTAAACGATTCCAATTAACCAATGGCGGTTTTACATATTGGCCGGACGAAAGCGGTTATGCCAGTGATTGGGGCACCAATTATGCCGGACATTTTTTGATTGAAGCCAAAAATAAGGGTTATGCGTTGCCGGACAATATGTTGCAAGATTGGATCCGTTATCAAAAACGCCGTGCCGGAGATTGGTCTGACAATAAAAATGCTTCCGGTTACGGAAACCGGGCGCATCAAATGATACAAGCTTATCGTTTATATACTTTGGCGCTTGCCGGCAAAGCCGAATTAGGGGCAATGAACCGTCTGCGAGAAATCCCGAATCTGTATCCCGCAGCCCAATGGCAACTCATAGCGGCTTACGATTTAGCCGGAAAAAGCTCGGTTGCCCGTCAAATGATGCAAAACCTGACAACCCAAGTACCGAAATATCAAGAGTTGGCTTATACGTATGGTAGTTCTTATCGTGATGAAGCCATTATCTTGAGAACTTTGGTGCAGTTGAACGAGCTGAACAAAGCTAAAACCTTGCTTGATGAAATTACGGCGGATTTAGCATCCGGACGTTGGCTCAATACGCAAACTTTGGCGTATGAATTATTGGCAGTTTCGTCGTTTGTATCAAAAGGCAATCATGAACCCATGCAATTTGATTTGAATATTTCCGGTAAAAAGCAATCGGTTAAAACGGCAAAAACCTTGGTGCAACTGCCGGTTAACTTCCGGTCAAGCGGTGCAACTTCGGTCAAATTGGCAAACAACGGTAAGCAAACACTGTTTGTTAAACTCTACAATACCGGCAGACCATTGGAAAGTCCGGATTTGGCAAGTGCTAAAAACTTAATCATGGACATTAATTATTATAATGTATCCGGTCAGCCCATTGATGTCAGTCAAATTAAACAAGGAACGGACTTTGTCATTGAAGTGATAGTGAAACATCCGGGCATACTCAAATCTTATCAAAATATGGCATTGACACAGATATTCCCTTCGGGTTGGGAGATTACCAACAGCCGTTTGGACAATATCGCCCGTTGGAAATCCGATAGTTTTACCTATCAGGACATACGTGATGACCGCGTGATGACGTATTTTGATTTGAAACGTGGACAAACCAAAACTTTTCGCTTAATGGCAAATGCATCTTATACCGGTGCGTTTTATCTGCCGTCGGTAAAGTGCGATGCGATGTATGACCACAATATCATGGCAGTCAGTAACGGGAAGTGGGTTAAAGTTGTTAGATAAAGCCGATTTGTAACATATATTTCGTATTGTTTTTATGTAACTTATGTGTCGTTTTTAAAAAATGTTTGGCATAAAAATTGTAAACATATTTTTGACTAACACAAAAAAATAGAAAGATGAAGAAAATGCTAAAAACAAGTATCAAATTATTGATATTACTTCTAGTAACAGGAAGTTTGATGACAGCTTGTAAAAAAGACGACGAACCGGCAAAAGTATCCGTACAATTGACCGATGATCCGTTTCCGGTGCAGTTTTTAATGGAAGCCAATGTCGAAATTACCAAGATTGAACTCAAAAACGATCAAGATGATTATGTAACGGTTTTTGAAGGACATAAAACCATTAATGTAGCCGATTACACGAACGGTTCTACGGCGGAAGTCAGTCTCAATACCGTGCCTAATGGCACTTATAATGAAGTGCGTGTGACCATTGGCAACGTGTCCGTCAAAATGACAGACAACACGGTTTTTGAATTTAACGCTGCTGCCGGTAGTCAAAGTGAAGTAGATATTGAACCCGCTTTGCAAGTGACTGACGGACAAGTCGGTGATTTATTGTTGGATTTGGATTTGGCGGATAGTTTCGAATTTTCCGGTAGCTTTATAGGTGATTGGATTACCGATATTACGCAAATTACCGGTATCGCAGATTTTGATGCTGATTTTAGAGCTGTTGCTTTGGAAAAAACCGGCACTGTTTCCGGAACGGTTAAAGATGCCAACGGCGATCCTATTGCTTATGCCGATGTTAAGATTGAATATGATTATACCGGAGATGGTT
>JALVXC010000039.1:1402-3986 GCA_027038275.1 Campylobacteraceae bacterium | reverse complement strand
ACGATGATACTCCGATTCAGGAAAAAGGTGTTTAGCACAACGAAGCGTATCAATAAGCCTCATTCTATTTTCAAACCCCTCTTTTTTAAGCATTCCAAGGTCAAACGTTAGATTATGAGCAATAAGATAGTTATTTTCATGATTTAGTACTGATAAATCATTCCAAAATTTTGTTTCAGTAAAAGGAGCTTTCCCTTCAATAAGCTCTGGAGTAATATTGTGTACCTCCATCGCCTCTACTTTAATAGGTAAAGTAGTTGAACATAGTTCATCATAGACCTCTACATCACCTTTAGCTCCAACTACCATAGCACCTATCTGAATAATTCTATCTTCATCTTGATTACCTGTTGTCTCGGTATCAAATAAAACATATTTAGTCATTTTTGTTCCTAATATTAATAAAAAAAGAGATTATATCAAATTATAATAAAGAAGTTATGGGATTTGGAAAGATAAAGAGGGAAGAAACCCTCTTAAAAGGAGTCTGAGAACAAATAGATTATTTTCTTCTAAGCTCTTTAATTCTAGCTTTTTTACCTTTAAGACCTCTAAGGTAGAAAAGTTTTGCACGTCTAACACGTCCTCTTCTAAGAACTGTAATACTATCAATAGAATCCGAGTAGAGCGAGAATATTCTCTCAACACCAACAGAGTTAGCACCAATTCTTCTAACAGTCATTGTTCTACCAGTACCTTGACCTCTAAGTGCAATACATACACCCTCAAAGTTCTGTACTCTTGATTTATCACCCTCTTGAATATTAACAGCAACTCTAAGTGTATCTCCTGCTCTAAATTCAGGAATAGACTTGTTTTCTAATTGTGCTTGTTCAAAGCTTTCAATATATTTATTTCTCATAATTCACCTTTAAATTCATTAGCTCTCTTTGAGCCTTTTGTGCATGTCTGGTCTAAAGTATTGAGTCTTACACTTTGCCATCGCATTTTTTAAGTCTGAAATTTTACCGTGATTTCCCTTTAAAAACTCTTGAGGAACAGCAATTTCATTATAAACTTTTGGCTTAGAAAAGGAGGGAGCTTCAAGTAGAGACTCTTCAAAACTCTCTACACTCAAAGAGTCACTATTTCCTAGTACCCCCTCAACATTTCTAGCAATCGCATCACACATCATCAAAGAGGGCAACTCACCCCCTGTCAAGATAAAATCTCCGACAGAGAAGAGTTCATCTGCCTCCTCTTCAATAAAACGTTCATCTATACCCTCATAACGTCCTGAAACAAAAACTATATGCTCTTTTTTAGCTAAACGTTTTGCATCATTCTGCTTAAAAGGTTTTCCAACAGGTGTTGCTACTACTACATGAGCCTTAGGAGAACTCTTTTTTATCGCTTTAATAGTATCAAAAAGAGGTTGCAGAGTCATTAACATTCCTGCTCCTCCACCTATCATCGGTTCATCTACTTTAAGATGTTTGTTGGTTGTGTAGTTGCGAGGATTATAGAACTCAACCGATATATACTCTTTTTCAATAGCTCTACTCAAAATAGAGTCGGAAAAATACCCCTCAACAATCGAAGGAAAAAGCGTTACAAAGCTAAATTTCAAATTTAACTCGCTTCGAGTATCTCTTTAGCATCTTTAGTCTTAACTATCTGTTTTTCAACATCTGTTTTAACTACATATCTCTGGATATATGGTACTAAAAATGTTTTAGGTAAACCCTCTTCAATAAGTTTAGCATCAGTCTCTATAAACATATAGTTAACATCTGCTAAACGTTGCATCTCTACAACCTTACCAAGGCAAATACCATCTTCCTCTACAGAGCAACCCTCTATCTCAAACCAAAAGTGTTCACCCTCTTGGAGTTTACATCTCTCTTTGGTCTCTTCTAGGGTAGCATATATCTTTGTATTGGTAAGCTTTTTAGCCTCATCAACACCCTCATACCCCTTAAAACAGACAATTCCACGTTCAAGATTTATTCGTAAAATTTCAAGAGAGCCTGAACTCGTCTGAAACTTATATCCAACTTTGAACTGTTCGGGAAAATCGGTATGTAGATGAAGTTTTAAATCACCATGAAGCCCATGAGTTTTACCAACTTGGGCAATAAAAAAGCGTCTATTTTGACTCATAGATTACTTTTTTGCTTCCACATTAACACGGTAATTTGTTCCACCTTTAGCTTTACAACCAGAGATAACCGTCTTAATAGAGTTAATCATTCGTCCCTCTTTACCAATTAGTTTACCAACATCTTCGCCATTAGCAACAATGGTAATCTCATTGTAATTCTCTTCTAAGTTTTTCATAGAAACGGCAATATCTTCAGGGTGGCTAACTAAGAGTTTGGCATATTCAGCGACGAATTCTGTAACCATGACTACTATTTACCTGTAATTTTTTTAACTCTGTCACTCATTTGAGCACCAACACCAAGCCAGTAGTCCAATCTTTCAGAATCAACAGTTATGTTGTTCTCTTTAATCATTGGATTGTAATGACCGATTGATTCAATCCAACCACCATCTCTTCTTTTTCTACTGTCTGTTACTACGATTCTGTAAAATGGTTTTTTCTTTCTTCCCATTCTTGTAAGTCTAATTGTTGTCATAT
>JALVXC010000039.1:0-1302 GCA_027038275.1 Campylobacteraceae bacterium | reverse complement strand
TTCATACCCCCTTTTCCTGAGAGCTGTTTTGCCATTTTAGATGCGTTTTTAAACTGCTTTAAGACACGGTTAACCTGCATTTGAGAGAGTCCTGAACCTTTAGCTAGTCTTCTTTTTCGTGTATTGTTTAAAAGGTCTGGGTTCTCTCTCTCTTTTGGAGTCATAGAGGAGATAAGTGCCTTAATCTGCTTCATCTCTTGAGAGTTCTCTAAGTCCAAATCACCAATCTGTTTTGCCATAGCTCCCATACCTGGAATCATGCCCATAATAGATTTCATGCTCCCTAGCTTTTTCATAGACTCCATCTGCTCTAAAAAATCATTGAAGTTAAACTTACCTTTTCTAATCTTCTTATTAAGCTGTTTTGCCTGTTTCTCATCTATAATATTTGCCGTTTTTTCAGCCAAAGACTCCAAGTCTCCTGCACCCATAAGACGAGAAACTATTCTGTCAGGAATAAACTGTTCAAGGTCAGGCATCTTCTCCCCTGCTCCAATAAATCGTAATGGAACACCAACTTGATGAGCAATACCAAGTGCAATTCCCCCTTTAGAGTCACCATCAAATTTAGTTAGAACAACACCTGTAATACCTATCTTATCTTTAAATGTTTGAGCTGTTCGTACAGCGTCCATTCCTGTCATGGCATCTGCAACATAGAAGAGTTCATCAGGTTGTGCAACCTTTTTAATATTTGCCAACTCCTCCATTAACTCATCATCAATCGCTAAACGCCCTGCTGTATCTATTAGCACTACATCATAAAGCTCTTTTTGAGCTTTGGTTAATGCCTCTTTTACAATCTGTTCAGGTGTTTTATTTTCATCAGCAACAAGTGTTACATCAATCTGTTCACAAATCTGTCGAAGTTGCTCAACAGCAGCTAAACGTTGTAAGTCTCCTGCCGCAATTAAAACCTTTTTCTTCTTCTGTTCTTTTAAGAAGTGAGCTAACTTACCTGTAGTTGTTGTCTTACCAGAACCTTGAAGACCAATCATAAGAACTACTGTTGGTGGCTTAGAGGCAAAGACAAATCCTTGATTTCCTTTGGCTGTCAAGATGCGTGTTAACTCTTTCTCTAATGCTCTTAAAAACTTCTCTTTTCCAACATCACCTTTAACCTCTTTTTCAACATTGGTTAAAAGCTCTTTTACAACTTTATGGTGAACATCTGCTTTTAGTAGCGATTTTTTAAGTTCTGTAAGTGCTTTTTTTAATGCTTTATCGTCATCGTAAAAACGAATTTTGTCTACTGCACTTTTAAAACTGCTGGTTAGTGTATCAAACATGTTATCTCTTTAT
>JALVXC010000038.1 GCA_027038275.1 Campylobacteraceae bacterium | reverse complement strand
TTCAATAGCCTCTTTCAACTCAGCCTCATTACCAACAAAAGAGACCTCTTTAACTACTCCGTCCTCTATTTTTAAGATAGTTAGTTTATCTTCCTCTTTTGGAAAGAGTTTAGAAAACTTTGAGTCTGTTGAAAGAAGTATCTCAAAGCTATAGTTTTTCATCTTTGGAACAATAAACGTACTTCTTAAAAGTGAAGGTACAGAGCTAACATCTGCCATGAGTTTAATATCGTGTTTTGCTAAGTAGTCTGAACCTTGTGCATTAAAGTAATTAGATATAAGAGTTCCTGTCTCTTTACCAAAGCTACAGATAAGCAGTTTTGGCATCTTATCTAAAGTATGCTCTTTTCCAAATTGGTCTTTTAGAGTAAATGGCTCTATTGTGCTGTTTTGTTCAATCATTTTATATCCTTTTTCTGTATATGAATCGCCTACACTAGGCAAAGTCAAGAGTAAAGATAGAAGTAATACTCCCATAAATTTTATTAGTAAGCGTTTCATAAAAGGAAGTCTATCACACTTTATTAAAATTGTCATAAAAAACTCTATTTTAAAACAAAAGTAGCCTTAGCAACTACTCTACCATTAATCTGAACCTCTACTCTATGTTCTCCTTGGTAAAGTTTCCTTGTAGTCATATTGGCTCTAAACGGGTGCTGTTTTTTTAAGGTTACAGACTCCCCTACTTCTAAAGTTAGTCGTTTTAGCTTATGAACTTTTGGTGAGTGTCTGCCAAATTTAGTTAAAAAGAAGATAGTGTAGTCTACCATAAGATTTGTCTTCTCTTTTGCCTCTAAGCAGAGTTCAAAACTCAACGCTTCACCAATCTTAACTATTGTTTTAGAGATAGAAAACTTTTTTAGCTCCACTTTTGGATTTTGCTTATAGCCTAAAAAGCTCAATGCCTCTGCATCTCCCTCTTTTACCAATGTACGCAGAGCATGATTTTCTATAAACTCCATCTCTTTTTTAGACTCTCTCCACCGTTTTAGAGTCTCTAAGACTAAAGGGGCATCTACTTTAGATATGTCATTTAGATGGTTAGCCACAGAACGTGTCACATAGCGAGTTTGGTCACTATAGAGCAACTCCAAATGCTCCAATGGTTTACGGTAGTCAATGGTTAAGCTCTTTGCCCATGGAAGTTTAGGACGTAACCCCTCAGAGGCTAACCGACGTTGATGATAGTTTTCAGACAAAGCACAACGCCTTAACATCTCTAAACTCTCTTTTGGAAAGGCATTAATAAAGTCTCTAATGGCATACTCTGCTGAAAAGCGTTTTGTTATCTCGGATAGTGCTTCTAATGATAGCTCTAAATGCTCTTTGTTGCACCCATATAGCCTAACAAACTCCCCATAAGAGGCGTAGATAAAATCTCCAAAGTCATTGTCATCAAGGGTTGGGTCAAGCTCTGGTGGTAGGGCTTTTAAAATAATATTGACTGCTGTTTCATAGTCGCTAGGTAGATACTTTTTTAACATCTTTGCAATGTGGTTAATTCGAGCTTTTAACTCTAACTTGGCAAAGGCACTTACTACTTCTGATTCAAACTCTTTTTGTTTAAAATCTGGGTAGATGCTCTTTAGCTCATTGGCAAGAAGATGAACCTTTTTTGGATTAAAGAGTTCATCTTTTAGGGAGGATTTTTTGGTCATCTATTGCCTTTTATTAAAAAAATATTTTAAATTTGTTGGGATTATAAGCATGGGTAGACACATTGGTCTACCCCTATTAACATACCAAAATATTCATTTGTTTTCAATTCCCCCTATAGGAGAGTGTCTCACGAATAGTAGACGGGGCAATATAGTTAACTCTTCGACCCTCTTTATAGGAAGCTAAAATCTTATGTTTGACCAACTCATTTAGATACTTTCTTGCTGTATTTTCAGAGATGTCATAGTCGCTGACTATCTCGTTACTTGTAAAGATTCGACCAGGGCTTTTAATAGCTTTTTTAACAATATCTTTTTGAATAAAGTTCAAAGACCTACCAATAGCTGAACTGTTTAGAAGCTCAGAGACCTCTTCAAACTCTTGACTCTTCTTTTGCAAGTAACGCAACAGTTCATCAATAGCACGAATAATAATCTCTACTTGGTAGAAGATAAAGTAGGTCAAATCGTTGTCGTCTATCTCTGTATATAGAAACGATTTTCCATATTTGGTAGGGGCCTCTTTGAGAAGTTTACTAATAGAGATATACTCAAAAAAGTCATACCCACTACGAAGCATAAACCAATAAAATATGGCTCGTGCTGTTCGTCCATTGCCATCAGAGAACGGGTGTTCATAAGCAATCATAAAGTGTAAAATAATAGCCTTTACAACAGGGTGAATAAACATCTCACCACCCTCTCCTAAATGCTCTGTGTTGGCAAAGGCACACACCTTTTGTAGACGCTCCTCTATGTTTTTGTAAGATGGTGGCACATGGACTATCTCTTCAAAACCATCGGTAATGACTATCTCGTCGTTGTCTCTAAAAACCCCTGCAATATTTCCATTTATTCTGTTTCCTTGTGTAGCAATTTTGTGGTACTCTAAAATTAAATCTAGTGTTAACTCCTCATCTTTGCTTTGTTTAATCTCTTGCATAAGTAGATAGTTATTTAAAATCATCTCCTCATCTTCATTTTTTGGTTTTCGACCAGAACTAAGCATTGACTTAGCAACACGACGTGTAGTAGAAGCCCCTTCAAGCTGTGAGCTACTTATTGCCTCTTCCATAAGCAAAGATGAAATAAGATAGTTTTTTTTAATGGAGTTGTGAGGAACAATTCCTTGTGAAGACAAAGTTGCAATTTTATGAAGTTGAGCTTGTAATATGTCAGGTACACAAAATGCAAATGTATCTTCACCTCCTTTATCTTCATAGTCAATCGGTTTCATCTTAGCTAAACGATTCCACTTAGTAGCCCACCAAGCTGTCTCTACATCATCTCCCTTTTCAACTCGGTACTTAAACTTGTCCCAATACAAGTAACGCCCTTGACTATCGGTCTCTTTATACTTTAAAACATATTCAAACTTCTGAGGAGTTAAGTTTTGAGGAAGTTCTGAAAATTTAAATGGTGCTTTTTCAATAATACTTTTTGCCATAATAACTCAAATTTTTATTTTTGAGTTATTATAGCGTAACTCTTTAGTTTTATCTATTATTTGTTATACCTAAATTTAAATTATTATATTATATTATATTATATTATATTATATTATATTTTAAATTAAGTTTTTTTTTATAATTTTTAATTAAAATATGGACTAATATTAAAAATAATAGTAAATATTTTTAATAATCAAAAAAGGAAACTGAAAATGAGAGTTAATCAAAAAATTTTTAAAAATTTTTTGGTATTTAGTCTATTTTTATTGACTATGCCAACATTCACAATAGCAAATAATAAAAACCATACTACTAAGCATATATTAACAGCAAATGCAGGTACGGACAAAATACTTAATATTACACCTAGTAATAGAGCTGTTCACTTAGTAGGTAAAGGAGTAGGAGATGAACCTTTAACATATAAGTGGTATGAAAATAGTAAATATATTGGTTCTCATGCCAGTCGTTGGTATACCATTACTCAGAATGGTAAACATGAGATTACTTTAGTTATAACTGATGCTAATGGTAATAAAGCTACTGACACTATGATAGTTACTGTTAACAATAAAATAACTCCTTCTGTACATACAGGCAATTTACAAAATCTCATGCATGTCACAGTAGATAAAAATGTTAGTAAAAAAATTAAAATTTTAGGTATTGGTTCTGGAGGTTCACATCACCTGCTTTTTCATCATAGTGATGGTAAAACAGTAATAGAAAATGGAGATATGGGTGCTTTAAGTATCTCACATAATGGAGGAGAGACATTTCAACAACTAGTATCAAATGTTCATGCTAAAGATATAGGTAGTGGTGCAGAAAAATATACACTTCCTAGACTTATGTCTATTGTAGAACATCCCACACATCCAGATTGGCTTTTTGGTGTAGCTTCTTATGGTGTTCTCTCTTTTAGTACCGATAGAGGTAAAACTTGGCACTCTCAACATATTGCTGGTGGATATTTAAAAACAAATAAAATCACTATAAGACAAGAGGGGGACAGAGTTATTGCCTATTTTGCTGCAGGATACAAATTGGGAACAACAAATACACCTTTTAATAAACTAGGTGTTTGGGTTGACATTACTGATATACCAAATAATATTACAACTTTTAGATTAGGTAGAGAATATGATTTTATTCTTTTAAATAAAAATAATCCAACAGGTTTATCTAAAAAATATTATTATGGAGATATAGTTAATCTTCAAGATAAACTTTTTGTTGTAGGAAAAGGAGGGCTTTTCGTAAGTGAAGGTGACCCTAAGAGTGATGATAATTGGAAAAATATTACAGATTCTATTTTTGAATATAAAGATGGTGTTTACCCACTAGATAATGGTGTAGCTATTGGAAATAAACTTTATGTTTTAGCTTATGGAGACAATGACGATACAAATAACACAGCAGGTGTATATGTACATACCAAGGGAGATATAAATAAAGGAAAATACAATTTTACTAGAGTTTATAAAGGGCTAAATTTAGCAAGATTTCACTCCTCAAAGGGTAATAGATTTACAAGGTCATCAGGAACACTCTTAAAACATAAAGATAGTACCAATGGGAGGACTTATCTCTATCTTATTATGCAAGATGTAGTCTATAGACTAGATATAGAGAACAATAGTACAGAGTTTGAGAGAGTTACAAAAAGTGCAAAGGTAGATGGGAAAATTTACTCAAAAGGTTTTATATTAGGACAAAGAAATACAGAACATTGGTCTGTTAGAGATAATGGCTCTTATACCTCTTTTGATGAAAGTGAAGAGTTTGGAACAATGTCTTTTGGTACTTCTTATTTTCCATCTTTCTCTGGAATTAATACAGCATACTCATTTGGAGGAAAAATTTATGTTTCCAATACTACAGAAATTAAAGTCTCTAAAGACAATGGAAAAACTTTTAACTCTTATACAAGCAATGTCTTAAATAGTAGTTCAGAATATGATGGAAAGATAAAAGAGTACTATGGAGATATAGCAATTTATGAAGATGGAATTCATAACAATACTCATAAGACTAAAGTAACTCCTACAGTAGATGCTGTCTCTTTTTGGTGGTCTAGTGTTAAAAACAGAGGTATGGACAATATGGTCTCAACAGACATAGCTATTAATCCAAATAACCCTAAAGAGATGATACAAACATATATGGATTCAGCTGCTTTCTTCTCTAATGATGCAGGTGAAACTTGGCACTATACAGCTGGTCTAAGGGGTATACTAAGCGATGTCTATTGGACACAATGGATAGAGGATAGTTTTTATGCACAAGACCGTTCAGGAATCTATAAATTTAATAAAGAAAAGTTAGAGTTCGAACGATTAAATGATATAAATATTAATATGTATATAGAAGAGAGTGTACGAGTTAGAAGATACTATGATAAACAGAGCGATACACTTATAGTGGCTGGATATGAATCTGGTGTTTATAATTCAATATGGGTCATTAAACACCTTACAGATGAGAGTTTACGTGAAGCCATAGAGATTAAAGATAGCAGAAGACAGGGGAATGGTGTCCAGTTTACAAATTGGCCAGGGAAAAGTCGTTCATTTAAAGATATTTTCTGTGATGGTCAATATGTATATGCTATCAATGCAGAGTTTGGTGTTGTTAAAATGCCATTAAATAATCTTCCTACAAACTATAATGATTCTGCATTTGGACTAGATAAAGATGAGTATGTATTTAGTGGTCTATTTGATAAAAATGGAAGTGCTATATTGGTTACTGCTAATATAGATAAACTTAATGATAGCAACACAGTAAAAGTTGAAAGAGATTATGCATTAAACTATTCAAAACTAATTTATAATACAAAACCATTTAAACTAAAAAAAGTAAATATTAAAACTAAAGTAGATAAAACAATTATACCAAGAGGTGAGGGATTAACTATAGATAAAAAGAGTAATATAGCTAAAGGTAACAGTATGTTAACTTTATTGGGAATAGACCCAACAAATAAAGATAGAATTTTAGCCTCTATATCTAATACACAAACAACTATTGAGTCTAAAGATGGGGGTAAAACATGGAGTGAATTTATACCTCAAATTAGTGGAAACTCTCATGGACATCAAGCAGGTAATGCTATCTTTGCACCAAACAATAGTTTATATGATGTAATTATTTTTGGAAATGGTAGTACTTATGGGGTTCTAAAATAATATTTTAACTCTATTGTCATAATAACTCAAATTTTTATTTTTGAGTTATTATATCGTAACTACTCACTTTTTACAAAATCTTTTAGAGAGAGTTCACTAACATCTCTTTTTCCCATCACAGCCAAAAGTGAGCGTACTCCATGTAGAAGTTCATGGTGATACCGTGCAATATTTTTAGCCTTTTGAAGTACTAAAAAGCGACTTCGTTTTGCTTCGTCCATAGTGGCTAGACCTACAGGGCAGTTTCTACCACCTGCACCTGAGCACTCTCTTGCACGTATGCACCCTGCTGAAATCATAAATCCTCTTGCAATATTAATAAAATCTGCACCATAACATAAGAGTTCAACAACATCATCAGGGGTTAGTACCTTTTCAGCCGCTATGATTTTAATATCATCTCTTAATCCATACTCTTCTAATACCTCTACTACAATTTTAAGTGCCTTACGAATAGGCAGACCTATTTTAGTCATCATCTCCAATGGAGCTGTAGCTGAACCACCATCTCCACCATCTATCGTTATAAAGTCTGCAATAGTTTTACCCTGCTCTTTTCTATCTTTTAGAGCCTTTGCATAGAGTTTAAAGTTCTCTCTGTCTGAGATGACTATCTTAAAGCCAACAGGCTTACCTGAAAGCTCTTGTAGTTCTGAGACAAACTCAAATAGACTCTCCATATCGGTAGCATAAGGGAAACGATTTGGACTAAATAGGTCTTGGTGAGCAGGAATACCACGATAGTAGGCTATGTCATAACTCACTTTAGAAGCTAGTAGTTTTCCTCCTGTCTGTTTAGCTCCTTGTGCTAGTTTTATTTCGGTCATTTTGGCAAATCGCATTGCCTTTTGGTAACGCAGTGGGTCAAACTTTCCACTATTATCTCGTACACCATAAAAACCTGAACCCATCTGAAAAATAATATCAGGTAGAGTTGCAGGAACAGTAGTTGGAAAGTAGTCTAAATTGGCACTCCAATCAATTCTAAAGTAGAGTAGTCTTTTGTTATCAAATATAAATGAGCCTCTATCTTTTTGACGAAGAACCATTCTTCGATAGACTCGTTGGGCAATCTCACGGTTGGTAAAGAGTCTAAAGAGTCTGTAAACCCCCCTAGCAAACCATGTACCTTTTTTTATCTCCAAATACTCCTTACAGTCAAAATCTTCAATATTTAAAGATGCTAAATAGTTAGATGTAAGCCCACCCTCTCCTGTATTAATTGGAAAGTTACCTTCTGATGCACCCAAAGCAAAAGCTCTTGTTCCCTCTGGCGAGATAGCACCATCACTCATAGCAGAGCGTCCAACAATACTTTTAGTAACAAATGGAATCTCTCTTCTCTCTCCAAATGTAACGGAAAACTTATCATTTACTTCAGATACCTCGTTGACAAAGTTAGCATGTTTAAAGAGTATCTTTTGGTTACCATAGGGGTTGCTTGGAGAAAAAGATAGATATGGATTTCTCCCCAATGCCACATTGTTAACCCATTGGAGCTTCTCAAACGAGTCAAAAAATGTCTCATCTCCAAAGTACTGTCGCATAGGATTTCGTAACATATAAAAGAGATAACGCAAACGCCCAATCAGTGGGTAATTAATTAGTAGTTGGTTTTTACGTTGAATAAATCGGTCATATATAAAGATGCTAATAAAAACCAATAGAAGCAAAATTCCAACAACATGGAAAAAGGTATTCCAATCAGATAAGATGGCATTTTTAGAGAAGTTCAATAGCTCTTGCATCTATCGCTCCTCTTTTTTTGTAAATGTATAATCTATTGAAAATTTTCCAGCACCATGTGTAGCCAAAATAGACAAAAATAGAAAATAGTAAAGAGGTATCTCAAAACCATTATTTCCAACTGAAAAACCATTTTGTATATGAACTGTAAAAATAGCAACTAACATAATTATCATAGTAGGAATGGCTATAAATCTAGTAAAAAAACCCAAAAGTAGCAAAACAACAGCCATAACCTCAAAAGAGGCTGTTAAAAATGTGCTAAAGATAGGAAAAGGTATACCCAAAGAGGCAAACCAATCAACAGTAGCCTCAATATTTGACCACTTCATTAATGCAGGTCCATAAAAACCATACGCCAAAGCAATACGTATCAATAGCAATGAAAAACCTTTAAAGTAGTTACTAAGTGCCGTAAACTCTAAATAGCTCTCTTTTAATTGCATCACTTCTCCTTTCCAAAAACTAGATGGTCAAGAGAGAACTTTCCTGCTCCATGAGAGAGAAAGAAAAATAAAAATAGCATATAGTAAAGAGGTACTTCAACACCATTATCTATTGCTTCAAAACCATGAGGAAGATGCACAGTTACAATAGCAACTGCCACAATAATCATAAGAGGAACAGTAATAAATCTAGTAAAGAGTCCTAATGCTAATAGTATTACCCCTAAAGCTTCAGTTGAAGCTACTATATAGGCATTGAGTGTAGAAAGAGGTATATTAACACTTCCAAACCACTCAGCAGTAGCACTAATATTGTTCCATTTTACTTTGGCTAGTTCAAAAAAACCATAAGCAATAGTAAGCCTTGATAAAAACAAAAAGAGAGATTGAAAATCTACAAAAATATCTTTAATTTTTTTATGAATAGTTTGCAACATAATGTTTTCCTTGTGAAACTTAATTGTGAAGAATTATATCTTAAAGAGTATGTATGTTATATGTAATATAGCTATTTTTTTAAATTAAAATAAAAATTAAATATTAATTTTAAGAAGTTTATAGAAAAAATAAAATAGACTAAAGTAGCTTTCTTTAAAGTTATATTGCATTTAATTACAATTCTAAAGTACTATCAAGTTTGAGTAAGTTATCATTTAGTAATCAAGTATCTATTTTAGGTACTTATTTTATACTAAAAGGGAAAATATGAAAAAAACTGCACTGATTGGTCTTGTATTCTTATTTCTAGTTGGTTGTGAAACAGGTATGGGTAACAAAGCACCTAAAGCACAAGGGGAATCCATTTCAGGAATTGTAGACCATAGGACAGCTATAAAGAGCAGTGTTCAAAGTGAACCACTCTCTGGAATCGTAGATAAAAGATACTCTAAAACAGGAAGTAGCAATAAAATCTTCTCAAAATCAGCACAACCAGGATTTTATCTTCAATATGCTGTGTTTGAAAAGTATAGACCGAGTAAAGCATTTTTAAGTAAATTAAATCACTCCTCATTTAACTATATTGTTTTAAACAAATACAATAGAGATTATGTACTTATTGGTCCATACAAATCTTACAATCAAGCACATTCACATATAAAAAGTGTTAAGAAGTATCTTCATAAACAGACTTTTGTGGTTCAAGTTCTTCGACCATAAAGCCAAATAGGTTAAGGGATTAGATACAATACGAAAAAATATTCCTTAACATTTGGAGAACCACTTTGTCAAAAAAACTACACCTTGTAAGCCTAGGCTGTACTAAAAACCTTGTCGATTCAGAGGTTATGCTTGGGCGACTTCGCGAGTATGAAATCACCAATGACTCAACCAGTGCCGATGTTATTATTGTTAACACTTGTGGCTTTATAGATGCTGCTAAAGAGGAGAGCATTAGTACCATTTTAAATCTTCATGAAGAGCGTAAAGAGGACTCACTCTTGGTAGTAAGTGGTTGTTTAACCGAACGTTACCAAGAGGAACTACAACGAGACCTACCAGAAGTTGACATCTTTACAGGGGTTGGTGACTACGAAAAAATTGATAAGATTATTGCTGAGAAGCGTAGTGTTTTCTCTCCTTCTGTCTATCTTGCTAATGAAAACTCTGACCGAATCATTACAGGCTCAAATACTCACGCCTATATTAAGATTGCAGAGGGGTGTAATCAAAGCTGTTCATTTTGTGCTATTCCATCATTTAAAGGAAAACTTCACTCTCGTACCTTAGAGTCTATTAGAAAAGAGGTCTCTGCTTTGGTAGCTAAAGGCTTCTATGAGTTCTCATTTATATCTCAAGACTCCTCTAGTTTTGGGCGAGATATGGGATTAAAAGATGGTCTAGTAGAGCTTATTAAAACAGTTGAGGAGATTGATGGGGTGAAGGTTGCTCGTATCTTATACCTCTATCCAAGTACCACTACTTTTAAACTTATTGATGCTATTGCAGACTCAAAGGTTTTTGAGACCTACTACGATATGCCGATTCAACAGATTGATGATGGAATCTTAAAGCTCATGCGTCGTGGATTTGGAGAGAAGAAGACCATTGAGCTTTTGGAGTATATGAAATCTAAAAAAGATGCATTCATTAGAACCTCAATTATTGCAGGTCACCCTGGTGAGAGCGATGAGGCTTTTGAGCGTGTTTGTGATTTTATGCGAGAGTTTCAGTTTGACCGATTTAATGTCTTTTTCTACTCTAACGAAGAGACCACACCTGCTTTTACCATGAAACCTGTTGAAGAGGAGGTTATAGAGGAGCGTATTGAGGTACTTGAAGCCATTGCAAAAGAGACTACCAAAGCCTCTTTAGAGAAGATGTTAAACAAAACCATTACCGTTATCTTAGAGGGTGAGAGTGATGAGCATGAGTACATCTTATCTTCTCGTCCAACCCTTTGGGCAAAAGATATAGATGGTGATATTCTTATTAACGATACTTCCGATTTAGAGATTGTTTTTGGAGCTTTATATGAAGCAAAAGTAACCCAACTAGCAGGAGACAGACTTCTTGGAACTCTCGTTAAAGCTCTCTAATCTACTCAAAGGCAAAAGAAATCTTCTTGCCTTCTCAGCAGGGGGTGACTCCTCTGCTCTATTTTTTCTACTTCTTGAACATAACATCTCTTTTGATATTGCTTTAGTTAACTATGGTCTACGACAACAAGCCAAAGATGAAGAGGCTTACGCTCTTGAACTCTCTAAAAAGTACAATCTAAAAGCCCACATTGCCCACGCTCCAAAGTTTGAAAATAACTTTGAAAAAAATGCTCGTGACTTTCGATACGCCTTTTTTGACAAACTTATGAGTAACTACGACAACCTCTTAACAGCCCACCAACTCAATGACCAACTAGAGTGGTTTCTAATGCGACTTACCAAAGGTGCAGGAGTTCATGAGCTTATGGGGTTAGAGGAGATTTCAGTACGAAAAGAGTATAAAGTTATTCGTCCCCTACTTCAACAGAGTAAAGAGGAGCTACTAAACTATCTTAAATCAAATAACCATTGCTACTTTGTAGACCAAAGCAACTTTGAGCCATGTTATGAGCGTAATATCTTTAGAGAGAGGTTTGCAAATGAACTCTTAGAGGGCTATTGCGAGGGGATTAAACGTAGTTTTAACTACTTAAAAGAGGATAAAGAGGCACTAAACAGTGGAGTTAAAATGCTTTTTCATCAAAAAGAACTCTTTGTCATAGCCTACAAATACCCCTACCAGATACCAAGAGTTGTTGACCAATACCTAAAAAAGCTAGGCTATCTACTCTCTGCTTCTCAAAGAGAGGAGTTAAAGAGTGAGACATCTATTGTATTTGGTGGAGTTTGGGCTGTAGAGCTTAAAGAAGATAAAATCTTTATTGCACCCTACTCTACTGAGGCTATGCCTAAAAAGTTTAAGGAGAGGTGTAGAGTAGCTAAGATTCCTTCTAAGATTCGTCCTTATATTTTTAGGGAGGGGATAGAGATTAAGCCCCCCAATATATGCACTAGTACCATTCACGCTAAGTAAACTCAAATTTAACAAAAATCTATCTGAACCAAATCCTACTGATTTTATTAAGATTTTATTTTTTAAAATACTCATACCATGCTCCTTCTATTTTGATTTAAAATTATAGCTATCGGTTACTTCTAAGGTTTTTAATACAACTCGTGCATATCCATCTCCATTTTCTATATGTATATATTCAGGTAGATGTTCATTACTATAAAAATAAAATCTATAACCATCATATCTAAATACTGTAGGTTCTATTTTATCGAATAAAGTAACATAGAATAGACATCTTGCAAAACTAAAAATAATTTTAAATACTTTAAACTAAATAAGAAACAGATATAAGAGAGGGTATAGCAATATTTTAAAAATGAGTATAGTTTTTGATTGTAAGAGGGTTTGGATAAAGCATTGAATTTTGATTTTGTTCCTCTAAAAGGCAAAAATCAAATCTCAACCCCTCTTAATTTTTTATTACAACTTTTTAATTACAAAAAACTTATTGTCCTGCCCTCACACAACGCACAGCATTCTTAGACATTTTACTACCATGAGTATCGTAATGACCTATTCTATCAAGATAAACACTAGGGTATATTTTACCATTCATAAAGTTGATATGCCATGACCCATCAGTTGCCAATGAATTGGAAGTAAATGACCAATAATCACTAGTTCTGTATTCATATTCTTGATGCGTTTCATCACTATATGCTGTACTTATTGTAGATATATGCTCAAATACTCTACTTATTGCAGGGTAATCTTCTCTATAATCTAATAGTGAAATAAGTTCTTTTATATTAGGTAGTCTCCAATCACTATATCCATCAAGATTTAAAGATTCACAGTAATCTACTGCTTCACCCCAGTCCTTAGCTACGATTTCATTATCTTGCCATTGTAGTCCTGTGGTACTGTCTGTAACTATATTCCCTGTTTTGGAAAAGTTTCCATAAGTCTCTTTTTGTTCTCCTCTAACACAACGAATAGTACTAATACCTTTACTCTTACTTATTATTGAACCTTCCATAAAAAAACTACTATGTAAAACATTACCATTGTAATCTACAGATGATGATGCTATATAATCAGAACTATAAAAAGTAGGATTTTTAAATTCAGATGGTGCAAGATAGAGTCCTCCATCATTATTATATTGCGTAATATCTAATAACTCTGTTATTGTAGGTAATCGCCAATCATTATATCCACCTAAATTAAGATTGCTACAATAATTTTTTGCTTCATCAAGGTTTGATGCACCTCCTACGTTATCATTATCTTGCCATTGAAGATTAGTAACATGGTCAATAACTATGCTTTTATTGTCATCTCTACTATAAGATGGTGTTGCACCTTTTTGGTAATAAATATCTGGATAGTATCCACTGCTAGTCTCTCCTGTTTTTTTAATAATTCTACTTCCTGGCTTTGCATTTACCATTACTCTTCTTGTCACCACATCAGCATCATTTCCTGCTAAATCACTAACTTCATAAGTAACAGTATAGATTCCTTCTGCACTTGTATTAACATCTGAAGTAGTTTTTATATTAGCAGTAATATCTCCATCTACATCATCAGTAGCTGTTGCACCTGCATCAATATATGTATCTCCTACAGTTAGAGTTACGTTTTCATCTCCAAGAAGTGTGATAACAGGTTTAGTAGTATCTAATGGGTCTTCTCCATTATATACAGTAACTATCATAGTATCTTTAGCTTCATTACCATTAGCATCTGTTACAGTCAAAGTAATCTCATGTTCACCATTTTGAGTAATACGATACCAACGGCGTGAACCCTTACCAATATAATGATTATTCTCATTCCATCTATAAGTTAAAGGTGCTACTCCTGTTCCTGAACCTTTTAAATAAACTGATTTATGACTAGGTCTAATATTAAGTATTTTGTCTGGTCCTGCATCAGCTGTTACAACTGGTACACCATTATTTACAGTAACTATCATCGTATCATTAGCTTCATTCCCATCAACATCAGATACAACTAAAGTAATCTCATGTTGACCATTTTTAGTAATGCCATACCAACGACTAACACCTGTTCCAATAAACTTACCACTTTCATACCATTTATAAGTCAAAGGAGCTTTTCCTGTTCCTGAACCTTTTAAATGGATTGCTCTATTACTCGGTGTAATATTAAGTGTTTTATCTGGTCCTGCATTAGCTGTTAATGGTGTATCTACTCCACTATTTATAGTAACTATTACTTTATCTGTAGCCTTAGCTCCATTAGCATCTGTTACAACTAAAGTAATCTCATGTTGACCATTTTGAGAAATATTATAATCATAACTTTGCCCTTCTCCAATAAAATGACCCTTTTCATACCACTTATATTTCAAAGGAGCTTTCCCTGTTCCTGAACCATTTAAATGAACTAATGTAGAGTTACTCTCTTGGTCTTCTCCTGCATTAGCTGTTACTTTGTTCACTGTTACTACCATTGTATCTGTAGCTGTAATACCATTAGCATCTCTTACAACTAAAGTGATATTATGTTCACCACTTTGAGTAATGACATACCAACGATTTGCATGAGGTCCAATATACTTATCATCCTCATACCACTTATAGGTCAAAGGTGCATTTCCTGTTCCTGTGCCTTTTAAATAGACAGCTTTTTTACTAGGAGTAATATTAAGTGTTTTGTCTGCCCCTGCATCTGCTGTTGTTGCAAAAGTAGGGATTGTAAATGCTACTATACCTATTAGCAACAAAATAGCTCTTAGCTTTTTGTTAAATTTTTCCATTCGCTTTCCTTTTTTTAGTTAAATTTATAAGCTTTTCCATTCTAAAATATTACATTTTTAATTAGTTTAAACTTAAAACAAAAAACAATTTAAAATATTTTGTTTTGTTGTTTTGTTTGTTAACAAAAAAGTAAAAAATTAACTATTGAATCTAATAAATCACTAATTTGAAACCTCATTATCAAACGCCTCTATTAGTGAAAATTTTGTATTAAAAAATAGATGTTTTGCCATAATCATTTTTTTATTTGATTTTTGCTAAAGTTTGGAAAATAGGGGATTTTTGAAATGGTATTACTACTAAGTACCTGAGTTTAGAAGTCATTCGAGAGGGGTTAGGGTTAGAGTGGAGTAAAATAGATACACTCCCTCCCATTCAAGAATGAGGGGAGCGATAAGTAACCTATGTGGTCATTTATCGAACAATATTACTATTTACTGAATATTGAACACAATTAGAACTACAAGGAATAATGACATTATTGACTATTTCAAATACCTTCCAATAGATACCATCTTCATTAGGAACATTAAATGTTCTTTGTACATTATTGAAAGCTACATTTACTTTTGCACCTGAACTATTTAATCCATTTTCACCTGAAAAATTATGTACATAATATGTATAAACACTATTTGCATTAGGGTTGTTAATAGTTATTGTTTCAGGTCCATAACTGTCTATATCATCATGGTCTAAATTAGCATCAATACCTTGTGGTGAAGCATAATAAACATGATAATCGATAGAACCATCTGTTTTACGAACAAGATGACTATCTAAATCTCTAGGTGAAACTCCCCAAGTTATTACAATTCTTGTATCTCCTTCTGCAACAACAGGAGAGATTGAAAAGTTTTGATTAGAAGTTGTTTCTGATGAAATTGAAACAATTGTAAAATAAGATACAATAAACCCATTTTTAATAACTTCAACAGTATAAGTATTTGGTGACAATGTAATTGAATACTCTCCTGAACTAGATGTTTGAGTTTGAGTAACAACCACACCATTTTTATTATTTGTTCCTTCTCTTATTTTTAAAGTTGCACTATCTATTCCAACTCCATTTAAAGCATTTGTAATTTTACCAGATACTGTACCTACAGCGACAGTACCTTCTTGAGTCATTTTCACAACCTCTAAATACTTTAACTGATTTTCATCTACTTCAATATTAGTATAAGAAATAGATTGATAATTCTCTTTGTTATATTCTAAACTGTAAAGTAAACCGTTACTTAACTTATTGAAAGTATATGTTCCACTACTATCTGTTTTTGTTTCTTGAATAACTTGTCCATTAAGCTTTAATAGTACCTTGACATCTTTCAATTTACTATCTGTTCCAACCTCTTCCACTACACCTGTTAAAGATGAATTTCCCTCGCCAATCACAATACAGATATCTAGTTCATTATCTTGTCCAGAATTTAAATTAATAGGGTTACCACTATACTCTCCATATCTTCCATCAAAAGTATAAGCTGAAACATTTAAATCTGTCTCTCCTAAAACACCTAAAATATTAAT
>JALVXC010000037.1 GCA_027038275.1 Campylobacteraceae bacterium | reverse complement strand
AATGGAAAGCTCTCTCCTGCTGAACGATTAAATGGATTTCGTTATCATGATAATTGGCTTCATAATTTATTGATTTCTGCTTCTCGGAATGGTTATAGGGGTAGCCCACACAATCCGTTATAATCAGAAATTTTTAAATATTTTCTTATTCATGCTCTGATTTTCTGTTTTTATTTGTTGGTTTGTATTATAGCTAAATTTTTGTGATTTTTAAAATTAGAATTGCTGTACTCTTTTATACCATTTCAATTTTTGTTAGTAGAGAGGTATTCTTTTTAATTGGATATAGTTTAATTGTAGGTATGGTTTTAGAGTATGGAAGAGTGGAATTACTTTTTTCAATCATAGCTATACCATTTATTATTTGGCTTGTATATTGGATTTATTTACAACAAAAGCAAAAAAAGAATTTAGAG
Organism: Campylobacteraceae bacterium; assembly: GCA_027038275.1. Taxonomy (GTDB): domain Bacteria; phylum Campylobacterota; class Campylobacteria; order Campylobacterales; family Sulfurovaceae; genus UBA1140. The sequence goes on along the minus strand of JALVXC010000037.1, from coordinate 15,953 downwards.
AAACCATTAATAAATAAGGAATATGGAAGATGTAAAGATTGTATGTCTCCTGATATTTCTTTATTAAAAAAAGAAAATATAATAACAGGGTATCAACATCAAAAACTTGATGGTACACGAGACTACAGATATAAAGATAATCAAGCCTTTTATAGAACAGTTCTTTATTATAAATGTAATGATTGTTCTTTAGAGTTTACAAATCGTGAAAGAGAATAGTATAAGCCTTTTCTTTGAGTTCTGTATCACTTGAAGAGCTAAAAGGGCTTAGAATGGCTTTTAAACCTATCTTGTATATTTATATCTTATTAGATATAATACTTTTATGAAATGGTCAGTAAATTACTTTACAGATGAAATGGGTAAACAACCCGTTAAAGAGTGGATTGATACTTTAGAAGTGAAACTACAACTTAAGATATTTAGAGCCTTTGAGTTGTTAGAAGATTTTAATATCAATCTAAAAGCCCCCTATGTGAAGCCATTAGAAGATAAATTATATGAGTTAAGAATCAAAGACCAAAAAGGGATTTATAGAATTATCTATTTTGCCTATACAGGTCAAGAGTTTATTATGCTAAATGGTTTTGTTAAAAAGACTCAAAAAACCCCTAAAAAAGAGATTGAGTTAGCTAAAACAAGAATGAAAGAGGTACTAAACAATGAGTGATTTTAGAAAACATTTAAACGAAAAATTACAAGATGAAGAGTTTAAAAAAGAGTGGGATAACCTAGAGCTTAGATATGCAGTAATTAAACAGCTTATCAAGATAAGAAATAGCTACAACCTCTCACAAGCTCAACTAGCTGAAAAGCTTAATACCACACAAGCCGTTATAAGCCGTATTGAGAATGGAACGGTTAACATTGGTATTGATTTTATTGATAAGTTAGCTAAAGCCTTTAACAAGCGTGTAGAGATTAATTTAGTATAGTTATGAATAAGCAAAGTTTTACAAGAGCCAAACAGTACAGAGCAAAAACAAAAGGTATGAGAAAATATGTTAAATTTCTAAAAAAGCTTAGAGCTAAAAGAGGAAGAAAAAATATTTATGAATGGCGTAAAACTAATGCTTGGGATATTATTTAACACTAACTTTCTCTCAACACTCAACCATGACCAAGTAAACAGACTCAACAGCAGTTCAATCTTTTTTTTATTTTAATCTTTCTTCTTTTTTATACCTCATCAATAGTTATATTTATATGCCAATATCATAAGAGTAAAGCACCCTTAAAAGGCTACAACTAAGAAGCCTCATAAAACACATTCAGAGTAACACAGAAACAAAAAGTAAAGCTACCCTTAGCCCTATAGTGGGTTAGGGTTTTCTCATCTACCAACTAAACAGCCTGATAGATAATCGGTTCATGAATAATTATGAGAGTAAGAAGCAGTTTAACGGCGTTGAGAGTTTAGAGAGATTTAAACAATCTGATTTTAGACGCTATACTCTACCGATTTAAAAGAGTTGCTAAAGGTACGACTACCAATCACCACCTTTAACTTATCCAATTCACTTAAAAATGTTTGAAAGGACAAAAGGATGATAACAAAAAAAACAGCAAAAACCAACACTAAAGCAACAACCAAACAAGCAACACAACCACAAAAGAAGAAAAACGGAGCGTTAAACCTCTTCTTTTCATTGATGGGCTTTATTTTGGTTATAGGTGGCTTAATGGCTCTATTTGTGCCTATTATGGCTCATGCTAAACAAGGGGTGATTATTGTAGAGCCGTTTGAGTGTAAAACAGAGTTAGCCAATTATCACGAGTTGTTAAGAGCGTTAAAAGTTACTCCTAAAGATGATTTTAAATATCCAATCTTTGAAAAAGAGTTACGTTTAACCGTTGAAGCTTTAAAGGTTCATAAGTGCAAAGGGTTTTAAGATGGCAACTAAAAAACCACCAATCAAAAACAAAATATTAGCTGATTATCTCATTAGTAGTTCTCATTGCTGACTACTTTTCTTATTTTTTTATGTTATTTAGAAATATAAATAGGGTATCTTTCTACACTCAATGTTACAAAGCTTTGAAAAAACTCTACATATAAATAAGTAGCTAAAATTTTATTAAAAAGTTAAGTCTAACTCTATAAAATAGAGATATTAATTTTATAGGGGGTTAAGGTAGTTTATGGCAGGAATAGGTTTTGAACTAAAACAGATTTTAAAAGAGAGAACCTTAACTGCTGTATTTAAAACATTTGGATACTCAGCAATTTTAAGTTCTGGTCCTTGGGTTATCTCGATGATTATTATTTTGGGTATTGGTCTTGCCAATATCTACCTCTACCATACCCAAGACCCTACTCAAACCATGCTAAAAGCTTCGGTTACCTATGTCTCTGCTTTGGCACTAAGCTCTGTCTATACAGGCTTTTTTCAGCTTCCTTTTACACGTTTTATTGCTGATAGAATGTATGAGAAAAAGCACTATCTTATCTTACCTAATTTTTTAGGAATGATTATATTTACTATTATTGGAGGGTTAATTATCTCTCTACCTTTAGCTATTTTTCTTTTTGAGGAGCAGAGTAATTTTTTTATTTTATTATATATAACACTCTTTGTTGTTCTCTCATGTGTCTGGATAGCCAATATCTTAGCTGCAAGTTTAAAGCTCTATAAACAGGTTATTCTATTTTACCTTGCTGGGTATGCACTTATCTATCTTGTTGCATATTTACTTAAAGATTTTGGGATTTTGGGACTTCTTATAGCTTTTATTATTGGAAATTCTCTACTATTTATTTTACTATTTTTAGGGATTATATACTACTACCCATCTTACAATAAAGCCAACAAACACTTTATTCGTTTCGATACTTTTCAAAACACCTATGGTAAATTTTATTGGAGACTTGGTTTATCGGGAATGTTTTATAATATCGCTATATGGATAGACAAAGTTATATTTTGGTTCTCTCCTATTGTAGGATATGTAGTTATTGGTAAACTTCACGCCTCTATGGTTTATGATTTTCCTATATTTTTAGCCTATCTATCAATTATTCCTGGTATGGCTATATTTTTCTTTAGATTAGAGGTAGATTTTGCTAAATCTTATTCAAAGTTCTACCGTGCCATTAATAAACATAGTGCCTTGAGCCAAATTAAGTACTATAAACAACAGATGATAGATGCCGTCAAACGCTCAATTCAAGAGGTTCTCTTTGTTCAAGGAATGTTCAACATCTTGCTATTTTTAAGTGCAGAGACACTTTTTGAATTATTTGTACTACCAAAACTCTACTTACCCCTCTTCTATGTAGATGTTATTGGAGTTCAATTACAGCTTGGATTTATGTCTATTTTAGCTTATCTCTATTATCTTGACAGACAAAAAGAGGCACTATTTTATACTTTAGCTTTTGTTCTTCTCAATGCAATACTTACATGGGTAAGCATTCAGCTTGGACCTTACTTTTATGGTTATGGCTATAGTGTTGCACTACTTATTCTATTTGTAAGTTCTATTCGTACATTAAACAAAATTTTACAGGAGTTAGACTATCAAACATTTATGTTGCAATAGAGTTGTAGTACTCCTTTTACTACTCCTCTCAGGACTTTTTGCCGACAATCGTTATGCGTTTATCTATAGTAAAAATATTGATGATACTTTTATTAATTTTTACGACAAAGTAGTGGTGGAGGCTGATACTATAGATAATATTTATGCTATTCGTTATCCAAAGAAAATGGTAGCCTATGTAAGTATAGGAGAGATTGAACCATGGAGAAATGCTAAAATCTCCTATAAAAAATCGTGGATTATATCTAAAAACAAGACATGGAACTCTCTTGTTGCTGATTTATCTAATAAAGAGTATCAAGAGTTCATATTTAGACGTGTTGATTTACTATATAAAAAGGGCTACAGAAACTTCTTTTTAGATACAATGGACGCTTACCATGTAACGGCAAAAGATAAAAAGCTCTTTAAGGAGCAACAAAAAGCATTAATTGAGATTGTTCATAGACTTCATAAAAAGTATCCAAAATCAAAACTTATTTTAAATCGTGGTTTTGAACTACTAGATAAGATTCACAATGATATATCTGCTGTAGTTGCTGAGAGTCTAATATCTCGTTATGACCATGCTACTAAAAGCTATATTAATGTCCCTAAATCTGACCATAAGTGGCTTTTATCTCAACTTAAAAAGGTAAAAAAGTATGGTTTAGATGCTATCTCTATTGACTATAGTAATGGTTCAACTAAAGAGAGAGTAGCAATAGCTAAAAAGATTAAAAAGCTTGGTATTACTCCTTATGTAACTGATGGACTTTTACAAGAGCAAGGTGAATGTGAAGTAGAGCGTATTCGACGAAATATACTTATACTGTTTAACGCCTCTGCTTTTAAAGAGCATAACTCTATCTACTCCGATGTTCACCTCTCTATCTCTATGCCTATTGAGCATTTTGGGTATATTCCTAAGCTTTATGATATATCTACTCAAGAGCTTCCTAAAAGTGTTAAAGACCGATACCATGCTGTAATAGTTTGGTCAAATGGGCAGACTAAAAATGATAATAAAATCTATGAGTGGAGTAAAAGAGTTAAAGCAAAAGGAGTAAAGATACTCTTCTTTAATAGCTTTATCTTTGACCAAAATAACCAAAATCTAAAAAGTTTTGGATTAAATGTAGAGAAAAACAGAAATAGACTTAGTTCAAATGTCAAAACCAAATATCATCATGGCTATAAACCTTATGAGATACCTGCTTCGGTTGATTTTGAGTCAACACTTATTAGAGGTTCAAACTCAAAAGCCATTGTAGAGACAACTTACCCAAATGGACAAAAGAGCCAACCCATAGCCATTACCCCTTGGGGAGGATATGCTCTTAGTAGTAGTTTCTTAACAGATATTGACAACACTAACTACTGGAGTATTAACCCTTTTAAGTTTCTAAAAGAGGCTCTACGCTTAGAGGATATTCCTATGCCTGACCCAACTACAGAGGCAGGTAGACGAATACTCTTTGTGCATATTGATGGTGATGGTTCTATTGAGCGTGTTCGTATGAATATGGATAGACTCTCTATTGAGTATCTTATGAAGCCTATTTTTAAAAAATATAAAATACCTCAAAGTGTCTCTATTATTGAAGGGGAGATAGAAGAGATTTTTCCAAAACTAACCAAAAGATTAAGAAAAGATATACGAGAACTTTATGCTCTGCCTTGGATTGAACCTGCAAGTCATACCTACTCTCACCCATTTTTTTGGGCAAAGGTGGTACTACCTAAAAATAGGTCACCAAAGGTAGGAAAGCATTTTCATCTTCCTATTAAAGGCTACTACTTCTCTTTAAAAAAAGAGACAATAGGAAGCATTAACTATGCACTCTCATTAGCTCCAAAAAGTAAACGAAAAGAGAAACTTCTCTTTTGGTCAGGAGATTGTCAACCTACAAAAGAGATTTTAGCCTATATTGAGAGAGAAGGGATTCTTAGCCTTAATGGGGGAGACACAACCATACAAAAAAAGAACCCAACTCTTGCCTATATTGCCCCTTTTGGGATAGAGCGTGGGGATTATTGGCAAATCTATACAGGTCAACAAGATGAAAATGTCTATACTAACGATTGGTTAGGACCATTTTGGGGATTTAGAAATGTCATCGAAACCTATAAAATGACCAACAAGCCATATAGACTTAAACCGATTGACCTCTACTATCACTACTACTCTGGTTCTAAACTATCTTCACTAAATGCTCTAAAAGAGGTCTATGAGTGGGTACTAAAACAGAAAACATCTAAACTCTATACCTCTCAATATATTAAAAAAGGACGAGGTTTCTACCGAACTGCTATTGCAAAGATTAAAGGTGGATATGAGGTACGCAATAGTGGTTTTTTACGTACCGTTCGATTTGACAAAAGAGTCTCTATTGATATGAGAAGAAGCAAAGGGGTAGCAGGTTTTAACTTTGATAACAACTCCACTTATGTTACTTTAGACAGTAGTGGAGAGTACAAAATTATCTTAGCTAAAAAAACCTTATTACCTTACCTTATTGACTCTAATGGTTGGGTAAAAAAAGTATCAAAAAACCATTTTGAACTTAAAGCAAATATGCCAATAGAGGCAAACTTTTACCTTCCAAAAGGGTGTAGTTTTAAAACTAATATTGCAATAAAAAGTAGAAAAAGACATAACATACTCTCGCTAAGTTCCAAGAGTAAAAAAGGGGCAACAGTTGTATTCAAGTGTAAATAACCATGATACCAGCACCTCTATACTCTCACTCAAAGAGATTATGGGGATTGTTGTTGTCTTTGCATTTGTACTATATCTGCTCTTTCCAAAAGATGATATTGAAGCATTTTTACAGAGTTCTAAAGGACACACCAATCTCTCTATTAACTACCTAGAGAGCTTGTTGCTCTATCACCCTGATAACGATAAACTAAAGATGTTACTTGTTGAAAAATATGACTATATGGGAAAGAGTAAAAAAGCATTAAAACTTAATAGTGAGCTAATAAAAAAGACAAAAGATAAAAAGCTACTAACTAAACTCTATAAGATAGAGTATCTACTTAAAAAAGATTTATATTTTCAAAACCCAACCCCAAAAGCTCTAAAAGAGCTTAAAGAGATGTTACTTAGATATTATAAGTTTACTAAAGGAGCAAGAGATAATCTCTTTTTCTATGCAGAGTCAACAAATATTGACTATAGTTACCTTAAATATATATCTCTACAAAGCTTAATGAAAGAGAAACCTGAACTTATAGATTATGAGTTAGAGAAGATAAGCTATTACCTAGCAGTTAATTTAGGGTATAAAGAAGATGCCTATAGGCATCTAATTAATCTACTTGATTATAAAGAGATAGATAAAAAACTACAAGATTATGCTATTAACTCTTTGATTGAGCATAAAGAGTTTGAACGAGCCTATAATGAAGTAGAAAAACTATTTTTAAATGCTAAAAACCAAGAAGATAGAAGTAGATACTTCTACACAAGCTTATATATTCTTGGACAAAATAAAAGTGGTGTAAAAATCTCTACAGTACGTCTTATAGAGGAGTTTATAGAGAACAATAATATAGATAGTTCTGATATATACTCCATTATAAATACTCTTCTACAACAAGGACGACTAAGTGAAGCTAGTTACTTCTCTCAAAGTCTATTTGAGGAGTATGCTTCAAAGTTTGATGAGAAGAGTATTGATTTAGCACTAAAAGCTCTTATATATGATTCAAAGTTAGAACCTGCCTTAGCTATATCAAGTTATGCACAAGAGTCATTTAAAAAACAGAAATATCTTGACAAAAGTATTCAAATTGCAACGTGGTTAGGAGAGATAAAAAAGGTAACTAATCTCAATATTGAAGGCTATAAAAAATATAAAGATAGCAAATATGAAAAGTATCTTTTAGAGTATAGCAATATTAATAATACTTACAATATTTTAGGGCAAATCTATAAAAAGAAAATAGAACAAGGTAATTATAGCTTTGTTGAAAAACTTTCAACATATTTTGACTATACAGGAGAAATAGATAAAGCAGAAGATTACTTCTCTACACTTTTAAAAAAGGTTAAAAACAAGGAGGTTTATAGTGCAACTATACGTTTTACATTTAATAATAACCATGTCAATAAAGGACTTAGACTATATCAAGACTATAAAAAAAGATATGGTATTAACTCCTCTTTACAATTAGTTACTATTCAACGAAATTTAGCAAGTAAACATTTTTTTAAAGCTTATCAACTTACAAAAGAGTTATATAAACATAAGAAGCTCAAAAAAAGACGACTATTAATTGATCTTGCATGGCAACAAAAAGACTACTCATACCTATATAAAACACTTTGGAAATTTGAGGAAAAACAGCAACTCAACTCTACAGGCTATGAGAGACTAATAGCTTTAGACAAAGGATTAAATAGAGGGAAAAAGGTAGATTATCTATACCTAAGAGCATGGAAAGCAACCCACAACAGTAACAACCTACTAGCACTTCTTTACTATTTAACTGATAAAAAAGATTTTAAAAAGTTTAAAAAGACTCTAAACAGTCTCAAAGCAAAAGAGAAAAAAGAACTTAGTCATAATATTGGTTACCAACTACTTCTTGCAAACTACTATGTTCAAGCAAAAAAAACTACTCTTGCACTAAAGGCTTATGAAAAAGCATTTAAGTTAGCTCCAAAACGTGTAGCAACTCATCAGTCATATCTTTGGTTACTACTTGACAATCTAAAGACTCACCCAAGTTTTAAAAGAAAAATAAAACAGGAATTATCATTATTAAAACAAGATAGTCAACTTCAAAAAAAGGTAGGATTAGTTGCAGTAGTCTCTGCTATGCAACTAAAACTGCTCTCTCTTGCACAGCGTTGGAGTCAACAGCTACTTAGAGAGAACCCTCATAGCAAAGAGTACCAAAAGCTTATAAAAGATGTCCGTTTAGCTCAATTTTCTCTACTTAATGAAGCCTATGAGAAGATAAATAGTGATGAACATATTCATTTTATTGCTAAAGTAAAGAGAAAACATCTGAACTCACAGTTAGATGTAAAAGAAGAGTCGTTTACCTATCAATGGCGACTATACCAAAGTCTAAAAGCCAATATAACATTAACCAAAGAGAAGTATAGCTCTACTAAACAAGCAAACAAGACAGATAAGAGTGTTGAAGTTACTTTAAAAAATAGTAACTCTAAACTCCTTTGGGACTTTGCTCTAGCCTATAACAGTAGCCATAATGATTTTATAAGTAGTAGACTCAATATAGGATATAACCTTTACCCTTTTCAAGTTACTCTAAATAGTAAATATCACAATAAAAGTGAAGTAACCCCTCTTTTGGAGCGTAATGGAATGGAAAATGCCTTAGGAGTAAATATATTAGCTACCATTAACCAACGAGTAAGCCTTAGTTTCTTACACCAAAAGAGTCACTACTTTAAACAGAATGGAGATTTTTTAGGAGAGGGAGAGAGTACACAACTTAGTGCTAACTACACTTTACGTTTTGGTTACCCAGATATTCACTTTAACAGCTACCTCTCACACAATACGTTCACAACAACTATTGCCCAAGACTTTTCAGAGTTTGGAGTATCGGCTAGTGTTGGAACATCTAGGCAAGATAGCTTTAACCATGGTTGGAAACCTTTTGGAACAGTTGGTATGGCTATAAATGACAACTATAACGTAGGAGCATCTCTCTCGCTTGGTATCTCTAAGATTGTTGATGGGAAAGACTCTTTAGACATAGTCTTAAACTATAGCGATGGTGTTGGTGTTGTCTCTGAGCCTATTTATGGGGCTACTGTTCTGTATAGGTTTTGATTATTGGTTAAAAATTGGAATTATTATGGACTAATATAATATCTATAGATTAGACATCTTGCAAAACTAGGAACCGATGGCTTTCTCACAGAGAGTGCAAAGTACTGAGCCTCGCTTTATTCGGGACTAAAGTCTCCGATTCCAAAGAGTTTTGCAAGAAGTTTATTTTAGACTAAATTGGATATGATACGAAAAAAGTAAATCTATTATGAAACAAACCCCTTACAAAAGCGTTCTAACCATAGCAGGTTCAGACTCAAGTGGTGGAGCAGGTATTCAAGCTGACATTAAAACTATCTCTGCCAATGGAGCTTATGGTGCATCGGTAATTACTGCAACAACAGCACAAAATACCCAAGAGGTAAGAGATATTCACCCAATTCCTATACCTCATATTGTTCAACAACTAGAAGCTGTTTTAGATGATATTGAGTTTGGTGCTGTCAAAATTGGAATGTTACACTCTAGCGAAGTTATAGAGGCAGTAAAAGAGACTCTAGCCAAATACAAAATCAAAAATATTATCTTAGACCCTGTTATGATAGCCTCATCAGGCGATGCCCTACTCAACCAAAATGCTATAGATAGTCTCAAAGCATTTCTTCCATCTGTATTGCTAATGACTCCAAATACTCCAGAGGCTGAACTACTTTTGGAAAAGTCTATAGAGTTAAAAAATGTAAAAAGTTCAGCTAGAGAGTTAGGAGAAAAGTACAAAACCTCTGTCTTGCTAAAGGGTGGTCACCTAGAGTTTACAGACCTTATGACCGATACTCTATACAATTACCAAACCAAAGAGATAACCACCATTCAAAATCAAGCTGTAGATACCATTAATACCCATGGGACAGGTTGTAGTTTGTCATCAGCCATTGCAACATATATTGCTTTAGGAGAGAGTTTAGAGGAGGCAACCATTAAAGCGTGTAGCTACCTTAACCAAGCCCTTATTGATGGGAAAGATAAGTACTTAGGCAAAGGTCATGGAGCTATAAACCATTTTGGGATTTAATAATCAATAGAGGAGATAATCCCATCAATATTATTAACTTTAGTACTCCATAAACTAATTGGTTTTGTTAGTTTAGTAGCCTCTATAGGACTAACTTTCTTACCTACTAAATTCTCTATACTCTTAGAGAATGCTTTATCGGATAATCCATAAAAGAGTCGAAGCTCTTTATTATCATTTTGTAGCATAAACATATTAATCTTCTGATTATTTGGCAGAGTTAACTGCAACGCCTCTAAACCATTTTTAGTAAATATTGAGTTACTCTCTTTTACATCAAAAAGTCTATTAATAATCTCTTTTGGACTATAGTTAAACTCATACAAGCCTTTAATTGTTGCTTGTTCAAAAAATAGTCTCTCTTCTCCACTTGTCAAAATATACTGTTCAACATCTACATTAGAAAATATCTGAGACTCTTTTTTTCTCTTACTATATGGGAAGTTAAAGTCATTTGTTTCTACTTTAAGAGTCACCATATTTGGAGTTAACTCTAATTTACTTTGTTTATAAAAGTAGGTTAAAGCATATATAATTGAAGCTAGTATGATTAGTATTATGATATTTTTAAACATAAAAAATTATATCATAACTTATCATAAACTTTGAGGTACAATATCATGAAAAAATGAGCTTCTGATTATAACGGATTGTATGGGATAAGCTAAAAAGTGCTAAAACTATTGCTAAACAATCTATAGCAAAGTAGTATATAATGTGATAAGTGAGTATAAGATAAAGAAGATTTAAGCTTTTATACTTGTATACTAGTACAAAAAATGATATAATCATACTAGTATAAAAGGATAAAAATGAAAGAGACCTTTAAAAAACTCATTATTAACTTTCAAGAACGCAAGTTTGGGCGTATTGTGCCACGTGAATATGATGTACCATTAGATACTAAAAAGATAGTCTCACTTATTGGAGTACGTCGTAGTGGTAAGACCTATGTTCTATTCTCATTGATTGAGCAGTTACGTCAAAGAGGTGATGGTAAAAATATTGTCTATATTAACTTTGAAGATGATAGGCTCTATCCTATTGGATTAAAAGATTTAGATGGACTTTTAGAAGGGTATTATGAACTCTACCCACACAAACGAGATGAAAAAGTCTATCTCTTTTTAGATGAGGTACAAAATATTAAGGGGTGGGAGAGGTACATTAGACGTATTGATGATACCGAGAATGTTCAGATTTTTATTACAGGAGCATCTTCTAAACTACTCTCTAGTGAGATAGCAACTTCACTTCGTGGACGAACCATTACTTATGAGATTTTTCCCTTCTCTTTTAGAGAGTATTTAAGGTACAAAGAGATAGAGATTAACCTCTACTCCTCTAAGAGCGTTAGCTACATTCAAAATGCTTTCAATAGTTACTTGGTAGATGGTGGATTTGCAGAGACTTTTGATGAGAGACCTGATGTGCAGAAACGTATTTTAAAAGATTATCTTGATTTGATTGTCTATAAAGATGTGGTAGAGCGTTACACCATACGAAACCAAAGCCTACTAAAGCACCTAATTAAATATATGTTTGTCAATATGGGAACGCTAGTGAGCATAAATAAACTCTACAATGAATACAAATCACAAGGGTATAAAATAGGCAAAGACACACTAATGGATTATATCTCCTATCTGCAAGAGGCATATACTGTCTTTACCACGCCTATCTATAGAAACTCGGTACGAGAGGAGCAACGAAACCCTAAAAAACTCTATGCGATTGATAATGGCTTTAAAAAGCTTTTCTCTATTTCTATATCTGATGACTACTCTAAACTCTATGAAAATATGGCATTTTTGCACCTGCGTAGAAAAAGTAGAGAGGTTTACTACTTTAAACAGACCCAAGAGGTAGATTTGTATATGAAAGAGGACAAAGAGTATTTGGTCAATGTCTCTTATGCTATTGAAGATGAAAAGACGCTACAAAGAGAGGTTAAGGCTCTACTTGAGGGAATGGTGTATTTTAAACTTGATAGCTCCTATTTGGTTACAGCTAATAGAGATGAGACTATTGAGATAGAGGGTAAAAAGATAGTGGTTGTTCCTATGTGGAAGTGGTTGTTGGAGGGGTAGAGTAATTAAAAATTAGACTTAGGAGATAAGATATGTCATATAGAGGTTGGGACGGTAAAATCAAAATTACAAAAGATAAAATCTTTATAGTGCGTGAAGGCTTTGTAGCAACGCTCTCAATGTTTCTGAATAGAGAGCAAAAAAGATTTTTAGAGATAGATATTTTACAAATAAAGTCTATTCTCTTTCGCAAAGCCTATTTAACCAATGGTTATCTCTATTTTCATATTGAGGAAGAAGAGCAACCTCTTAGGGGATATTGGGATAAATATAGATTTATAGGTAACAGATATACTGTAGGATTTACACTCTTTAGCAATAATAGATTTGAAGAGTGCAAAGAGGCTCTTGAAAAAATTATACTTGAACAAAAAGAGAGACACAGTAGCAATACATATATTTTAGAAGAAGAGAATAATAAGTTAAAAAAATATGATTTTAGAGATGATGTTAATCAACTGAAATTTGTACCAAAATGCCAAAGTTGTGGAGCAAAGCATATTCTAAAGAGAGGTAAACTCTATATTTGTGCATATTGTAACTCTACTCTGTTTTTTGAAAGTTGAAATAATACTAAATCCCCTCATTAACACGAATACTATCAATCCGAGAGGTTAAATCGTCTATCTTTTTGTTTATATAGTTTGAGTTATTTGAGGTTAAACCTGTTTGATAGTTGGCTATTTCTATCTCCCTTTTCTCTATATATTCAGGTAGAAATAACCGATACATCTTCTCTACAGGGACTTTTTTCTCACAACTATTAGGCATATTTGTATCTAAAAATCTTGAAAATGGGTCTACTATGTTACTTCTATAGTAGCCTTCTCTATTTTTAAATCTATTGTCATTGTTTCTATATTTAGCTATTAAAGATTTTGTTTGAGCATATTTGTTTCTACTGTTTTTATCAAAAGCACTACTTAGTTTATAGACATTATTGCTATTGGTATGTTTTGTAAGTAGTACTCTTATGCACTTTAAGCCTATCTCTTTTTGTGTAAAAGCTTTAAAAAGAGCATAATCGTTATTTGCGTCTATATAGGCTTTGCTACTTTTCTCTATTTCACTCTTGTAAAATATAATTCTACTGTCATTAAAATCATTGGTATACGATGTTGTATGAAATGACTTTTCATAGTTTTTGTTCATAGTCTTCGCCATAGAGTTTCCAAGTCGAGACATCAAAGAGAATTGTAGAAGATACAGAGTCACAATTGATATAGTTGTCCATATTAATGTATTTTTAACAACGGTCATAATAGTACTTGGCTTAGAGATTAAACTCTCTTTCTCTACTTCTTCTTTGATGATATTGCTCTTTATTAAAGCATAATTTATTACATTCCACGAGAAGACAAAAATCAAAGAGATAATAGGTATAAAATAGATAAGATAGAGAGGAAACAAGAGAATATTTGCTAACCATGACCACGCTCCTGTAATCAAAATGTTCAAAGAGTTAGTGATTTTTACTGCTAAATAGTATGAGCCTACCCCAACTACGATGCTTATTACTATTCTAATTATGTTGTTATATGAGCTATTCAATTAGCTTCCTTTTAAATATATTAAAAATAATATCTAATTTGAACTAAATAGATAGAGTAATATTTTAAGTAAAAATATTATAGTATACTAAAATATTTTATACTAATAAACTTTTAGGAAGACTAATGCCCATCAACACCCTCTCATTAAGAGAGAAAAAACAAGCCATACTCAAACTAAAAATCCTTGATACCTTCGATGAAAAACTAAAAACAAAAGCCTTAGCAGATATATCAGTCAAAGAGATAGCTAAAGAGTTAGATATATCGGAGATGACCTTTTTTAACTACTTTGGGAGTAAAAAAGAGGTACTGATTTATTTTATAGAGCTTTGGAGTTTGGAGATGCAGATGCATATTGAGGGGCTTGATGCTTTGGAGGCTATTTATCGTATTTTTGAAGAGACGGCTAAGACCATAGAGAAAAATCCAAATCTTTTTATGGAGATAGTCGCTTCTATGGCTCTGCAAGGAATGTCTAAGAAAGATATAACCATAAGTAAGGCTGAACGTATACTGCATTTTGGGGTTGATACTAAACATAAAGAGGGTGGATTTCCTGAAATTGTTAAGCCTTTATTGTCCAATCTGAATCTTGTACAAGAGAGGCAAGATTTTATCTACACGACACTTTTTAATACCTGCTTTGCTACGCCTCTTTTTATGAAATGTCCTGAGTTTAGTGATTTAAAAAGGCGTTATTTTGAGCAATTGGATTTTATATTGAAGGAAGTAAAATGAGTAGAGTTATTTATAGTACCCCATACTGCCAACTCCAATACCTAAAAGCTCAAAATGCCATCCTCTGCCAATGGAAACAGTTCTGCAAAGGAGATGACTATCGTGAGCCATTAAAATTTGCTACACAAGAGATAGAAAAACACCAAATCACCACATGGATAACCGATACAACCAACGGTTTTGAGAGTGATGAGGCAGATACAAAGTGGCTTTTAGAGGAGTTTGTGCCTAGTATGATAAGTAGTAGCATTGAAAAAATTATATTTATCATAGCCAATGATAGCCCTTTGATGCACGAGATAAAAGCTCAAGAGGTGGCTTTAAGTCAGTTTTTTGAGGTGAAGTTGGTGGAGAGTTTGGATAAAATAGTATTATATAAAATTGGAGAAGATGTAAAATGAGTAGCTATAAACCACCCTATACAATAACCAATAAGATTTTAAAAACCGTTAGCAATATTGTAGAACTCGTTACTGAACTAAACCATGTTAAAAAGGAGTTAGCTACACCAAAACTTCGTAAAAAAAATAGAATAAAATCCATTATAAAAATATATTTGGTGCGATACCTATTGAGAGTGTGGTTAGAGAGAATCAAGAAGCGTACTATAAGGCTTTAGAAGATGCAGGAAGTGTTGGAGAGAGTACTCCTTTTATTGAGTTTATGCTTGAAATTATTTTAAAAACACTTACAAAGGTTAAAAAAGAGAATGTCCCTAAAAATGTCCCATTAAAACGCTTAGATAAAATAGTGAATATGATGAAAAAAGATAAAAATATAACAGCGTTAGAACTTGCAGATAAGTTAGGGGTAACAGACAAGACCATTAAAAGAGACATTGCTAAACTTAAAGATGAAAAGAGAGTTGTTAGGGTTGGTAGTTTTAAAAGTGGATATTGGGAGATTGTAGATGAGATTTAAAAAAAGTTATGTTTAAACTACTATATATTTTTTGCGATGAAATTTATGGAGAGGTTGAATGCAGTTTAGAGAAGCAACTTTAGACGATACCAAAGAGATAGTAGAACTTATCAATATTGCATATAGAGGAGAAGATGGTTGGAGTACTGAAAATGCTTTAGTATCAGGCAGAAATTCTAACTATACCACCCAAACCACCCCTATCCAAGCGAATCAACTAAAAAAAGTTCCCAAAACCCTTAAAGTAATATAAAATACAAAAAAAGCTAATAGTAAAAAACAGCCCAAGTCTCCA
>JALVXC010000036.1 GCA_027038275.1 Campylobacteraceae bacterium | reverse complement strand
AGAAAAAGGATATGTCATGACATTAAATGCAACAGTTAGAGCAAGAGTTGATGGTAACTTAAAACAAGAGGTGGAAGAGATTTTAAAAGAGATTGGACTTAGCACTTCACAAGCTATTACTCTATTTTTAAAGCGTATTAAGTATGAAAAAGGTATTCCTTTTGAGCTAAAAGTTCCTAATGCAACAACCATTCAAGCAATGGAAGAGGCACAACAGAATATTGGTGAAACTATTAGTTTTGAGGAGTTTTTAGAGGAGAGTAAAGCTAATGCTAAAGTGTCCCAAAGCTGAAGCTTTGGGACGAGTCAAAACTACTTATATCTCTTTAAGAGTTTCATTAGATAATATGCTAAAATGGTCTTCTTTAAGCTCTTTAATAGTTATATTGCTATTTACTTTTTTCCATAATTTACTATTCTCCTCTTTCTTAGAGTTTTCAGAAGCAATATATAAAGATATATTAGTTCTCAATCTACGTGAAGGGAGTTTATAGTCTCTGTATACCTCTTGAAGTTTTAAGTAATTATCATAAGATAGATTCAGACTATCTATTAACTCTTTTGCTTGATTATCTATAGTCTCAAAATCTAATAATTGAGGCATATAACAATCTAACAAGGTAAGAGACTCAACCTCTTTACCCTCTTTTTCTAAAATAGATGCCATCTCATAAGCAATTAAACCTCCAATAGAGTGTCCTACCAATTTATATGGCTCTTTTGGAGCTACAGATTTGAGCATAAATATATATTGTTGTGCTATATCTTGTACGCTTGTATAAGATACCTCCTCTTCGGTTAGAGCTATATCTTGAAATGCGTACATTGGTTGTTCTTCTCCTAAGATATTGGAGAGTTGTTTGAACTGTTGTGCATTTCCTCCTAAGCCATGAACTGCAAAGATTGGTGTTTTGTCTCCATTTTTTTGTAAGGGGACTAAACTTTGTTTATAGTTATTCTCTTTTATATAACTACTGATTCCTACTATTGTTGGATTTATAAATATAGAGTGAAGAGCTATTTCAGTCTGCAAGGTAGTTCTAATTTTTAATAGCAGTTGTGTAGCTAGTAGTGAGTGTCCTCCTAACTCAAAGAAGTTATCATGTATTCCTATTTTTTCTATATTTAATACCTCTTGGAAGATTTTAGCTAGTTTCTCTTCTGTCTCATCTCTTGGGGCTACATACTCTCTGTTTGATTCTATATTGACATCTATTTTAGCTAATGCCTTTTTGTCTATTTTGCCATTTGGAGTTAGTGGCATAGAGTCTATAGTTTTATAGGCTACTGGTATCATATACTCTGGCAAATAATGAGAAAGTCTATTTTTTATGTTACTATCTAGCTCTTGATTATCTTTGGTTGTAATGTAGGCTACTAAAAATTTATTTCTATTTTTATCCTCTTTGGCTAAGACTACACTCTCTTTTATCTCATCTATATTTAGGAGTTGTTGCTCTATCTCTCCTAGCTCTATTCTAAAGCCTCTTATTTTTACTTGGTCATCTACTCTTCCTACATACTCTATATTTCCATCTTCTAGGTATCTTACTAAATCGCCTGTCTTATAAAGTCTTTCACCTTTTTTAAATGGATTCTCTATAAACTTCTCTTTTGTGAGTTTTGGTTGGTTTAGATAGCCTCTTGCTAATCCATCTCCTGCTATGTGTAACTCTCCTACTACTCCTTTGGGGACTAGATTTTGGTGTTTGTCTAAGATGTAGATTTGGGTGTTATTGATGGGGCGACCAATTGGAGGTGTAGAGGATTTGGAGTTTAAGATAGATGATAGAGATATAACAGTAGACTCTGTAGGCCCATAACAGTTGACTACTAAATATTTTTTATCGTATTTGTAGCTATCTAATTTTTCTCCACCTACAAACATATATTTGAGATTTAATCTATCTGAATCCTCTTTTTCTAAAAACTGTTGAGCTAATGCAGTTGGAACAAAGGCGTGTGTTATCTCTTCTGCTAATAGCTGTTTTAAAAATAGTTCAATATTTAAGATTACTCTTTTTGGTAAAATTACCAATTTAGCTGAATTTAGAATGTATGAAAATATCTCCCAAACTGATGCATCAAATGCCATACTAGCCACTTGTGTGGCTTTGGAATCTTTAGAGACTTTAAACCTGTTTTTATGCCACTCTATTAAATTTATAACTCCACTATGTTCAACCATCACCCCTTTAGGCAATCCTGTAGAGCCTGAAGTATAGATAACATAAGCAAGGTTACTAGAGGTTACTTCTGTTTTTGGATTGGTAGTTTTTTTATTGGTTATATCAAGAGTATCTATAGCAATAACTCTACTATTGGTTTGAGGAAGAGTATCTTTTAGGTGTGATTGAGTAAGTAATAGTTTTGCATTGCTATCATCTAACATATGTTTTACTCTATCTTTAGGGTAAGTAGGGTCTATTGGCACATAAGCCCCTCCTGCTTTAAGTATAGCTAGGAGTCCTATTATCATATCTAGTGACCTATCTACACATATTGCTACTAGAGTATCGGGTTCTACACCCTGTGTTATAAGATAGTGTGCTAATTGGTTTGATTTAGTATTTAGTTCTCTATAGGTTAACTCTTTATCTTCGTAGACTACTGCTATGTTATTTGGATTGTGTTCTACTTGCTCTTGGAATTGTTGGTGTATGGTTTTCTCTTTGGGGTACTCTGCTTTTGTATCATTGTACTCTATAAGAAGTTGTTGCTTCTCTTGTGGTGGCAAGATTGAAATATCTGTAATATCTTTGGTTGGTTGATTTTGCAATAGTTGGACTATTTTATTGGAAATGGTCAACATATATTGTGTAATCTGTTTGGCATTTATAGAAGAGTCTACTTGTGTTGTTATTCCAAAATCATCACCAAAATCATCAATACTAATTGTAAATGGATAGTTAGCTCTCTCTTGGCTTAATACCATCTCAATATCACTGTTTATATCTAAATTATTATCATTTTGTCTACTCTGTCTATAATTTAAAATAGCACTAAAGAGTGGAATATCACTAGATACTGCACTGCATTTTTGAGCAGTTACTAATGGTGTCTGCTCATAATTAATTAAATCAAATAGATACTTTTGCGTCTCTACAAGAAGTGCCTCTATAGATTTTTCTGTAAGAGTTATACGAATAGGAAGCGTATTTAGAAACATACCCATCATATTGTCAATAGTTATATCTTCTTGAAATCTACCTGATAGAAGAGTACCAAAAACTACATCATCTCTACTACTACATTGGGCTAAAACTATAGCAAAAGCTAGATGAAAAAATGAGGCTGGAGTGACTTTTAAATCAAAACAGATTGAGCGAATCTGTTGAGATAACTCTAATGGAATCATAGACTCATCTTCTAAAATATTATCTCCATCCATTTTAGTATTCAGTAGTCCAAATGGTAGCGTTGGTTCATCTACATCTGATAATTTTTCCAAAAAGAAAGATTCTGCTTTTTTCTTGTCGTATTTATGTAGAGTGTAATAGATAAAGTTACGATATGGCAATGGCTTTGGTAGCTCATTTGTCTTTTTGTTTAGGTATGAAATAATCTCTTGAACCAATATCTCTATTGAGATATGGTCACTTATAATATGATGTGATTTAAATAAAACATAGTATTGATTGTTTTCTTGGTCATATCCATACTCTACATCTAGCAGAGGAGCAACTGTTAGAGGCATATATAGATTATGTGGTTGCATTCTCTCTAACATTTTATCTTTTATACTCTCGTTGGCTGATGCTTTTATCTCTTTTGGTTTTAGTTTTACTCTTTTGTGAACAACTTGAACAGCCTTTTCTAGCCCCTCACTATGTATAGAGGTTCTCATTACATCATGTCTATCTATTACATATTGTAAAGCCTCAATAATACTATTGATACTATTTATATTTTGAAAAGTAAGTAGTACTGGGGTTATATATACATCAAATTCACTATTTAGGAGATGGTGAAAAAGCATACCCTCTTGTAGTGAAGAGAGAGGATAAATATCTTGGATATTCTCTACTCCTCCTACAGATGATTTTACGATTTTATCTATCTCATTTTGAGAGATTGAGAGTAGAGGAAGCATATCAGGGGTAATATAGTTACAATTTTTAGGAATTAGATTGTCAGGTATAGATAGAGTAGTTTTTTTATGCTTTTGCAATAGAGTAGCCATATCTACCAATTTTTGAGAAGCAAATACATCTTGTATAGAAATATCTAATCCTAGCTTATTTAGGCGATTAATAAGCTCAATAACCAATAGTGAATGTCCTCCTAACTCAAAAAAGTTATCATAGATTCCTACTCTCTCTACATTTAATACCTCTTGGAATATTTGAACTAATTTCTCCTCTATCTCATCTCTAGGGGCTACATACTCTTTAGTCGATTCTATATTGACATCTAGTTTAGCCAATGCTTTTTTGTCTACTTTGCCATTTGGTGTTAGGGGCATTGACTCTATAGTTTTATAGGCTACTGGTATCATATACTCTGGTAGATATTTAGAGAGTCTATTTTTAATACTGCTACTATCTAGCTCTTTATTCTCTTCGGTGGTAATATAGGCTACTAATGACTTATTGCCATTTTTATCTTCTTTGGCTAATACTACACTCTCTTTTATCTCATCTATATTTAGGAGTTGTTCCTCTATCTCTCCTAACTCTATTCTAAATCCTCTTATCTTGACTTGGTCATCTATTCGTGAGATATACTCTATATTTCCATCTTCTAAGTATCTTACTAAATCACCTGTTTTATAGAGTTTTTCTCCTTTGTTAAATGGATTATCCATAAACTTCTCTTTTGTAAGTTCTGGTTGGTTTAGATAACCTCTTGCTAATCCATCTCCTGCTATATGTAACTCTCCTATTACCCCTTTTGGTACTAGGTTTAGGTGTCTGTCTAAGATATATAGTTGGGTATTGTTAATAGGACGACCAATTGGTAGAGAATTTCCCAAAACCTCATCATTATATAGAAAATAAGATGCATCAACTGTAGCTTCAGTAGGCCCATAAGTGTTGAAAAATTTTACTCTCTTATACCATCTATTTGCAACAGATAACGGACAAATATCACCACCCACATTAATAAGTTGTAGAGAGTTTAATCTATCACTATTTTTTAACTCTGCTAATACTATAGGAGGGATAAACGCATGTGTTACATTTAATTTTTCAATATAAAACTCTAATCTACTTGGCATTCTTTGCTCATTTGTAGGTATAGCTAGTTTTATACCACTACACAAAGCATTAAAGATTTCCGATACAGAAAAGTCAAATCCATAAGAAAAAAACTGTAACATAATAGATTGAGTTGTTATATCAAATAACTCTATTTCATTGCTTACTAAATTTACAACTCCACCATGCTCAACCATTACCCCTTTAGGCAACCCTGTAGAACCCGAAGTATAGATTACATAAGCAAGATTATTTGAGTCTACTTCTGTTTTAGGATTGTTACTCTTCTCTTTTGTTATATCGAGAGTATCTATAGCAATAGCTTTAGGAAATCTATCTTCCAAGTGAGATTGAGTAAGTAACAATTTTGCTTGAGTATCATCTAATATATATTTTATTCTATCTTTAGGATAGGTAGGGTCTATTGGCACATAAGCCCCTCCTGCTTTTAGAATAGCTAAGAGTCCTACTATCATATCTAATGACCTATCTACACAGATTGCTACCAAAGTATCAGGCTCTACACCTTGGGCTATAAGGTAGTGTGCTAATTGGTTTGATTTGATATTTAGCTCTTGGTAGGTTAACTCTTCATCTTCATAGACCACGGCTATATTATCAGGATTAAGCATTACTTGCTCTTCAAAGAGTTGATGTATGGTTTTGTCTTTTGGATACTCTGCTTTTGTGTTATTGTACTCTATAAGAAGTTGTTGCTCTTCTTGTTTGGTTAAAATAGGATATTTTGATATTGGTTGTGTCTCATCTTCTACTATGGCTTCCAAAAGAATCTTGTAGTGTTCAACCATAGATTCCATATACTCTTGACTAAATAGGTCTGTTGCATACTCTAATGAACCTTGAAGCATTCCATTTTCTTCTGTAATATCCATTGTCAGGTCAAATTTAGAGGTAGCATTTTCAATCTCTACTGTTTCTATTTTTAGCTTATCTAATTCAAGCACTATACTCTCAGGATTATTCTGTAATGCAAACATAACTTGAAAGAGTGGTGAACGAGAA
The DNA here is from genome assembly GCA_027038275.1 of Campylobacteraceae bacterium. GTDB lineage: Bacteria > Campylobacterota > Campylobacteria > Campylobacterales > Sulfurovaceae > UBA1140. Next base: position 52,718 of record JALVXC010000036.1, on the reverse strand, counting down.
GTATCTCTTGGTATATCTAGTACATCAACCAACTTTTCAAATGGAACATCTTGGTGTTCATAAGCACTTAGTGTATGCTCTTTTGTCTGTTGTAGTAGAGTGCTAAATTTTATATCTGAACTAAAATCTTGTTTAAATGCCAAGGTATTTACAAAGAACCCTATTAGAGGCTCTATCTCTGCACGATTTCTATTGGCTATAGGAGAGCCTATTACAAACTCCTCTTGCCCACTATACTTATACATCAATAATCCAAAACTACTTAGTAGTGTCATAAAGAGTGTAACATCATTTGTTTTACTTAAGCTATTTAACTTTTTAGTTATCTCTTTATCAATAGTAAAGTTTATATGTTTTCCTCTATTGCTCTGTATGGCAGGTCGTGGATAGGTAGTTGGCAGGGCTAATGATTCTATCCCTTGTAGTCTCTCTTTCCAATAATTTAATTTCTCATCTAATACTTCACCTCGTAGATACTCTTTTTGCCATACAGCATAATCTGCATATTGTATCTCTAATGGTGGTAGTGGATTTTCTCTATTATGACTATAAGCGTTATAGAGTGCTATAAACTCTTTTACTAGCACCCCTATAGACCACCCATCAGATATAATATGGTGCATATTTACTAAAAGGTAGTATTTATCGCTATTGATAGTAAAGAGAACGGCTTTAAAGAGCATATCACTCTCTAGGTTAAAGGGTTGAGATAGTATCTCTTTTATCTCTGCTTCTATACTATCCTCTTTAGATTTTATCTCTTCTACTCTAAATCTATCTGCTTCTCTTATAATCTGTAGAGTTTGATTATCTTTTTCTATAAAATTTGTTCTTAGTGCTTCATGTCTATTTACTATAGTTCTTAATGCACTATTGAGGGCTTTTTTATTTAATTTACCCTCCAATTTTAGAACTGCTGGTATATGATAGGTTGTGCTATTGCCACCTTCAAACTTATCTAAAAACCAAAGTCGTTCTTGTGCATAAGAGAGTTTTAGGTTATCTCTATCTTGTTGTAATGGTATTTTATTTAAACTACTCTCTTTTCCATAATTTTGTATATAAATAGATAGAGCCTCTACAGTAGGCATTGCAAACAACTCTTTTAGTGGTAACTCTACCCCTAATTCACTTCTAACTCTCGATACTAACTGAGTAGCAAGTAGTGAATGTCCTCCTAATTCAAAGAAGTTATCATAGATTCCTACTCTCTCTATATTTAATACCTCTTGGAAGATTTTAGCTAGTTTCTCCTCTATCTCATCTCTTGGGGCTATATACTCTGTAGTCGATTCTATATTGACCTCTAGTTTAGCTAATGCTCTTTTATCTACTTTACCATTTGGGGTTAGAGGCATAGAGTCTATAGTTTTATAGGCTACTGGAATCATATACTCTGGCAAATAGTGAGAGAGTCTATTTTTTATATCACTATCTATCTCTTGATTATCTTTGGTTGTAATATACGCTACCAAAGACCTATTTCTATTCTTATCCTCTTTTACTAAGACTACACTCTCTTTTATCGCTTCTATCTTTAGGAGTTGCTCTTCTATCTCTCCAAGTTCTACTCGAAATCCTCTTATTTGTACTTGGTCATCTACTCTTGATATATACTCTATATTTCCATCTTCTAAGTATCTAACCAAATCTCCCGTTTTATATAGTCTAGTTCCCTTGTTAAATGGATTCTCTATAAACTTCTCTTTGGTTAGTTCTGGTTGGTTTAGATAGCCTCTTGCTAATCCATCTCCTGCTATATATAACTCTCCTACTACTCCTTTGGGTACTAGATTTTGCTCTTCATCTAAGATATAGAGTTGAGTATTATTAATTGGGCGACCTATTGGAGGTGTAGAAGAGTTAGATTCTAAGATACAAGAGAGAGATACAACCGTACACTCTGTAGGCCCATAGTTATTACTTACTAAATATTTTTTATTATGCTTGAAACTATCTAATTTTTCTCCACCTACAAATATATATTTTAAATTTAATCTATCTAAATCCTCTTTTTCCAAAAACTGTTGAGCTAATGCCGTTGGAACAAAAGCGTGTGTTATCTCTTTTGTCAATAACTCTTTTAAAAAGAGTTCTATATTTAAGATAACCGTTTTGGGTAAAATTACCAATTTAGCTGAATTTAAAAGATATGGAAATATCTCCCAAACTGAAGCATCAAATGCCATACTAGCAACTTGTGTAGCGTTGGAATTTTGAGAGATTTTAAACTTATCTTTGTGCCACTCCACTAAGTTTATAACCCCTCTATGCTCAACCATTACCCCTTTAGGTAATCCTGTTGAACCCGAAGTATAAATAACATAAGCAAGATTATTTGAGGTTACTTCTGTTTTAGGATTGGTACTCTTCTCTTTAGTTGTATCAAGTCTGTCTATAGCAATAGTTTTACTATTAGTTACAGGAAGAGACTCTTCTAAATCTGCTTGTGTAAGTAGTAGTTTTGCATTGCTATCATCTAACATGTGCTTTACTCTATCTTTAGGATAAGTAGGGTCTATAGGCACATAAGCCCCTCCTGCTTTAAGTATGGCTAAGAGTCCTACTATCATATCTAGTGACCTATCTACACAGATTGCTACTAGAGTATCAGGTTCTACTCCTTGGGCTATAAGATAGTGTGCTAATTGGTTAGATTTGGTATTGAGTTCTTGGTAGGTTAACTCATTATCTTTATAAACTACTGCTATACTATTTGGGTTTAACTCTACTTGCTCTTCAAAGAGTTGATGTATGGTTTTGTCTTTTGGGTACTCTACTTTTGTATTATTATACTCAACAAGAAGTTGTTGCTCCTCTTGTTTTGTTAGGAGTGGATATTTAGATATGGATTGAGTATCATCTTTTACTATAGCTTTCAAGAGAACTTTAAAATGTTCAATCATAGATTTTATATACTCTTGACTAAAGAGGTCTGTTGCATACTCTAGCGAACATTGAAGTATCTCATCTACCTCTGTAATATCCATTGTCAAGTCAAACTTAGAAGTAGTATTTTCTAACTCTACACTCTCAATCTTTAGCTTATCTAATTCGAGAACCATACTATCAGGATTATTCTGCAATGCAAACATAACTTGAAAGAGTGGTGAACGAGAGGTATCTCTTGGAATATCTACTGAATCAACTATCTTTTCAAATGGAACATCTTGATACTCATAAGCACTTAGTGTATACTCTTTTATCTGTTGCAATAGTGTATTAAAACTCATATCGGAACTAAACTTCTGTTTGAGTGGCAAGGTATTTACAAAAAATCCTATCAAAGGCTCTATCTCTGCACGGTTTCTATTGGCTATAGGAGAGCCTATTACAAACTCCTCTTGCCCACTATATCTATGCAACAGTAGTCCAAAACTACTAAGTAGTGTCATAAAGAGTGTTACATCATATTTTTTACTTAAATCATTTAATTTTTTAGTTACCTCTTTATCAATATTAAATTTTATAAGGTTTCCTCTATTACTCTGTATAGCAGGTCTTGGATAAGTAGTCGGTAAAGCTAATGGCTCTACTGCTCCTAATGTCTCTCTCCAATAATTTAGTTTTACATCTAGTAGTTCACCTTGCAAATACTCCTTTTGCCATACAGCATAATCTGCATATTGTATCTCTAGTGGTGGTAGTGGATTGGGTTGATTACTACTATAAGCACTATATAGTGCTGTAAACTCTTTTACTAATACCCCAATAGACCACCCATCAGATATAATATGGTGCATATTTACCAAAAGATAGTGTTTATCGCTATTGATAACAAAAAGAACTGCTTTAAAAAGCATATCACTCTCTAGGTTAAATGGTTGAGATAGTATCTCTTTTATCTCTTTGTCTATACGACTCTCATTAGACTCTATCTCTACGACTCTAAATCTATCTGCTTCTCTTATAATCTGTAAAGTTTCTCTATCTCTCTCTATAAAGTTTGTTCGTAGTGCTTCATGTCTATTTACTATAGTTTTCAATGCTCTATTAAACGCTTCTCTATTTAATTCGCCCTCTAGCGTTAATACTGCCGATAAATGATAGGTTGTACTTTTCCCCCCTTCAAACTTATCCAAAAACCATAATCGCTCTTGAGCATAAGAGAGTTTTAGATTATCTCTGTTTTGTTGTAATGGTATTTTAGTTAAGCTACTCTCTTCTCCGTGAGTCTGTAGATAGAGAGAAAGAGCCTCTACAGTAGGCATTCCAAACAGCTCTTTTAGTGGTAACTCTATCTCTAATTCACTTCTAACTCTCGATACTAACTGCATAGCAAGTAGGGAATGCCCTCCTAACTCAAAGAAGTTATCATTGATACTTACTTTATCTATACTCAATACCTCTTGGAATATCTTAGCTAATCTCTCTTCTGTCTCATTTCTTGGAGCTAAATACTCATTTTCTTTTTCTAAAGATTCCACATCTAAATATTGATATAAACTAGAAAAACTATTTTCAAGATAAGCCTCTTTGTTGTTATATCGTTGAATCTTACCACTAGATGTCTTTTTTAGTTGTCCCGGTCTAATCAGAACTATATCATACGCTTGTATCTCATGATTAATATAAATTGCCTCTTGGATTGCCTTAAAAACTTCTGTTGGATTTAATTTGCGTATATATGTTCGTTTTACCTCTTGAACAACAACAACTCTCTCCAAACCATTTTTTTCTATACTAAAAATTGCTGTTCCCATATTTACTAAAGCCTCATGAGAAGAGTATGTACTTAGTTCAATATCGTGTGGATAGTAGTTTTTTCCTCTAATAACCATCATAGCTTTTTTTCTTCCACAAATATACAACTCATTATCATATAAAAATCCCAAATCTCCTGTCTTAAGATATGGTTCTTTACTCTCTTTTAGATAATTATGAAAATCATCTCTAGTTTTACTACTATTTCTCCAATATCCTTTAGTTACACTTGCACCTCTAACACAAACCTCTCCAACCATATTTTCATCTAAGAGTTTCATATTGCTATCTACAATTGCAACCTCATGACCCAAACGAGTTACACCACAAGAGACTAACTCCTGAGAGCCTTTGTCTCTCTCTTTTAAGACTACTTGATTGTTTTTCAAAGCCTTACTATCAACTGAAATTACTCTATATTCTCTTTCTCTAGGTATACCAGTAACAATAAGCGTAGTCTCTGCCATACCATAACATGGGCAATGAGCTTTTTTATCAAATCCATACTTTGTAAATTTTTGGGTAAATCTCCTTAGCGTATCTGCATAGATAGGTTCTGCACCATTTAACATAGAGTGCAATGAACTTAAATCTATATCTTTTAACTCTTCATCTTTTATATTATTGATACACAACTCATAAGCAAAGTTTGGCCCAGTTGTAATATTGACTCGATAGTCACTTATGACCTTCAACCAACGAATAGGTTTTTGCAAAAAATACAAAGGTGACATCAATATTATTTCAAAACCTACATACATAGGTAAAAGCACCCCACCAATAAGCCCCATATCATGAAAATGTGGTAACCAACTTGTACCGATTGAATTTTTGTCACACTCTACAAACTCTTTTATAACTTCTAAATTAGAGGAGATATTGGCATGGCTTACCATTACTCCTTTAGGATTTCCAGTTGAGCCTGATGTGTATTGTAAAAAAGCTAAATCTTCATTATCTACTAAAACTTCATTAAATGGTCTATTCTCTTCTATAGTCTCGGTAGATACTAAAGATATATTTGAGAACAATTCATCTTTTTCAAATATATCTTTTGAGATTTTATAGATTTGGTCTGTTGTCAATATAACCTTTGCATCACAATCTTCTACAATATTTCTTAGTCTATCTATCTTTTGATTTTTTCTAGGTGGATAGGCAGGTACGGCAACAACCCCTGCATACAAACAACCCAAAAATGCATATATAAAATCTAACCCTGCGGGATAAAGTAGTAATGCTCTATCCCCTTTATTATACTTTTCTTGAAGCATAGAAGCTACTTTTTTTGCCTCATAATCCAACTCTTTAAAAGTTACTATCTTTGGTCTATCTGAATCATTCTCTATATATCTAAAAATTACTTTATCGGGTGTACTGTCTATATGTTTTTTTAATCTATCTATTACTAAATCTAATATCAATTATAAGCTCCTTTTATATAAAGGAGAAATCATGCCATTTTTTATATAAAATTAAGATAATTATAAAATATTAAATAATAAAAAAATTAAGGAAGAGTTACATTTTTATTTAAATTAAACTTAAATAAATTTAATTTCTTCTTTAATACCTTGAAAAACATAAGATAAATATATATTTTCTGAAATAAGTTTTGTCCCATATAGATAACCATCTTTTACTAAACTTTTTTCTCTATCAAAAAAACTAAAATCTACTTCACTAGGAGGTATTGTAAAACCTAAGCCTTCTGCCTTTAAATATGCCTCTTTTAGTGTCCAAAAGATATAAAATGTTTCTCTTTTTTTATCAAGGTAGTAAATCTCTTTCTCTTTTTTAGTTAATACTAAATCAATTAAATTATTATCTAAAATTAATCCTCTATCCTCTTCAATATCTATACCACACTCACCTAAAGTACTTAAAATTATTGCTACATGAGAGTAGGTATGAGATAGATTAAAATATAATTTAATTTGATGTTTTTTTGCAAGAAAAGGTTTACCATATTGATTTTTTTCAAATATCCAATCTTTTGGCTCTATATGAGGAGAATAATGTGTCAGAAGTATTCTAAGAAAAGCATGAGAGATTATATAGCTCTCTTTATCTCTATTTTTTAGAAATCTATTTGCTTTTTTTAGCTCTTCTTCACTTAATAGTTTTTTTAATTCATCTACTCTATTTACATCTTTAAAATCAAGATAATAGATAGCCTCCTTAAACAAACTACTCACTCAAACGCTCTATTTTAGCACCTAAAGCCGAGAGTTTTCCCTCTAAATTGTCATACCCTCTATCTAAGTGATAGATTCGGTGAACATTGGTTACTCCTTGTGCTACAAGTCCTGCTAAAACTAAAGCTGAACTTGCACGTAAGTCAGTTGCCATAACATCTGCTCCATAGAGCTGTGCTACAGGTTTAACTGCTGCAACTGAACCTTTTAACCATATATCAGCACCTAAACGGTTTAACTCTGAGACGTGCATAAATCGGTTTTCAAAGAGTCTCTCTTCTATAACCGATTCACCTATTGCCATTGTGGCTACAGCCATAAACTGTGCTTGCATATCTGTAGGGAATCCTGGGTACTCTGTAGTTACTAACGAAACAGGATTGAGCCTACTTGTTCCACTAATTGTAATATTTTCTCCATCTATCTTAAAACTACAACCCATCGCTTCAAGCTTGTCAATAGAGGCTTCAATATGTGTAGGATTTACCTTTTCAAGAGTAATAGTTGAGTTAGTAATTGCTGCTGCACATAGGTAAGTACCAGCTTCAATACGGTCAGGAATAATCTCTACCTCTTTAAAGGTTAATGGCTTTTGCCCTGTTCCTTCAACAACAATCTCTGATGTTCCAATACCATCTATCTTAACTCCACCATCGGCTAACATCTCACAGAGTTGCACAATCTCAGGCTCTTTGGCCGCATTGACAATCGTTGTTGTTCCATGAGCTAGGGCTGCTGCCATAAGTGTATTTTCTGTTCCACCAACAGTGATTTTATCAAAAACTATCTTAGCTCCTTGTAACCCATTTGGTGCTTCTGCTCTTACATACCCACCCTTTATCTCAATAGTTGCTCCCATCGCTTCCATAGCTTTTAAGTGCAAATCAATAGGACGTTGACCAATAGCACACCCCCCTGGAAGACTCACCTCACACTCTCCAAAACGAGCTAATAGTGGACCTAAAACCAAAATAGAGGCTCTCATTTGAGAGACAATCTCATAGACAGCTTTAGTAGAGTTCATTGTTCCATTGTTAATCTCTACTACTGTATCATTATGCTCTACTGTAGCACCTAAAATATCTAAAAGTTTAAGAAGTGTTCTAATGTCAACAACATTAGGTAGATTTGTTAACTTGACAGGTTTATCAGAAAGAATAGTCGCTGCAATAATTGGTAAAGCTGAATTTTTAGCACCTGAAATTTTAATAGAGCCTGAAAGCTTAGCTCCTCCTGTTATTTGTAAATAGTCCATATTATATATCCGTTTATTTTAATGTGGTAATTCTATCTAAAATAGGTTAAGTATAATCTTGTCTATTAGTTAAAAAACTTCATTAATTACTAACCATTTTTCTGCTAAAATCTACCTCAACTTAAAATTATATAAAGGATATAAATGCACTTAGAGTTAACTCCAGAAGCACTTTTAACCCAACTTGGATACACAAAAACAGATAAATCTGTAGAGCAGATAAAAAAGACTATAGCCAATACTAAAGGTTTTAAAAATTTCTCAAAACATATATTGGCACTACATGATGAGTTAGCACACCTTAATGGGGTTGTTGCACTATCTAACTCAAAAGATGTATTTAAGATTAAAGGTAGTGAAAATACCTCTAAAGAGATTCAAAAAGAGTTCTCAGAGCTTGTTAACCATTGGGCAACAAAATATAAAATCGAAACAGAGAAAGTAGCAAACAAACCAACCTACTATATTCTTGGTCAATAAAGGTATCTATGCCACTTAGTACGCTTAACGAAGAGCAGCTAAGTGCTGCCACTGCTCCCATGGGAAACAATCTTATTATTGCTTCTGCTGGGACAGGAAAAACATCTACTATTGTTGGGCGAATTGCTCAACTTATTGAAAAGGGGACAGACCCCTCTAAAATTCTTCTACTAACCTTTACAAACAAAGCAGCTGGTGAGATGTTGACTAGGGTTGGACGCTACTACCCACCACGTATTGTCAACAAGATTGAATCTGGAACTTTTCATGCTGTCTCATACCGATGGTTAAAAGAGCTTAACAGTAATATCTCTTTAAAACAACCAACAGAGTTAAAGACTCTCTTTCGTTCAGTTTATGAGAAGCGTCAACTTAAACGACTAAATCTTGACACAGAGCCTTTTTCAGCTACATATCTATATGAGCAGTACTCGCTATATCAGAATGCCTCATTAGATGGCTTTGATGTTTGGTTTTTAGAGAAGTACCCAGAGCATAGAGTGCTAATAGACATATACATGGATATTATTGATGAGTTTGAAGCTACAAAAGAGCAGTATGGTTTTGTCTCTTTTAATGACCTCTTACTTAAAATGAAAGCCCACTTAGAAGAGAACAAAAGAGACCTTGTAGAGGTTTTAGTAGATGAGTACCAAGATACAAATACCCTACAGAGTGCATTGATAGATGCAATGAAACCACCCTCACTCTTTTGTGTGGGTGACTACGACCAAAGTATCTACGCCTTTAATGGAGCAAATATTCAAAATATCGCCACCTTTGCCAAGCGTTACCCAAATGCCAATGTCTTTACCTTAGATAAAAACTATAGGTCATCAGGAAGCATTTTAGCTTTGGCTAACCGTGTTATTGAGAGAAATGAGCGTATCTACCCTAAAAAGTTAGTAGTAACTAGAAAAGGAAAAAACCAACCTCCTAGACTACTTATGTATAATGAGCTATTTGACCAATACCAGAGCATTGCTAGAACCATAAAACAGAGCTATACTCCTGCTAATGATATTGCTGTTATCTTTAGAAACAACGCCTCTGCCGATGGTATAGAGGCTACTCTGCGTGAGATGGGAATCCCCTCAAAACGTAAAGGTGGAAATAGCTTCTTTGAGGCAAAAGAGGTTAAGTTTCTGCTAGATGTCTGCTCACTTATAGTTAACCCAAAAGATATGATGGCGTTTATTCATATTTTTGAATATGGGAAAAATATCGGCTCTGCTGTAGCAAAAGAGATGTTTGAGTGCTTTAGACACTTTGGAGAGGGAAATCTATTTGTAGGGCTTATGCACCCAAGAGTTCATACTCTACCCAAACTAAACCCAAACAAAAATATGCAACTTGGACTCTTTGACGATGACACAGAGATAGGTTCAGTTACAAGATTTTCTAAAATAGAGATGAGTGAAAAGATACGCTCTCACCCTATCTTAAAGTACCCAAAACTAACCCCTGATGGATTGGAGTTTTTTATAATGTTTTATGAGTTTATAGGCTCTATTAGCCACATAAAGCAACCAAGAAGCCTACTTATAAAGCTTATTGGCTCTCCTCTATATCAATTTTTAGTAGAGCTTTTATCTAACCAAAGAGGTAAACTAAAATCTGGAGAGATAGACCTTGACAAAAAGAACTTAGCAAAAGAGCGAATAGCAAGAAAAGCAAGACTTCTAAGTGACCTAGCAGGTCAATACAAGGAGATTCCAAGATTTGTAAATGCTATGGTCTTAGGAGGAAATGAACTAAGTGAGGGCGATGGGGTCAACCTTTTGAGTATTCATGCGAGTAAAGGGTTAGAGTTTACCGAAGTTTATGTGGTTGACCTTATGGACGGACGTTTTCCAAATACAAAACTAATGGGAAAAGGTGGAAGCTTAGATGAAGAGAGAAGACTCTTTTATGTAGCTGTAACACGAGCAAAAGAGAAGCTCTACCTCTCTTTTGCTAAATACGATAGGGTTAAAAAGTTAGACTTTAAACCCTCTCCTTTTTTATATGAGGCAAAATTGCTCAAGTAGGGTGCGATAGCAATCGCACCCTACTCTCTACCAAATATATCGCACTGACCTGTAATCTTACATAGAGGACAAAAGTTAACCAATCCTGCAATAAGAGGAATAGCTCCTAAATAAAACCATTGGATTCCTGAGTAGATTCCATAACCAATTAAGGCTGAACCAAGTACAATCCTAAACGGACGACAAAACGCTCTAATTTTTTGAACATTCATAAATATTTCCTTTATTTTTTGTAGCAATTTAACATAAGAGTACTTAAATAGAACTAACAAATCACCCCAGAACCAATAACTTTGTCATCTTCATAAAAGACAGCTATCTGTCCATACGCTAAGCCAAAAACAGACTCTAAAAGTTCTACTTCACCAGTATCACCATTAAGTTTAACTCTACAAGGAATAGCTTTTGTTCTATAGCGTACTTTTACAGTTGAGTCAAAATCGCTTAAATATTCTTTAAAGAGATTGACTTTTTTAATCTTAAAACTATCTACTTGCAGTTCATCTCTTTTACCTACAACTATCTGATTTTTTTCAGGTTTAATAGCCAAAACAAAGTATGGGTCATGAGCTCCATCTACAGTAAAACCTCTACGTTTTCCAATGGTGTAGTGCATATAACCTTTATGCGTTCCTATCACTTCTCCCTTTTCATTTACTGTCTCACCTGCTAAATCTATGTTCATGTGTCTCTCTAATATCTCTGTATAGTCATTCTCTACAAAACAAATCTCAGAACTCTCTTTTTGGGTTGCAAAATCTTGAAGAGGTGTTATTTTAGAGGCAAACTCTTTTACATCATCTTTAATCCATGAGCCCAAAGGAAAGACTAGACGAGGAAGCACCTCTTTTTTTACTTGTGCTACAAAGTAACTTTGGTCTTTAGAGTCATCTTTTGCAGTGTAAAAAAACTCTCCATCACAATTTAGGTAGTGACCTGTAGCTACCTTCTCTATGCCTAAAGAGTCTGCAAACTCTACCATTTTACCAAACTTTATGGTTCTATTACACATTACACAAGGGTTTGGAGTTAAACCTTGCTTATAGGTTTCAACAAAGTAGTCATATACCTCATCTTTAAACTCATTTGATAAATCAAGAAAGTGTACTTCAATTCCTAAGTAGTCACCTACCCTCTTTGCCTTAGCATAGTTCTTTTCATGATACCCCTCTTTCTCATGAAGTTTCATGTAAACACCTGTTACCTCATAACCCTCTTTTTGTAGAAGTATAGATGTTACTGTGGAATCAACTCCACCACTCATTCCGACCAATATCGTTTTTTTTTCCATTTTTACTCTTCCATAAATTTTTTAAGTAGATACTCTTTAGTAGCCACAATCAAATCTTCAGGTATCTCCTGCCCTGTAGAGATATATGAGACAGCTCTTTTTTCTCTTATTAAAAAATTTATAATATCTGACAAATCACAAGTCTCATCCAATTTAGTTAAAATATAGTTTTTAATAGGTAAACGCTCAAAAGCACTATTTATAGCTTCTAAATCTCTCATTTTAGAAGTAGCAGAGAGTGCTAAAGAGACAACAATCTTATACTCCATACAATCTTTAATAAGCTCAATAAAATTCTCTAGCTCCTCAATATCTTCACCTCTGCTACCTGCTGTGTCTACAAATACAACATCGTACTCATTTTCTAAAAAATCATCTAGTGTTATAAGAGGAATATCCATTGCATCTGAATAGTTTTCTAACTGCTCAACAGCACCAACCTTATGGTGGTCAAGATTGAGAAAAACAACATTGTGTGACTTTTTCAAAAGATACTTATAGCGTGTTGCCAACTTACCTACCAAAGAGGTCTTACCAATTCCTGTTCCACCTATAATAATATGTATAGTCCTCTTTAGCTCTCTACTCTCCTCTTCAACATTAAGCAAAATATCCAACTCTTCTAAAACATAGGCAATAAGAATCTCTTCATCATCTTCAACTTCTGAACCAACCAAAGTAGCCAACAACTTCTCTACCCACTCTCGTTGAAGCCCTCTCTCTACAAATCGTTCAACTACCTTTTTAACAAGAGGAGCATGTCCAACTACATCTTTAGCTAACGAGCTGTGCATAAGCGAAATCTCTTCTCTAAGCGAACGAATATCTTCAACAGTTAAAAGTTTATCATCATCGTTTTTTGCCATTGTCTCTCTTATGTTTTTAGATAGCTTAAAGGAATTAAAACAGAGCTACGACTTGCCCAAGATGGGTGAGGTAGTGTTAACTCTCTGCTCTTCATCTGAATATCTTCATAAAATATCATATCTATATCTAAAGTACGAGGAGCATCAGGAAAAGAGCGTTTTCTTCCAAATTTTTTTTCTGAATGTAAAATATAGCGTAAAAGTGCTTTAGGTTTTAAACAAGTTTTCACAATTATTAATGCATTATAGAAATCATCTTGCTCAAGGTATCCAAAAGGTGGATTTTTAAGAATAGGTGAAGTTTCAACTATCTCTACAAATGGTGACTTTTTAAAATAAACAAATAGATGGTTAAATCGTCGCCGTACATCACCGATATTTCCTCCTATGCCCAATATAGCTTGAAAATGTCTACTACTTCTTTTTTTTAAGTAGTATGGGTAATTTTTTTGAAAATATAGGATGTTTTTTTTATCTAATTTTTTTTGCATTTTTGTTTTTATTATAACATATTTAACTATTTTAGTAAAATTTTAATAATTTAACTAATTTTTATTTATTATATTACATTAATCTAATCAAGTTTCTAATATAATATACACTTTCAAAAAGATAAGGATATTACATGAAAAGAAGAAACTTTTTAAGAACACTCTGTACGCTACCTGCTGTAAGCCTTTTACCATCACTATCTTATGCAGAAGATAGTTCTAATGATGGTTCTGATGTAGTTGGACTCAATAAAATAATAGATATTATTAAAAATGATACACGTCTTAATCGTCGTGTAGATAAGGGAGATATTCAAACAGCTATTGAATCAGCTGAACGAATGAATGAAATTATAATAGAAGCAATTATACAAACAGGAGTTGCAAATGATAAATATATCTCTACAGCAGATACACGAGAGATAAATGACTATATCTTTCATAACTACAAAGAGGAGTGGAGAGAGCTACATGGTAATGATGAAGAGGGAGAGGAGACAGGATTTCACCTTGTAGTTAATGATGGAGCAAGAACTAAACTCTTTGGAAAAAATGCAATTAACAAAGTAGCCGACAGCATATATCATCTAGGATTTGAGACTCATCTTAAAAATAGACTCATAAATGAAGATGGAGATAAAAACAGACCATTTAGACGTGTAGCTGAGTGGTTAAATGCTCTATTAAAAGAGGATTTAGAGGCTGGACGACTAGCTAACCCTGAGATAAGTGAAGTTGTAGGCAATACAGGCACAGGACTAGACCAAGCTGTTACAATTATCTATAATGATAAAGGATTACAACATCGTATCTCAACAGGAGATATGCGTATTGGAGCTAGAAGTGCTAATGAGATGAGTCATCTACTACTAGAAGCGATTGAACAGACTAATGCAGGGGCGACAGGAGTTTTCACTAAAGAGGATATAAAAAGTGTTAACAAGTATCTAGTAAATAACTATGCTGATACTTGGGAAGAGCTACATGGTGACGATGAAGAGGACGAAGAGACAGGTTACCATAAAGTTCAAAATGATGGAGCTAAAACTAAACTTTTTGGGAAAAATGCTATTAATAGGGTCTTTGACGGAATTTTCCACTTAGGTTTTGAGACACCTTATAAAAATAGATTGGTAAATGAAGATGGAGATAAAAATGCCTCCTTTAAAAGAGTTGCTTCATGGCTTAGTGAGCTACTTAGTGATGATTTAAATAACCAAAAAGAGGATTTAAAAATCTTAATTCCACTCTACTCTTACCCTGATTTAGGTCAAGAGAACTCTATTTGGCAAAAGCTAATTGATACAAAACAAAATAATCCAAATATTGAGATAATTGCTATTGTTAATCCAAGTAATGGTCATTTTAGAGAAGAAAACAGTGAATATACAAATGGTATTCAAGCTCTTGTAGAAGCAGATATTAGAGTAGTTGGTTATGTCTATACTAAATATGGAAACAGAGCAACACAAGATGTTATTGATGATATTGAAGCATGGAGCAGTCTCTATAAAGAGGATGGAGTTAGTGGAATCTTCTTTGATGAGACCTCAACAGATGCAAATCTACTAGATTACTATAGTAACTTAAGTAGCGAAGCTAAAAATCGTAACTTAGAGTATGTTATCTTAAACCCAGGTATGACTACTGACCAAAAATATGTTGATTCAGGTATTGCAAACCTTATTGTAAGTTATGAAAACCCTAATGAGGAGCTATTAAATAATCCACCTGAAACATACAACACTCCAACTAAAACAACAGAGCTTTCACTCTTGATTTATGAGATGGAAGATGACAATGTAGATGACCTTATAAGCTTTGCAAGAGAGCATAAGTTTAGCTATATCTACTTTACCGAAGATGGAGCTGATGGTAACCCTTGGGATAGTATCTCTCAATATTTTGAAGATGAGGTTAAAAAGGCTTTAAATTAAAACCACTCTAGGTTGGGAAACCAACCTACAAAACTACAGCCCTACCACTCTGCATAGCTACCATATCTTCAATGCGAATACCAAACTCATTAGGAACATAAATCCCAGGTTCAATAGTATAGACCATGCCATCTTCTACAATAGTATCTGACTTTGAAGAGATGTAGGGCATCTCATGAATATCTAACCCTACTCCATGACCTGTTGAGTGAACATAATACTTACCCATACCACCCTTTTCAATAATATCACGTGTTAGAGCATCTATCTTTTTTGCTTTCATTCCTGAACGTGCTTTTTCTATGGCATTATCATGAGCTTTTAAGACTAAATCGTAAGCTTTTTGAATCTTTTTTTTCTTAAATCTCTGCTTATAACCAAACTCAAAATCTTTACGAGCTGAGATAGTACGAGTTCTATCTGAACAGTAACGCTTGTACTTTAACCCTGCATCGACTAAAAGTAAATCTTTTTTAGAGAGTATAGTATCTGTTGGAAGAGCATGAGGTTTTGCGGCATTGGCATTGACAGCTACAATAGGGTCAAAAGAGAGTTCATACTTTCCCTTTTGAGAGAGCATCGCTTTAGCCATAAAGGTTAACATCTTTTCATCTTGACCAAAACCATGTTTTTTAATAATCTCTGCAAACTCATCAAAAGCCTTAGCTCCTAATGTTACTGCTTTTTTAAGCAACAGTAACTCCTCTGAACTCTTAACTATTCTCTTTTTATGAGAGAAATCAGGAACTGCTTTAAATTTAATCTTTAGACCATCTTTTAACTTCTCAAAAGCCCAAATACTCCACTCTTTTGGGTCATATTTGAGCTTTTTAATATTTGAATTTTTTATGAGCTTATTGGCTTGTCCATATAAATCTCTATCTATAATAACTGTTGCACCATTTACACTCTCTTTTGCCTCAATCTCATAGCGTGAGTCTGTTATAAAAAAGGCTTCACTTCCTAGCTTTAGAAACAGAGCATTGTCTGAGCTATAGCCACACTCATAATAGATAGCATTTTCGTCTTTAACAATATAGTTCATAAAAATATTCTCTTTTTTAATAATTTTTTGAATTTGTAGAGTACATTTCCCAACGTACCCTACAAAATTTAAATCTAATTTCCTTGTAAAGCAGCCTGTGCCTGTTGCCCTGCTTGTGCCTCTTTCATTGCTGCAATCTCTCTCATAATCTGAACAATAGAAATCATAGCTAAATGGTAACTAAAAGGACCAAAACCAACAATCTGTCCTGCACAAACAGGAGCTATTAAAGAGGTTTGTCTAAACTCCTCTCTTTGGTGAATGTTAGAGAGATGAACCTCTACAGTTGGAATCTGAACAGCAGCAATAGCATCACGAATAGCAATAGATGTATGTGTATAAGCAGCAGGGTTTATAATAATCCCATCAGCATCACCAAGGCACTCTTGAATTCTATCAACAATCTCTCCCTCTAAATTACTCTGAAAAAACTCTATCTCCACACCATTTTGTTTTGCATACTCCTCCATTTGAGCATGAACATCATCTAACTTCATTGGTCCATAGATATTTTGTTCTCTAACCCCTAACATATTTAGGTTTGGACCTTGTATTACTACTATTTTCATTCTATTCCTTACTTTATTTATATTTTATTGTGTATTTTAGCGAATTTTTGTTTTAATTAGATTAATATGATAGCTCTTATCTATTCTAAAAATTAACCACCTTAGTTTAATTTTTATAATTCATTTTATTTCGGTACTTATTACACAAAAAAATCATAAAAGTATGATATTATTAAATATGAATTATATAAAACTAATAACACTAACCCTAATAACAACCTTTACTCTAAATGCAACCGAGCCAAAAACTCCAACTCCACCTATACCATATAACTATCTAAAAAAAACGGAGGTAAAAAAATTTATAGATATGATGGTCAAACGTAACCACTTTAAGCGTAGCTATATGGAGGAGGTACTCTCTAATGCTATGTTAGACAAAGAGACACTTGACCGTTACACAGGTAAATATAAGGTAGGCTCTACAAATGGCTCATGGGAGCGTTATAAAGCCCATGTTCTTGATGATGCTACTATTCAACTTGCCAAAGATTTTAAACAAAACTACTACAATACACTTAAACGAGCCGAAGATGAGTATGGAGTCGATATGGACTATATTGTAGGTTTTATGGGTGTCGAGAGTAAATATGGAACTTACACAGGAAACTACCGAATCTTAGATGCTCTAGCTACCCTTGCCTTTCATAAAAACCGTATGAAGAAGTTTTTTAAATCGGAACTTAAACACCTCTTTTTGCTTATGAGAGAGGAGAACCGAGACATCTACACTCAATATGGCTCTTTTGCAGGAGCTATGGGAGCAGTACAACAAGTACCATCTGTTCAGAGAAAATTTATGGTTGACTATAATGGCGACGGAGTTAAAGACCCTTGGGATTTAGAGGATTGCATAGGGGTCATTGCTAGATTTATGCATAACAAAGGTTGGGTAAAAGGGGCTGTAGTGGCTGTACCTACCAACTTTAAAGGAAAACGTTTTACCAAACTTAAAACTTCTCATAAGAAAAAGTACTCTGTCTCTTACCTAAAGAAAAAAGGGATTGTACCTACAGAGTATTTTGGAGAGTCAAAAGCCTATCTGTTAAAGACAAGAAACAGAGACCACGATGACATCTGGCTAGGGGGTAGAAACTTTAGAGTGCTTACTAAATACAACAACTCAACCTCTTATGGAATGGCAATTCATATTATTGCACAAGCTGTAAAATAATATGTTATAATTAAATTTGAAAATTTATCGAAATAGGGATTAAAAATGACTGGTGCAAAAAAAGAACTAAGTAGTGAACAACACACCCTCTACTCCGAAATAATTCCTGAACAAAAAAGAGTAGTAGACAAAACAAGAAGACTCTATGAGATAACTCCCAAACATACACGTTACCGTGTCTACATTGGTCGTTTTTTTGAACTAAAAAAAGGTCTGCACTCTGTTTTTAATGAATTAAAATCAGCTAAAGAGCATGATATACTAGAGTTTATGATAGACTCTGGAGGTGGTTTTGTAAATGAGGGAATGCAGTTTTACAATATTATTCAAGAGAAGTTTTATGGTAGAACTGTTGCCTACTTAGATAATAAAGGTTATAGCATGGGAGCTATGCTTTTTTCTATGGCAGATAAACGTGTAGTCTATCCATACTCTGACTTTATGTATCACAACTACTCTGGTGGAGCTGTGGGAAAAGGTGGAGAGGTAAAAGCACGGGTTACTCATACCTCTAAAAAGCTAGAGGCTTTTTTCTATGATATTATTGTCAAAAATGGTTTTCTTAGTGAAGATGAGTACAAACAGATGTTAGTGGGTCAAGACTACTGGATGGGGACAAAAGAGATGTGCAAACGTAGTATTGCTACTCATGTTATTGTCAATGGTCAAGAGATTACGGCTAAAGAGTATTTGAAGAGTTTGAAAAAGAAGAAAAAAAGTAAAAAACAAAAATAGCTTCTATGGGGCTATACTCTTTCTTTCCCCATCACCTCCCTCATAATCTCACTCATAGCCTTACCCCTCAACTGTGTCTCAAACTTTACCTCTATATCAGAGTCCAAATGAGCAAACAGAGCCTTGGCATGTCTTATCTTTTGGCTCTCTTCACCTCTTAGGTCACGCTGGGCTTTTACATCTTTGGTTTCGACTATTAGATTTAGTGTCTTCTCTCCATTGGTTCGTTTAACTACATAGGCAAAATCGGGGCTATAAGTTCCACCACCTGCAACAGGTATGCGTATGGAGTTTTTAGGTATTTTTGTAAATACAGTAACTTCTGTTATCTCTGTCTCTATATTCTCTTTTTCAAGCTCAGAATCATAAAATAGCTCTTCAAATAGATACCTCTCTTGTGTTTTTCCCTCTTCAAACTTCACCCCAATATCAGAGGCATTAATATACTCTTTTGGTTTACCATCTACATCTGTTAGCTTAGTTGGGTGTATGCTATTTGAGATTTTCTTGTAGCCTATAGAGAACTTATCTATGGCATTGTCTAGCAGATATTGGTTAAACCCTGTTCTTACAGCTCTTATGGTTTGCATATTTCTGTAGTGGTTTATGTCTAGCTCATCTTGTATCTCTACAAACACTTGATGTAGTGTTGGCATATTTACCGATAACGCAGAAGCGAGTTCAACCAAAAAGGCTTTATAGCTCATGGTTACTACAGCTAATATTTTATCTTCTATGCTCTCTATCTCTTGATAGAATGCTACAGAGTTCTCAAACTCCAATCTTGCTGTTTTTGTTTTGACACCTTGGAGTTCAAATCGTTCTTTGTTTTCTAAAAAATAGCCTTTAAGCAACCCTTTAAACTGCTCTTCACTCTCTACTTTGTATTCCAAAATCACCTTTTGGTTAATGCTCTCCCACAACTCTTTTAGCTCATTGTATTTTCCTGCTCTTAGTCGTGCTTTGTTGTTCTCTTGGTCGGCTCTTCTTACTTTGTCTTTTTGAAGCCCTTGTTCAAAAGCTTCAGCAAAAAGCAGTTTTGTAGCCTCATATCCACCCTCTTTAAAGTCGTTGTTTCGCTTGATAGCATTTAGTTCATCTAGTTGTTCAAGTATCTCCTCTTCACTTAAACCATAAGAGTCAATAATCTTTTTAATAATATCATCATTTAATCTTTTTGGTGTCTCTAGCTCATTAAGAGTTCCAGATTTCTCATTTATCTCTTCAACCAAAGAGCTTACAAAATCTTTTTCTGTAAAGTCCACATAGTAGTGCAAATCAAAAACCTCATCTTTTACCCTAGACATATATTCATTTACAGGTAGCCTAAGTCCACGCCCCACCTCTTGGAGTTTAGAGGTTACAGAACCACTAGAACGAAGTTTACAAATCTGAAATACATTAGGATTGTCCCACCCCTCACGCAGTGTCCATTTAGAGAAGATAAAACGGCGTACATTCTCTAAACTAAGCAAGGACTCTTTATCGTGTAGTATCTCATTTATCTCTTTTTCTATCTTCTCATCTTTTTCTGTATTGTCTTTAGAGAAATATCCACCATGAATAAGCGATAAATCCTTAAGAGACCTCTCTAAATACTCTTTATAAAACTTATTTGTCTCTGTTTTAAGCAATTTGGTTATATGCCCTTTGGCTATAGCTTCAAATTTAGATTTAAGTGAACCTGCCAAGCTATTACCATCACGATAACCCTCAATATCATCTATAAAAAAGAGTGTCAAAGGTTTTATCTTTACCTCTCGTGTTAGTAACTCTCGCTCTAGCTCAAAGTGCTTTTGTACAGCTCTTTGTATCATCTTATCTTGCAAAGAGTCATCATAAGAGTAGGGATTAATAGTCGAATTTTTAGAGAGTTCTAGCCCATTTGAGAGTACAACTTTTGTTTTGTTCATCTTCTCAACTCTAAGCCCTTGCATCGCCTCATGTATGGTAGAGAGTGAGGCTTTGGCTATGAGTTTATGAGTAGATTTTTTACCATTCATATTAAGTTCAAAAGTAGCCTCTTTCCCATTGGTAGACTTAAGTGTTAATCCTATCCCTTTACCATCTTCAAACTCCTCTATATGTGCTACTACACCTTTTACAAGATTGTTATTAAAAGCGTCTACAGCAGAGAGTTTATAGACAAGGTTTTTAAAGTCACCATTAAAGGTCGCTCCATATCGCACAATATACTGTGAACCAAACTTCTCTATATTTTTCCAACTCTTATTGACCGTAGCAAACTTATGAGGCTCATCTACTATAGTAAAAGGCTTCACAGAGGCAATAGCCCCAAAAGGTGTGTTGTATCTATCAAACAAGTTTACATCAAAGGCTTTACTCATGGTATCAGAGTTTAACATTCCTGCGTTAATAACAAGAACATGAATACTCTTTGCTCCAAAAGAGTTTGCCTCTACAAACCTACTTACAGCTTGTGGCATGGTCTCTTTTTTCTTTTTGCTACTTTTTTTACTCTCGACCACATAAGTTTTTATCTCAGACTTATACTCTTGTCTAAAATGCTCTTTGGTAGCCTTTGCTCTTAAAAAATTAACTGTACCTGCTTTTATGGAGAGTGTCGGCACAACCACAATAAACTTAACAATACCCAAATGCTTTTGAAGTTCAAACATCATTTTAGTATAGGTATATGTCTTTCCTGTTCCTGTCTCCATAGATATATCTAAAACATTAGAGGTAACACTATGTTTTCTATCTTCAAAGAGAAAGTTTTCTTGTAATGAACGCATATTTATCCCAAAGGTCATAGGGTCAAGCTCTATATGAGGGTTAGAGATATTTGCCATGGCTTTATCACTATGGGGTATGGAGTATGCTGTTGAAAATGCTTGTAGTAGTGCATTGGTAGCCTCTAGCTGATGGGGTAAGTTTCGTTCAAATTTAAAACCACTCATTTTAGTACCTAACCACCATATCTAACTCTATACTTTTCTTATTTGTATAGTTCTTTAACGCCTCTTTTAACTCTAGTTGATGTTTACTATCAAAGTTATATCCAAAAATAACAAGTTTAGATGGTTCAAACTCTTTGTCATTGTCTAGCTTCTCTATAAATGCTTGTAGTGCTTCTATATTAAAACCCTCATTCATAAAGTAGAGGGTATTTGCTCCATAGTGTGCTGTGTACTCTCCAAGCATAATCTCATCTAAACTATCGGTTAAGAGCATTCCATCATAGGCTCTCCATGTTGTTAGCAGTGTATCTATCTCTTCACTGTTTAAGGTATTTGCGTTAAAGAGTGTGGTTTTTGTGTTTAACTCTTCTATCTCGTCTAAATAGCCATCAAATATAGGTGTAGTTTCAAAGATTTTAAAACCAAAATTTGCTTTGTTCGGGGCTAAAGCCTCCGATTCCAAGCTTTGTTGTATCTTTTTAGAGGCTTTCTCTATTCTTGCTTTAGTAATATCAAAGATGGTTTTATATCCTGCTTTAAAGGCTTCAGATTTTTTATCTGTCTTTTCTGGGATTTGAACGGTAATGAATTTTCTGTTTCCTCCATCTTGGGCATTTAGTGCCATTACTGCGTGAGCTGTTGTTCCTGAACCTGCGAAGAAATCTAAGATAATGTCATTGCTTTGTGTTCCTTGATAAATAGCTTTTTTTAATACACCTATAGGCTTTGGATAAATAAATGGGTTTGATTCAAATATTGATTTAATTTCTAATGTAGCAGATTGAGTACTACCAACTTCCGAATAATCCCAAATAGAACGAGGAACAATAGGTTTTGCTTCAGAAAGAAACTGTTTCTTTCTCGGAGCTTTAGATGTTCCATCTTTTCCCCAATATAATAAATTATTTTTTACATGTTCTTCATGTGTTTCTTTAGAATAAGCCCATACAGCACTTTCACTAGGAAAAACTTCTTCTTTGGTGTAAGGATTTATTATTCCATAATATAAATTTGGTCTTTCTGCTCTACTCTTATTACAAGTATATGCAGATGAATTCCACGCACCTCTTTCATCGTTATCATTATTTTTATAATATTTATTATGTTCCTTAGTTCTAATAGTTTTATTTGGACTCCATTCATCCTTATTTTTTGCATAAATCAAAATATATTCATGGTCACTACTATACCATTGAGAATCATTAGCAGGAGAAACTCTTTTTTTCCAAATTAATTGACCGACAAAATTCTCCTCCCCAAAAACCTCATCACAAAGCATTTTAAGTTGAGCTACCTCATTATCATCAATCGAAATAAAAATAACCCCATCTTCACGCAACAACTCTCTAGCCACATAGAGCCGTGGGTACATAAAAGTAAGCCAAGCAGAGTGAGAGTTAGATTTAGAGCTTGTAAACTCCAAAATGCGTTGGGCTTCATCTAGCTCTATACCTGCCAATCTACTTAGCTCCTCTTTAGTAAACTTTCTATCATCACTATAGACAAAACCATCACTACCTGTATTGTAAGGTGGGTCGATATATATCATCTTTATTGACTCACTATAGGCATTGCTTAGATGTTTTAACACCTCTAAGTTATCACCCTTTATAAGCAAGTTTTCACTATTTTTATTTACCTCTTTAGCGTTATGAACTTTGTCCTCTTTTAGAAGTGTACGAGGGTTTTCATTGGCAAGAAGCCGTGCATAAGACTTTCCAAGCCAATTAATGCTATAGCTCTCTTTACTCAATTCTAACCCTGCACTACCTACTATCTTTTCCATCTTATGGCTTATAAAATTTCCATCTTTGTCAAAACAGTTTGGAAAGTTCTGTTTTAGTATGGCTAGTTGTTTTGAGTTTTGAGTTGTGTTGCTGTTATCGTATATAAATTCTTTTTTAGGCATGAAGTCTCTTTATATCAAAATTTATTTAAATGTTATTTTAGCGTAAATCTTGGGAATAAAGTATCATAAGTAGACACAGTTGTAGACATTTTTAGATAGAATTCTTACAAAATATCTATTTTATGGGAGTTACTTTTGAAAATACGAGTCTACTACGAAGATACCGACGCAGGTGGTATTGTCTACCATACTAACTACATCAAATACTGTGAACGAGCGAGGTCAGAGATATTTTTTGCAAAAGGGAAAACACCAACCGATGGAGATAATAGTGGTTTTGTAGTACGTCATATCGACGCGAACTTTTTAGGTATGGCAAAGCTTGGTGATATGTTAGAGGTAAAGAGTGAGGTTGTTAAACAAAAAAGTGCTTCTATTGTTCTCAAACAGACTGTCTTAAAAGAGAGCCAAAAGATTTTTGAAATGAATGTTACTTTAGTCTTTGTACGAGATGGTCGTCCAAGGGCTATACCTGAATATTTTCAGAACTTTTTTAATTAAGTATATTATGATATACTTTAAATATTAAAATTAGTATAATATAATGGACTTAAAATGAAAGAAAAACTAAAAAATGCACAAAGACTCTCTCTTTTTAAACAGAACCAACCCCTACCAAAATACAAAAGATTTCTCTATCAAGAGATTTTTGACTCAACAAGTAAAATTATAGGTATCTATGGAAGTCGTGGAGTCGGTAAAACTACCATGATGTTACAGATACTTAAACACACCAAACTTAATGCCTCTAAAAAGCTCTATATCTCTTGTGACCACCCTATGATGAAAGGGGTTTCTCTTTTTGATTTTGTAGATGAGTTTGTAAGGCGTGGTGGAGAGTTTCTTGTGATAGATGAGATTCATGAGGCTGATAATTTTCAAGCTCATTTGAAATCTATTTATGATTTTTTAGAGGTAAAAATACTCTTTTCTGGTTCATCTGCCATAGAGATTACCAATGCAGATTTTGCACGTCGTTATTCAATGTACCAAATGCCTATATTTTCATTTAGAGAGTATCTTGAAGTGACTCAAAAAGTAGATTTAGACTCTTATAGTTTAGAAAATATTGTAGAGAATCATGAGAGTATAGTGCATGATATTATAGATACATTAATAGATAAAAAGATTTTAAAACTTTATGATGAGTTTATAGATGTAGGAGTTTACCCTTTCTATTTTGAAGATAAATCTAAATATATTGATAGAATTCATGAGACCATTAATACTGTCTTGTATAAAGATTTAGGACGGCTCTTTAACATTCAAGCTGACAAGATAGATATACTTAAAAAACTACTTTTGACCATCTGTGTCTCTAAACCCTTAGAACTCTCTATTGATAAGTTAGCCTCAACTGTTGGTATTAGTAAAATGACGCTTTACAAATATATAGAGTATTTAGGAAAAGCTGAACTTATTCATCACATATCACACGAAGCCAAACGATTTAAAGCCATACGAAAACCTGATAAACTATATCTTGCCAATACCAATCTTTTTTCTGCTTTATGTAGCAACCAAGAGATAGGAACTATAAGAGAGAGCTTTTTTATAAGTATGGTTTCTAGTCAACATCGCATTCATTATGTTGAAAAAGGGGATTTTTTGATAGATGAAAAGTTTACCGTTGAAGTTGGAGGAGCAAATAAAAGTTTTAAGCAGATAAAAGATATACCAAACTCTTTTTTGGCTTTAGATGATATGGAGATAGGATTTGGAGGGAAAATTCCTCTTTGGTTGTTTGGTTTTTTGTATTAAGTTCTGATGCTCAATTTTTCAAATAGGATAAATTTTATCCTAAATATGCTATACTCAAAAGAAAACAGGTATAACTATTGAAACTAAACAATAAAAAATTACTAATCTTTGACCTAGATGGTACACTTATTGACAGTTCAGGCGACTTAGCTTTGGCTGTGAACCATACACTTAAAACTCTTAATCTTCCGACTTTTACTCAAGATACCATTCACCATTGGGTTGGAAATGGAGCTGAGATATTAGTTAAACGTGCCTTATCAGGCTCTAAAACTATTGATACTACTTTAGAAGAGAGCTACTGGAGAGAGGCACTTAATATACTTTTAGATTTTTACTCTAAAAACTTAACAGTAGAGACAGTCACCTACCCCAATGTTCCAACTACTCTAAAAACCCTCAAAGAGCAAGGGTACAGACTTGCCATTGTAACCAATAAACCTTACCCTTTTGTTGAACCTATCTTAAAGAAGTTTGGGTTAAAAGATTTATTTGAACTTATATTAGGTGGTGACAGTTTAGAGAAGAAAAAACCAGACCCAATGCCCCTACTTTATGTTTGTGAAAAATTGGGAATTTCTACCGATGAGAGTGTAATGATTGGTGACTCTAAAAATGATATTTTAGCTTCAAAATCAGCCAATATGGACTCCATTGGGGTAACTTATGGGTACAATTATGGTGAGAGTATTGAGCGTTATGAACCTACTATAGTGTGTAATAGATTTGAAGATATTTTAGAGAGTTTAGAATGAAAAAAGCAAAAATAGCCATTGTTGGTGGTGGTGTAGCAGGAGCTACCTCTGCTGTGTACCTTGCCAAGCTTGGGTTAGAGGTTACCCTTTTTGAAAAAGAGCCTAGCCTTGTCTCAGGTCCTCCTTTTTGTCATCTTCATGCAGGGGGAAATCTATACAGAGAGATTTCAAATGAGCAGTGTATTAAACTACTAAAACAGTCGATAGATTTTTTGAAGTTTTACCCTTTTGTGGTGGACTACCGTCCAACTGTTATTGCTCTGCCTACCATAGATAAGCAGACTCCAGAACAACTTTTGCCACGTTTAGAGCTTTTGAGAAAAGAGTATGAGAGGCTTATTGAAAAAGATAGTAGCAACCAAGTCTTAGGAGAGCCTAGAGACTACTTTAGGCTCTACTCAAAAGAGGACTTAGAGAGACTAAAGTCTAAAGAGATTCCAACTAAACCTAAAAATGCCGATGAGTGGATGGTGAGTGTTGCTCAAAATTTAGACTTTGACAACGTACAGTTTCCTCTTATTTTGGTTCAAGAGTATGGATTAAATCTCTTCCGTTTAGCATCAGGTGCAACGTTAATATTAGAAAATATGAAAAATGTTACACTAAGAAGAGATACTGAAGTAACCAACATTCAAAGAGAAGAAGAGAGTTGGCTAGTAGGCTACAATAACAAGCAAGAGAGCTTTGACTACCTCATCAACTCAGCAGGTTTTAGAACAGGAAAGATAGATGACATGCTCGGTGTTCCATGTAAACGAATGGTAGAGTTTAAAGCCGCCTATGTGAGCCATTGGAAGAGTAAAGAGCAGACACTATTTCCTGAGATTATCTTTCATGGAGAACGTGGTACACCACAAGGAATGGGTCAGTTTACCCCCTACCCAAATGGATACTTTCAACTTCATGGAATGACCAATGATATTACTCTTTATGATGATGGTTTAGTGGCTAACACACCCTTTAGCTGTCAACCAAAACTAAAAGAGAACTTTATGCAAAAGATAGAAAAGTCTTGGAATAAAGATGAGGTAGAGGAGAGAACAAAGTTAGCTATAGAGCATATAGGCAAGTTTATTCCTAACTTTTTAGAAGCTACAGTAGGCTCAAAACCTCTCTTTGGAGCTCAACAGATTCCAGGTGATGACCCAACCTTACGTGTAGCAGAGGTTAGCTTTCCAACTAAGGGTTATGCACGGTGTGAGATTGTAAAGGTATCATCAGTGATTGATATGGTTAGAGCTATTGGAAATGATTTAACAAAGCTTGGGTATCTTGATATAGAAGATGAGGTCTCTTCTGCTTTTAATCTATTAGAGGAGAACAAGATTGATTCTTTAGCCCAAATACTTTGTGAGCAGAGAGGCTACCCTCGCTCTTTAGGGTGTCGAAATATAGTTGCTTAAGATGTTTAGGTTTTACTCTGCTATACTTTCAAAAAAACAAAGGCTCAAATATGTTAAAAAGTTTCTGGTTTTGGACACTCATAGTTTTTATAGCTATGCAGTTTTTCTCTTTAGATATACCTGCAAAACTTCCTATTAAAAAAGATGAAGAGCTACAAACCTCTTCTGAAGTAATGAACATCTTAAAAAGGTCTTGTTATGATTGTCACTCCTCTGAAGTTAAAGCACCATGGTACTATAAAGTTGCACCTATCTCTTGGTTTACACAAGTTCATGTAAAAAATGCACGAACTGTTGTTAACTTTTCAAAATGGAATAGCTACTCTAAGGAGAAACAGTATAAAGTCTTAGACAAAATACCTAAATCACTTCTTATTCGTATGCCTATGCCTATTTATACCTATATGCATAAAAATACCATTCTAACTAAAAAAGAGAAAAAAATAGTTTCAAAATGGGCAAAAGAGTTAAAAGAAGAAATTAAATAGGACAAATATTATCCTATTTAAAATAAATTCTGCTATAATCCACTTATAAATAAAAAAAACAGAAGGATTAACATGCCAAAAATTAACAAATACCAAGACATCTCAGAAGTAGATAGAGAGGCAAAAAAAGACCTCATCGACAGACACTCACCATTTATTAGTTGTGCAGATACAGCAACTGCTGGTGAGCCATTTGAGGTAACTGTAAAGATGGGTAATGAGTATACTCACCCAGATGACTTTGACCACTACATTGAGTCTGTTACTCTTTTTAATGGTGACACAAAACTAGCACAAGCTACTTATGTTCCAGGAACTCTTGGAAATGTAAAAGCTCATAACACTACTACATTTACAATTATTCCAACAGGAAAAAAACTTAAACTAGTAGCACATGGTTACTGTACAAAACATGGTATCTGGGAAGGTACTCCTGTAGAAGTTACTGTAAACTAACAAAACTATCCCTTAAAGACAAGGTGAAAAGCCTTGTCCCTACTCTATTTTCCTCCATAATATCTTTATAACTTTAAATCTATTTTGCTAAAATTCTCATAGATACTTAAAAAAAAAGGCTAAGAGATGAAAAAGATAGAAGCTGTTATTAAACCATTTAAATTAGAAGATGTGAAAGAGGCATTAATTGAGGCAGGTATTGAGGGAATGACTGTCTTAGAAGTTAAAGGGTATGGACGACAACAAGGACATACAGAGCTTTATAGAGGAGCTGAGTATATGGTTGAGTTTATTCCAAAGGTAAAAATAGATATTGTTGTTAGTAATGATGAGTATGCACAAACTGTTATAGACATTATAAAGGAACACGCCATTACAGGAAAAATTGGTGATGGGAAAATCTTTGTTTCAGAGATTACTAATGTTATTAGAATTAGAACAGGTGAAGAGGATGAAGAGGCTCTATAACCTCTTCTTTTGATTAATTAGGTAATATATTATCTATATCTAACATCTGTTCATTACTACTATACATAACCTTAGGTTCTTCTACTACAATAATATCTTGAGGAAAGACATATCCATCTTCATGAATTGAGTTTATCTCTCCTAATTTAATATTGTCTGAATAAAAAGCAATAGGAAAAGAGTTACATTTAAACTCATTATTACTAGATAGTAGAATCATTTTATTATCGCATTTGTATTTGACTTTTTTCTTAAATACACTTACAAAATGACCCACATGTAATGCTGTTTTATGACGTTTAGAGTCTGAGTTTGAGTTTGAACATCCTCCAAAAATCATTGCAAAACCTATAAAAGAAGAGCAGAGTGAACAGTTAAGAAGTTGTCTCTTTTCCATATCAATCCTTTTTATTTTACATTTGTATAATAGTTATATAATATATAATATAAATCATAACTTAAAATATTTATTTAAAATATATTTTTATACAAATTGGGTATTTTTTATTTAAAATCAACATTTTCATAACTAATTAAAATTTATTTTCACAACTTTTCATCTAATTTTTAGATAAGGCAAAATTGTCACTTTCTTTTTAAATTTTAGAACTCCTCCACTCTCTTATATTACTCTTTTTTAAATACAAACACCCTAAGCTTAGCCGAACGCGACCGAGCATTTACTTTTAGCTCCTCTTTGGTTGCAACTATCGGTTTTCGTGTCAACATCTTACCCAATTCATGGTTTTTTCCACAACTACAACGCATAGCTTGTGGGTCACATATACATTTGGTTGCCCACTTTTTAAAACGACTCTTTACCAATCTGTCCTCTAAAGAGTGAAAAGTAATCAAAGAGATAATTGCTTCACTCAATTCACCCTCTTTAAACTTCTCTTCAAGCACATCTAAAAGAGCCTCTATCTCCCCTAGTTCGTTGTTGACCTCTATACGAATAGCTTGAAAAGCAAGAGTTGCAGGGTGTATCTTTCCACCACGAGGAGTAACAGAGCAGATAATATCTGAAAGCTCTTTACCACTCTTAATAAGCTCTTTAGTTCTTGCCTGAACAATAGCAGAGGCAACCTTTTTATAGTTTCTAACCTCTCCATAGTGGTTTAAGATATACTCTAGCTTATCTTGTGGGTACTCATTGACCACCTCATAGGCTGAAAGCTTGGCTGTTGAGTCCATTCGCATATCTAAAGTTTCACTCTCAAACGAAAAACCACGCTCCATCTTGTCTAGTTGCAAAGATGAAACCCCAAAGTCTGCTAACAGACCTGTAATAGGTGACTCTTTAAGAGTTGGTAGAGTATTTGCAAATGTTCCCTTATAGAGTGTAGAACGCTCTTTAAATGGCTCTAATCTTGCTTTAGAGAAAGCCAAAGCCTCATCATCTCTGTCTATACCAATATGTTTTATATGACTATAACGCTCTAACATCGCTTCACTATGACCTGCATACCCAAGCGTACAATCTACAAAATAACCCTCTTTTATATTGGAAAATCCATCTAGGACTTCGTTTAGTAGTACGGGTATGTGTGGGGTGTTTTTCATTAGCTCTCTTTTTATTTTTTCGATATAATATCAAAAATTATTATCTATTGAGATTAGATTTACTATTTTAATCTTGACCCAAATCAAGATTTTAAACTATATTTTAAACTATAATCGTCAAATTTACTTCTATTAAGGAAATAGAATGATTCTTAACTACCCAACCTTTTTTAAAACACGCCCCACTATTAAGCTTCAAGACCCACTACAAAAATTTTTAGGAACTTTTCAAGACGGAGTTGTAGAGTTTAACTACTTAGAGATTACTAAAAATGCAGGTCACTCCTGTCCTGACGTAACAGGGGCTTACCTTATGACTCTTCGAGCTTTAAAAGCACTATACAAAGATAAACTTCCAGTTAGGGGAGAGATTGAAGTTAGCTTCAACAAAGACCTTACAGATGATATTACCTCTGTTATGGCAGATGTTACAAGCCATATTACAGGAGCAACTCTACAACTTGGATTTAGAGGTGTAGAGGGGAAATTTAGTCGTATTGAAAAATTAAAGTTTAATGAGAAGTTTAAAGGAGATATACGATATAAAAGACTCGATAACCAAAAAGAGGTTATTGCACAATATGATTTAGACTCTATTCCCATTGACCCAAAACAAGATGTGCTTATGAGCAAAGTTCTTAATGGTGAGGCAACTTCTAGTGAAGAGATAGAGTTTGAAGTACTTTGGCAACAGCGTGTGGAGAAGATTTTTAATCATGCTGCTGATGTCATTAAAATTATAGAACTATAAAGGATAACCATGAAATACCCAAATTTTTTCGATAACACACCAACAATTAAACTACAAGACCCACTCTCTGATTTTTTAGGGACTTTTGAAGATGGAATAGTAGAGTTTAGCTACTTAGATATTGTAAAATCAGCAGGTCACTCCTGCCCTACTGTCTCTGGTGCTTATATTAGTACACTAAAAGCCCTAGAGGCACTCTACCAAGATGAGACTCCAATTAGAGGTAATATCTATGTACGTTTTAAAAGTAACCCACTAGAGGGTGTTGCAGGTGTTATTGCTAATGTAGTTACACAGATTACAGGAGCAACAGAGCATTCAGGCTTTAAAGGGCTAAATGGTAAATTTGCAAGAAACAACCTTATGGAGTTTGGTGCAGATATTCCTGCTCAAATGGAGTTTAAACGACTAGACACAGGTAAAAGTGTAACCGTCAACTATGACCCAAGTAGTATTGGAGGCAACCCAAAAATGCAAGAGCTTATGGGTAAACTTATGCAAGGAGTCGCTTCTAGCGAAGAGAAAAAAGAGTTTGGAGAGCTTTGGCAAGAGAGAGTTAAGGCTATTTTTGACAATATAGACAAAGTTGCTACAGTTTCATAATCGTAGGATGTAGTCCCCAACTACACCATTATCTCGTTCCCACCGTCTCGGTGGGAATGAATAAGAGAGTTATTTTATTAAACAGAGTTTTTTTGTAAATTAACTTCCAATATGTATTCCCAACGTGGACGTTGGGAACGAGTCTAAAATGTAAATTGAATTTTAAACATTCATAACACGGTGTAGACGGGGTCTACACCCTACAAGTAATGAATAATAGGACACCCTCTATGAAAACCCCATACTGGCTATTAGAAGAAAAACTACTAGAAAAAAACCTAAAAACCCTAGCCCATATAAAAAAGCAAACAGGAGTAAAGATACTCTTAGCACTAAAGGGTTACGCACTTTGGCAAAGTTTTGAGCTTGTCTCAAAGTACCTAGATGGCTGTTGTGCCTCTGGACTTAATGAGGCTAAGTTGTCTAATGAGAAGTTTAAAAAAGAGCTACACACCTACAGCCCTGCTTTTAAAGAGGAGGAGATAGAGCCAATAGCAACTATCTCTAACCATTTAGTCTTTAACTCCTCTTCTCAATTTGAGCGTTTTGGAGCTTTGGCAAAGAGCTTGAACCCTAACCTCTCTTTGGGTATTCGTGTAAATCCTGAGTACTCAGAAGCTCCTGTAGAACTTTATAATCCTTGTGGTCTCTATTCAAGATTGGGGATAACTGTTGCTAATTTTGATAGATTACTTAAAAGTGAAATTGGAAATAGTATAGAGGGGCTTCACTTCCATGCTCTTTGTGAACAAGATAGCTTTGCACTAGAAAAGGTCTTAGAGGCTTTTGAGGAGAAGTTTAGAGAGTTTTTACCTAAACTAAAGTGGGTTAACTTTGGTGGAGGTCACCACATTACCAAAAAAGGTTACAACATAGAAAAACTTATTGAGCTTCTTAAGAAGTTTCAAGCCAAATACCCAAACCTACAACTCTACCTAGAACCAGGGGAGGCTGTAGGGTGGCAGACAGGAACACTTGTAGCCTCTGTACTAGACATTGTAGACAATGGCATAAAGATTGCTATCTTAGATACATCAGCAGAGGCTCATATGCCTGATACTATCATTATGCCCTATCGTGCTGACATTAGAGGAGCTGGAGAGGTAGGAGAGAAGGCTTATACCTATAGAGTAGCAGGAAACACCTGTTTAGCAGGTGATATTATGGGGGATTACTCTTTTGATAAACCTCTACAGATTGGTGACAAGATTGTTTTTGAAGACCAAATGCACTACACTATGGTAAAGGCAACTACTTTTAATGGTATTGCTCTACCTAGTATTGCTATTAAAAGGCTAGATGGTTCTATTGAGATTGTTAAAGAGTTTGGGTATGAGGATTTTCGGGATAGGTTGTCATAACTTTTTAAAAACCAAAAAATACTTCTCAGACTCATGACTATAGATTGAAATTGCTGTCTTAGAGACCAACTTCATCTTAGTTAGCTTCTGAATCTCTGGTACGGTGTAGAAGTATTGGGTAATGGAGTCTTGTGACTTCTTAAAACACTCACCCTCTTTTTCAAAAAGTGTAAAATCCATAAAATACTCTCTATCCTCCTCAACATAGTCTGAATCTATAGTAACAAAACGGTCATTGCCATCTTTTATGTATGAACCAGCAGCTATGACTTTAAAAGCATAGAGTGTGTTGATGTCACAGATAAAGTGTCCACCCTTTTCAAGTCTCTCCTCTACACAACGAAAAAAGCGTTTAATATTTTTTGCGTCTAAATAGTTTACCATGTCAAAAATAGCTGTAATAACCTCATACGTCTCTTCTACTTTACATAGGTCTATACACTCTGCATTTAGCCCTTTTTTCTTTGTCATCTCAACCATAACACTGCTAAGGTCTATGCCCTTTGCTTTAACATTTGGGTAGAGTTTAGAGATTTGTGCTAAGAAACCACCTGAACCACAACCTACATCTAGTAGACTCTTAAACTCTATCTTCTCTAAGGCTTCATAGTAATACTCATTTAAAATAGGAGTTACCTCATTGACTCCTAAAAGGTCTTCTACTTTGGCGTAAAGGTCTAGGGCGTTAGACATTGGTTATATCCTTTCTTATCGCATTTTTCATACCCTGAAAAATAAGCGTCTCATCAAAAATGGCATTGGTAAAAAATTGACTTAGCAACTTACCATCACCACCTGTTATATAGAGTTGTCTGTTGGATTGATGTTTCTCTATAAGCGTTTTTATGGAGGCGATTATACCAAAACTTATTGCATCTTGGGTTGTTTTAGCTAACTCATTTAGAGATATTTGTGGATTTAGTTCTGTTTTTAATGCAGGAGATATAGAAGCATAAGCATCTATATAAGCTCTTAACCCTGGAAGCAGAAAACCACCAAGGTATCTACCCTCCTCTACCACATCAACAGTAATAGCTGAACCTGCACTAACAAATATGCCACTTTTATGAGAGAGACATAAAGCTTTACGGTCAATGCCCATAGTTGAGTACTGCCCCTCTATCTGCATAAGCTCAGAGATATTTTTCCACTTATCTAGGCTCTCTAACTGCTCTTTGAGTTGATGTTTTACGGTAATGTATTTTAACTCTTGGTTGCCATACTGCTTGATTGCCTCTTGATGAGAGAGATGGACAACCTCATCACCATTATAGATATGTACTCTACTGTTTCCTATATCTGCTAGAAGCATTGGTTATGCAAACTCTTTAAGGTGTTCATCTAAACTCTCTATCTTCTCTAGTGCCTCTTTTAACTCGGCAAAATCCATCTCTACACCATACTCTTCGCAATGCTCTTTCCACTTTAGGGCTTTACCTGTTACAAAGTTCTCAACATAACTACTCAAACAGACAGCATAGGCAGATGGTAACTTTTTCTCTTCTATATAGTTCATCACCTCTACAAAGGCATCTTTTACCTTTGGAAGTAACTCCTGTTCAAATTTTTCTACTTTTGCTTCTTGAGTCATTTTTTAATCTATCCTTTCCGTTTAACTCTTACTTTCTTAGGAGCAAACAACTCCAACGCTTTAGCAACCATCGGTTCATCTAAGATGGTTCTCTCATCTTTCTCTTTTGCTGACTCTACTCCACCATCATCAGGAGCAACACATGAACTCTTCATAGGCATCTCCTCTTCTTGCTTAACAACTGGCTGATTTAATACCTCATCTTCTATCATAGAGATGGGTTCTTCTATAGAGTTGTTCAGGTGTAAACACTCCGATTCCGTAGTATTAGATTCAGATACATCTACTGAGGAGGGCAACTCCTTTGAGAGATTTTTAATTTTGGTCTCATAACCAAAAATCTCATGAACAAATGTACGAATCATCATCCAGTTGTTCTTTAGCAGACTCTTCTGTTCTGATGTTGCAGAGGACTCCCAAGTTAAAAGATTGTTCTCAAAAGAGATATACTCAATGCTATACTTAAAACACTCACCAAGCTCATAGTTTCTATCGTACATCTTATCTATAAGTGATTCAAAGAGCTTAGCACCTTTGTCAAGAGGTTTCTCTATAATAGGTTCTGGAGTAACTGGCTCTTCAATAATTGTTTCTTCAATAGGTTCAGGCTCTACTCTCTCTTCTATAACCTTTTTTTCTACTTTTGCTACAGGTTCAGTTGAGATTTGTACCCCTGAAAGCTCCTGCTCTAAAGTGCGAATCATTCCATCAATATCTTTTATCTGCAACGCCTCCATCATCTTAAAGAGAGTTAACGAAAGAACAAACTGACCATCTGCCCCCATATTAAGAAGTGATTTTGACTCTGCTAATATTCTAAAAAAACGCTCAATAACCATAGGTGCAATCTGCTGTGAACCACTAAGAAGTATCTCTTTCAAGTAGAGCATCAACTCATCTATAACCATTTGTGCTTCAAACTCCACAGCAGAATTAATAAAGGCTAAAACTTCTTTTTGATTTCTCTCTAAAACATAGTTAACCAGCTCCTCTAAGATTGATGGCTCAATAATCCCTAACATATTTGTAACTGTTGATACACTAACAAAGTTCTTAGAGTAGACAATCGCTTGGTCTAAAAGGGTTAAAGAGTCACGCACCGACCCTGCACCTGAACGAGCAATAATCTCTAATGCACTTGGCTCATACTCAATACCCTCTAGGTTTAAGATATGTGCTAAATGTTTTGCAACGACCGATTGAGGAATATTTCTAAATCTAAAGTGTTGAGTACGACTTAAAATAGTTGCAGGAAGCTTTAGAGGGTCAGTTGTAGCCAAGATAAACTTAACATAAGATGGAGGCTCTTCTAGGGTCTTTAACAAGGCATTAAAAGCCTCTTTAGTCAACATATGAACCTCATCTATAATAAAGATTTTATATCGTGCTGTAGATGGTTTATATTTTGTATGCTCTATTAGTTCTCTAATATCATCTATTTTACGGTTTGAGGCTGCATCCATCTCTACAATGTCCATGTGTCGTGACTCTAGTGCCATTACACAGTGTTCACAGACTCCACAAGGGTGAGATGTTGTTCCCTTTTCACAAAGAAGTGCTTTAGCAAAGATACGAGCTGTAGAAGTTTTACCTGAACCTCTAAGACCTGAAAATAAATAAGCATGTGAAAGTCGGTCACTCTCTAATGCCATAGAGAGGGTTTGAGCAACAGCCTCTTGACCAATTAAATCATCAAATGTTGCTGGGCGATACTTTCTTGCTAATGCTAATGACACATAGGACTCCTCAAATGTTAACTACTGTTATTGTAGTCAAATTTTACTTGTGATATAATTTGTTAAAATAAATTTTAGGAGCATTAATTAAAATGAGATGGGAAGATAGAGACGAGAGTCGTAACGTAGAAGATAGACGTAGTCAGAGTGGTTCAAGTGGAGGAGGTCGCGGTATGCCATCTATGGGAACTATTATGTTCTTATGGCCTATTGTTAAACCTTTGTTAAGAACAAAATTTGGTTGGGCAATTATTGGAGTTGCTGCTGTAGCATATTTTTCAGGCTATAACCCTCTTAGTTCTATTATGGGAGGAGCTGTTTCATCTACTCCTGTCAATAAAGAGGCTGATGAGAGACAAAAACGTTTTATCTCAACCATCTTAGGAGATACCGAAAAAGTTTGGGGAAAAATATTTAGAGAACATGGAGCAAAATACAAAGAACCTACTATGGTTCTCTACCGTGGTTCAACTACAAGTGGTTGTGGTCATGCCTCTGCTCAAATGGGACCTTTCTACTGTCCAAATGACCAAAAGGTATATCTTGATTTAGGATTTTTTGATGAGTTAAAGAGAAAACACCATGCAGGTGGAGATTTTGCAGAAGCGTATGTTTTAGCACATGAGATTGGTCACCACATTCAAAATATGGAAGGAACACTCTCTAAAGTTCAACGCATGAAACAACAAGCTCGTGGTCAAGCAGGGGCAAATCAACTACAAGTTCGTGTTGAGTTACAAGCTGACTGCTATGCTGGTGTTTGGGCTCATTATGAAGAGAAACTATTTGGTAGTTTAGAAAAGGGTGACATTGAAGAGGCACTCAATGCAGCTTCTGCTATTGGTGATGATACGCTACAAAAACAGGCACAAGGATATGTAGTTCCAGATGCATTTACTCATGGTTCATCAGCTCAAAGAGTTGAGTGGTTTAAAAAAGGTATAAGAAGTGGTGATATTACTGCTTGTAATACAGGAATCTAAACTCTAGTAGCGACTAGAAAGTCGCTATTTAAAGAGTTTTATAGCTTACTCTTTGCATAATTAACCCACTTTAAAAAGTCTTTAACACCAAAGAAACCTTTAGCCGCTGCAAGTAGTGTACCATCTGCTTTTCTAAAGTAGACAGTTGGTGCTAACTTTGGAGTTAACCCATAAGCATTTGCCTCAGCACTACCCTTTTGAAGTTTAACCCATACAAAGTTTTCTAAGGCATCTTTTACCTCTTTATCTGAGAGTGTCTCTGTTCTCATTCTTTTAGACCACTTTGAACGTTTATTCTCTACATAGACCATAACATTCTTTCCAACTTGTTTAGCATAATCTTCAGCAGACGCAATGTCATAGAACCATCTTTCACTTTTTGTTGAGCCAATCTGTGTAGATGTTTCTGTTGTAGATGTAGACATTCCTAACTTTGATTTAGAATCATTAATCCATAAATTAAAATCATTTTTACTTAAATAACCTTTAACCGTATTGACCACTTTAAATTTTGGTGATATAAAATATATCGTTGGGGTATATCTTGTTTTTGGCAGATACTGCTTTGTCTCTTTATCATTTTTATCTGCTTTTACAAATATAAAACCTTGCATATTTTTTTGAACACTCTCATCATTAAGAGTTCTCTTTTTCATTTTGGCACAATATGCACAAGAGTCTGACATAACATAAACCATTAAAGGCGTATGTGTTCTTTTTGCTTTTATCAAAGCATCTTTGAGTTCACCTGACATTAAGAGTACAGGTACGTAAACTAATAGCGCAATTTTTTTCATTAATTATTTTCTCCTTTATTTAATTATTAATAGTGTAATATGATTATGTTAAAAATATTATTTAACTTTAGCACTTTTTAATTAATTTTATATTTAATTCTCTTAAATATAATTATTTTTAAGTGGAGCTGTTATATAATATTAGATTATATAATTAAGATACAAAGGAAAACTATGAAAACTATTGTTTCAAAATACCTTATTGTTAGTATTTTAGCACTCTTAACATGGACAAGTAGTTCATTTGCAGACTCTAATTTACCTGTTAGTAAACAGAAGACAGATAAAGCAGATAAAGAGAAGATTGAGATTATACCTGAAATTACAATTGACTCGGAATCTTCTACTCAAACATCTACAAATCCAAAGCTTAAACAGGGGAAAGCCTGTGATTTTGATAACTTAGAAGAGGCAGAGGGTGAGCTTATGGTTGAGATACCTATGGCAAAAACAGAACCATGTGATAAAGTTGGTTGTAAAGGTCTAAAACCTGCAAAAATGTTAGATGACAACTATGTTGAGCTTAAAATAGCTAAAACTATTAGTTGTGACAAAGATAAATAACATTAATATTTTTATTGCCAAGTTTCTACTTGGTAATAAATAATCCTAACCTAAATCTTATTTTTGATATAATCCTCCTAAAAATTTTAGGCATCATACCATTATGAACTTTGAAACATACCCTTTTGAGAAACTCAATACACTTTTAGATAAAATTACACCCAATACTAACTATGCACCTTTAAGTTTAACCATAGGTGAACCACAATTTAAAACTCCCCAATTTATCTTAGATAAGCTTCAAGAGAAAGCTAAACTACTGAACAAATACCCTAAAAGCTCTGGAGAGTATATTTTACGTGAATCTATGTTGAAATATTTAAATACAAGATTTAATTTAACTCTAAACAATGAACAAATCATTCCAACTTTTGGAACAAGAGAGGTTCTCTTTAACTTTCCTCAATTTTTACTTCATGATGTAGAAAACTCTGTAATGGCTTACCCTAATCCATTTTATCAAATCTATGAAGGAGCAGCTAAGGCTTCTAACTCAGAAGTTATATATTTAAATCTTACTAAAGAGAATAACTTTCAACCATCAATAGATGAAAAAGAGCTAAGTCGTTGCCACTTGGTAATTTTAAATACCCCAAATAATCCAACCTCATCAACAATACTTATAGATGAACTTAAACGGTGGGTAGAGTTATCACTTACCTATAATTTTGTTCTACTAAATGATGAGTGCTATATTGACCTATATTTAGATAAACCTCTACCATCTCTACTAAATGCAAGTATAGAGGTTGGAAATAGTAACTTTAAAAATATTTTAGTTATTAACTCTGTCTCAAAACGCTCTTCTGCACCTGGGTTGCGTTCTGGGTTTATTGCTGGTGATGCAGAGATTTTAAAAAGCTACATGACCTACCGAACTTATGTAGGGTGTGCCTCCCCTCTTCCACTTCAACATGCAGCAGCTGTAGCATGGGCAGACCAAGAGCATGTGGATATTTTTAGAGAAAAATATATTAAAAACTTTAAAATTGCCAAAGATATTTTAGATATTAAGCCTCCACTTGCTACATTTTATATATGGCTAGAGGTTGAAGATGAGATAGAGTTTACTACTCGACTATACAGCGATTATAATCTTAAGGTTATTCCTGGTTCATTTTTAGGACGAGAAGAGCAAGGTAAAGGATTTGTTCGATTGGCTTTGGTTTATGAAGAGGACAAAACAAGAGAGGCGTTAGAAAGGATTAAGAGGGCTTTGTAGATTCCCTCCCTCTCGTTCCCACCGTCTCGGTGGGAATGCATATTGGAATCTAATGAAGAAAAAAACATTCTTTAAGGCATTAAGCATTCCCAACGAGGACGTTGGGAACGAGTAAATACCTCATAAATTATTTAAAAACAGAAGGAAAAATATGCAACAACAAGACATAGATATAGAAGCACTAAAAAAAGATGAGAATTTTTTAGCAAATCTAAAACAGATAGAAGATGAGATGTACTCACAAAAGAGCATCAATAAAGGCTATATGCTATTAGGTACAAAAATGGCAATTGGAGCTACAGAAGATGAGATAAATAATATTTTTACATTTATTGTTAACACTGCCTTTGATGTATTAGCTGAAAATCTTACACAACATAAAGGCTTTAGCATAACTGACCCAGAGGAGTTAGCAACAGCAAGAGCTATATATGAGCATGGTATTCAACGCTATAGTGAAAATGATAAAAAAGGGGCAAAAGAGATTTTCTTAGTTCTTCACCATACCATTGAAGATGACGATTTAAAAGATGCAATGATGATTCATGCTTGTGCAGTTATGGCAGGTCATAGTTTTGATGATTTTATTGAAAAATTAGTAGACACATCAAGCATTGATGAGAGTAGTCCAACTGCATTTTTTATTCAAACATTTGTACAACCCAACGATATTCTTCTAACAATGTTTGCAAAACAAGTACAAGAGGGGAAAAAAGAGTTAGAAGTTTTAGAAAAGAGTAAAGATTAGATAAACTTATAACATTTATTCTATTAATAGCTATCATAAAAAAATAATATTGTTGACCTACATCAATAAACCATTCTCTAAAACGTGATATAGTTACTAGCATTAACTTATAATTCATTAAATAGGAGAAAAAATGTCATTAAACAGAAGAGATTTTTTAAAGAGCTCGGCTGCTGTAGCTGCTGCTTCTGCTGTGGGAATTTCTGTTCCACAAGAAGCTCAAGCAAAAGCAAAAGAGGCTGAATCTGATTGGCGTTGGGACAAGGCAGCTTGTCGATTTTGTGGTACTGGTTGTGGTATTATGTTAGCAACAAAAGAGGGGCGTATTGTTGCAGTAAAAGGTGACCCAGCAGCACCTGTTAACCGTGGACTTAACTGTATTAAGGGGTACTTTAATGCAAAAATTATGTATGGGGCAGACCGACTCAAAACTCCTCTTCTTCGTATGAATGACAAAGGTGAATTTGACAAGCATGGTAAATTTAAACCTGTATCTTGGCAGAGAGCATTTGATGAGATGGAAAAACATGCCAAAAAAGCACTTAAAGAGTCTGGACCTGAAGGTGTAGCTGTATTTGCTTCTGGTCAATATACTGTTATGGAAGGGTATGCAGCTCAAAAGATGATGAAGGGTGGATTCCGTTCAAATGCTATTGACCCAAATGCTCGTCACTGTATGGCAAGTGCTGTTGTTGGTTTCTACCAAACATTTGGTATTGATGAACCAAGTGGATGTTATGATGATATTGAGATTACAGATACCATTGTAACTTGGGGTTCAAATATGGCAGAGATGCACCCTATTTTATGGTCTCGTGTAACAGACAGAAAACTCTCTAACCCAGATAAGGTAAAAGTTGTAAATATTCAAACCTATACACATAGAACTTGTGACCTTGGTGACTTTAATATTATCTTCTCTCCAAGTACTGACCTTGCAATTTGGAACTATATTGCTCATGAGATTGTATATAATCACCCAGAAGCTATTGATTGGGACTTTGTAAAAGAGAATATTGTATTTACAGCTGGTCCTGTAAACATTGGTTATGGTATGAGAAGAGCAGGTGAAAAATCTATTACTCCTGTAAATGCTGACGGTAGTGCAGGAAAATACACTGCATTAGAGATGCAAACTATCAATAAAGAGATGAGTAAAAAAGTTTCAGCAAAAGAAGCACCTGCACTTAAGCCTTATGGGTACAAAGAGGGTGATACCATGAAAAATACAGCTGGTACACTTAAACACTGGAAAATCTCTTTTGAAGAGTATAAAAAATCTTTAGAGCCATTTACACTTGACTATGTTGCAAAAATTGCAAAAGGTGACCCAAATGAGTCTATAGACAGCTTTAAGAAAAAGCTTAAAATGTTAGCAGACTTATATATTGAAAAAGATAGAAAAGTTGTAAGTTTCTGGACAATGGGTATGAACCAACACACAAGAGGTACTTGGGTAAATACACTCTCTTACAATGTTCACTTCTTACTAAATAAACAAGCTCTTCCTGGAAATGGAGCATTCTCTCTAACAGGACAACCTAGTGCATGTGGTACAGCAAGAGAGGTTGGTACATTCTGTCACAGACTTCCTGCCGATATGATGGTTAAAAACCCTAAACATAGAGCAAAAGCAGAAAAAGTATGGGGACTTCCAGCAGGTACACTTAACCCTGTAGGTAACCAACATATTATGAAAATTCATAGAGATATTGAAGATGGTGTTGTTAAGTTTGCATGGGTAAATGTATGTAATGCTTACCAAGATAGTGCTAGTGCAAAACATTGGATTAAAGCAGCAAGAGAGATGGACAACTTTATTGTAACTTCAGATGGTTACCCTGGAATCTCTGCAATGGTTTCTGACCTTGTACTTCCAAGTGCAATGATTTACGAAAAATGGGGAGCTTATGGAAATGCAGAGAGACGTACACAACACTGGAGACAACAAGTATTACCTGTAGGTGATGCAATGAGTGATACATGGCAGTGGATGGAATTCTCTAAACGCTTTACAGTTAAAGACTTATGGGGTGAATATACACTCAGAAATGGTAAAAAACTCCCAAATGTAATTGCCGATGCTAAAAAAATGGGTTACAAAGAAGATACTACTATGTTTGAAATTCTCTATGCTAATAAAGGCAAAGAGTATAAAATAGACCTAGATAAATTCCCACAAAAAGGCTTTGACAACTCTGAATGTATTGGAGATAGCAGAAACGTTAAAGGTGGAGATGGAAAAGTATTTAAAGGTTATGGATTTATGGTTCATGAGTATCTCTTTGAAGAGTACGCTTCATTTGGTAGAGGACATGGACACGACTTAGCTCCATTTGAAGTTTACCATAAAGTAAGAGGACTTAAGTGGCCAGTTGTTGATGGAAAAGAGACACAGTGGAGATTTAACGTTAAGTATGACCCTTATGCAGCAAAAGCAGCAAAAGCAGCTGGTAGTAAATCAACTCACGCATTCTATGGTCCATTAGCAAAAAATATTCTTCAAGGAACACTAACAGGTCCAGATAAAAAACTTGGTAAATTTGCTCTACCAAATAAAGCAAAAATCTTTGCAAGACCATATATGGATCCACCAGAAATGCCAGATGAAAACTACGATACTTGGTTATGTACAGGTCGTGTACTTGAACATTGGCACTCAGGAACAATGACTATGAGAGTACCAGAACTCTTCCGTGCTGTTCCAGAGGCGTTATGTTACATGAACCCTAAAGATGCAAAAGCTAAAGGTGTTAAACGTGGTGAGCTTGTATGGGTAGAGTCTCGTCG
Organism: Campylobacteraceae bacterium; assembly: GCA_027038275.1. GTDB lineage: Bacteria > Campylobacterota > Campylobacteria > Campylobacterales > Sulfurovaceae > UBA1140. The sequence continues at coordinate 9,073 of JALVXC010000036.1, read as the reverse complement.
TGGTAAGGTAAAAGCAAGAGTTGAGACACGTGGACGTAACAGACCACCTCAAGGATTGGTATTTGTACCTTGGTTTGATGAAAAAGTATTTATTAACAAAGTATGTCTTGATGCTACTTGTCCAATGTCTAAACAGACAGACTACAAGAAGTGTGCTGTTAAGATTACAAAGGCATAATCTATGAAAAGCTCCAACAACAATAGACGAAAGTTTATGGCAACGACTCTTCAAAGCGTAGGTCTTACAGCTCTTGGTGGATTGTTGTGGAGTGGCTATTGTGATGAGGCAAAAGCTTCACCTTTGGTACTTAGACCACCAGGGGCATTACCAGAAGAGCAATTCTTAGATGTGTGCATTAAGTGTGGACTTTGTGCTGAAGCTTGTGTTAACAGAGAAAGCAATAAAAACAAAGATGGTACGCAAAGAGAAGGAACACTCAAAATGGCAAAAGGTGGAGACCATAAACTTATTGGTACACCATACTTTATTCCAACAGAAGTTCCTTGTTATATGTGTGATGATATTCCTTGTGCAGTTGTATGCCCATCTGAAGCTTTAGATATAAAAAGTCTTCTTAATGAAAAAAAAGAGCTTGACATTAACAAAGCTAAGATGGGTTTAGCTGTAGTACACAAAGAGTCATGTGTTGCCTATTGGGGTCTACAGTGTGATGCTTGTTATAGAGCTTGTCCTCTACTTGATGAGGCAATTACACTAGATTATCAAAAAAATGAACGTACAGGAAAACACGCATTTTTACTTCCTGTCGTACACTCAGATGTTTGTACAGGTTGTGGACTTTGTGAAAAAGCCTGTATTACAGAGAAACCTGCTATTTTTGTACTTCCTCGAGAATACGCTATGGGAAGAGCAGGAGACCATTATGTAAAAGGTTGGGACAAAAAAGACCAACAAAGGGCAGGAAACAGAAAACTAGATGAGATAGAAACTCATGATGAAAGAAGCCAACAAGCTCCATCTGATTATCTAAATAGGGAGATAGAATACTAATGAAAAACTTAAAATATCTGCTCCTTAGACGAGCAACACAGATTGGACTTATGTTTCTCTATTTTGCAGCTAATGCCTATGGTTGGCACATTTTAGAAGGAACATTTGGCTCTTCTAAACTTTTTGGTCTTATTCCATTAGCTGACCCTTATACTACTTTACAAGCTCTTAGTGCAGGTTTTTTACTTGGAGCAGATGTACTTGTAGGGGCATTACTAATTGTACTCTTCTATATGATAGTTGGAGGAAGAGCATTTTGTAGTTGGGTTTGTCCTATCAATATGGTAACCGACTTAGCAAATTGGCTTAGACGGAAACTAAAGCTAGATAAAGAAGAGGTTAATTACCGTTTCTTAAAGCGTAGAACACGCTATTGGATTATGGTTTTAGGTCTTATCGTCTCTGCTATTGTAGGTATTGCTGCTTTTGAAGCAATAAGTCCTATAACTATTATGCAAAGAGGTATTATCTTTGGTTTTGGGGCTGGAATTTCAATAGTAATTGCTATCTTCCTTTTTGACCTATTTGGGGTTAAAAATGGTTGGTGTGGTCATCTCTGCCCTTTAGGTGCTGCTTACTCGATTATTGGTCAAAAGAGTATTATTAGAGTTAAACACAATCATGAAGCGTGTACCAACTGTATGGAGTGTAAAATTGTCTGTCCTGAAAATCAGGTACTGCATATGATTAACAAAGAGAGTATCTCAGTAACAGATGGAGAGTGTACCAACTGTGGTCGCTGTATAGATGTCTGTAATGATGATGCTTTAGGTTTTAGTATTAGAAATTTAAATAAAGATAGTTAAAGGAGAAAAAATGACAAAAGTTATTAAAGTAATGACACTAAGTTCACTATTGACTGCTTCTGCACTATATGGTGCAAGTACAGCTGCATGTGTAGGGTGTCATGGACAACATTTTGAAAAAGCCGCAATGGGTAAATCTAAAATTGTAAAAGATATGTCTAAAGAGGATATTGTAAAAGCACTTAAAGGGTACAAAGATGGCTCTTATGGTGGTGCAATGAAAGGTATTATGAAAGGACAAGTAGCTTCTTTATCTGATGCAGATATTGATTCTATTGCTGCTTCAATTAAAGGTGTTGGAGCTAAAGAATCTTCTAAACTTGCTAAAAAAGAAGAAGTTGAAGCTGTTAAAGCAGTAGAAAAAGTAGTTGATATTAACGCAAAAGTAGCTGACAAAGCAAGACTTGAAAAAGAGGATTTAGGAAACAAAAAAGTAGTTGATGAGACTGTTTTAGGATTAAGAAAAACCTCTCTTTTTAAAGAAGATGTAAAACCAAATGATAGTAAATTTGATAGACCAGCACCAGGTGCTGCACCTAAATTTGAGAGAGCTTATGTAAATGCTCCTCCAATGATTCCTCACTCAGTTGAAGGGCTTCTTCCTATTACAAAAGACAATAACCAGTGTCTAGGTTGTCACATGCCAGATGTTGCCAAAAGTGTAGGAGCAACACCAATCCCACCATCTCACTTTACTAACTATAGACCAACAACTGTTCTAAAAGATGGTGAGTTAGTTAAAGAGGGTAAAAAAGTTGGTATTCAAAAAGGTGATATAGGTAACGTAGGTGATATTAAATTAGCAAAAGTTAAAAAACTAAATCACCTCTACCAAGGTAGATTTAACTGTTCTCAATGTCATGCTCCACAAGCAAATGTTGAAACAGCTGTAGGAAATACATTTAAACCAGATGGTCTAACAGGTAAATTTAAGACACACTCTGACCTTGTTGATATGATGAATGATGGTGTAAAGTAGTGGTAAGCAGAAGAGGTTTTTTTAAATCTATTGCAAAACCATTGCGTCAATCAGAAGAGGAGGAGACTCCTCTTCTAATACGCCCTCCTTATGGAAGAGGTGAATCTCTTTTTCAGAGTGAGTGTCCAAGCTGTGAGAGTCAGGCTTGTGTTACTTCTTGTGATGAGAAGATTATCTTTATTGACAAAGATACAAAGACCCCTACCCTTACCTTTGCTAAAAATGGTTGTACCTTTTGTGATGAGTGTGCTATTGCTTGTGAAAAAGATGTGTTACAGTTAGAAGAGGAAGAGAGTAGTGAGCCATATCTAAATGCTATTTTTAAAATTTCACTTGAAGCTTGTGTAGCCCATCATGGGGTTATCTGCAATGCATGTAAAGAGCCTTGCATAGATAATGCAATTTTATTTAATGGTATGTTTAACCCAGTTATAGATAATGAAATGTGTACAGCGTGTGGTTTTTGTATCTCTCGTTGCCCTACCCAAGCAATTAGTTATAGAGTAATACCCCAAGAGGAGATATTATTGAATTAATGTAGGGTGCGATTGCTATCGTACCATTTCTCGTTCCCAACGTCCTCGTTGGGAATGCATATGAGAACAACAATAACAAAGTGTATGCATTCCCACCGAGACGGTGGGAACGAGGGAAACGAGAAAAAGCAAAGAGTAGGAGAATAGATTATGAAATTACATGAAAAATACCCAAAATTATTTGACAAGCTAGAAGACAAAGAGCTAGAGTTAAGACACCTTCTTAATGTAGATGAAAACTATGAAGATTATGACTCTGAAGAGTTTGAGTTTAATTTTGAAGAGTATAACTTTATTGTCTATATTTCAGAGCTACTACAAAAGGCATTGGGTCAAGAGAAGCTAGAAGAGCTTATAGTAAAACTAAATGACAACCCCTCTTTTGAAAACTTTTTAGCAAGTGAAATTGACCTCTATGCACTAAAAAGCTCACTCTCAACACAAGAGTTAGAGGATTTAATATTAAAACAAATTGAAGGTATTTTATCATGAAAACTACTATTTTTTTCCTTTTTTGCAATATTTTTTTATATGCAACTACACCTACTTTAAAACCAATAGATAGTATTGAAATAAATGGTACAGTTAAAGATATGGTCTTAAGAGACCATGTACTAGTTGTTGCTACAGATATGGGTCACATAGAGATAAAAGATATTGATAACAATAATAGCAACATTAAAAATATAGCAATCCCTAACATAAAAGATTTTATGGGCGATGAGATACCTGCTAGAGTTATGAGTACAGATAAGATAGGAGAGAGATACCTACTCCTTAGTGACAGTGGTAAAAATGGCTACTCTGACCTCTACATCTACGATACAAACCTTACAAGGATACTCTCTGCCAAAGATAAAAAAGCTATTATTAAAGCTAGATTTATAGACAAGGAGCATATCTTGCTAGGCTACCTAAGTAATGAGGTAGCTCTTTTGGACTTAAAGAGTAAAAAAGAGAGCTACAGAGTACAACTTAGTGAATCTAAATTTTCAGACTTTGCACTCAATGAGAACAAAAGCCAAGCCGTCTTCTCTTGTGAGAGTGGTATTTTAAGTGTTGTAGATGTGCAAACAGGTAAAGTTCTAAAAGAGCTTAAAGGAGTGAACTTAGACAATGTCTATAGAGTTGACTTTAAAAATGGAATGGTTAGTGGGGCAGGACAAGATAGAAGAGCTTCTATTTATGATGTAAGTACGGGCAAAGGTAGTTATATTTTAGGAAATTTTCTTATATATGCTACTGCACTTAGTCCAAGTGCTAAAAAAGTAGCTTTTGCAATGGATGAGCAAAACAATATCTCTATTTACAATAGCTCAACAAAATCAAAGATAGCCCTACTTAAAGGTCAGAAGAGTACACTTAATGTCATTATTTTTCAAAATGAAAACAAAATTTTCTCTGCAAGTGATGATAGTACTATTATGGTATGGGATTTAAATAAAAAATAGGAGTTTAAAATGAATATATCAAGTATAGTAGTCCAAGCACTACCTAAACATATTGATGAGTTAATAGAATATTTTCAAAATGAAGAGTATGTGGATTATCATTTTTCCGATAAAGCAACAGGAAAAATTATTGTAACTATTGAAGGTGATGGTGTTGAGGAGGAGATTAAAAAACTTGTTAAGATTCAACAGCTTCCAAATGTTATTACAGCAGATATGATGATGACCTATCAAGAGGAGTTAGATGAAGCGATTAAAGAGCTAAATGAAGCAAATCCTGTTCCTGAAATCTTAACTAAAGAGGATGTTGATGTAAAAGATGTTGTCTACAATGGTGACCTTAAGAAAAAAGATTTTCATGGAGGTGTTTAATGGCTGCAACAATTATAGAATCGGTTATTAAAAGCAATCCAATGGGGCGTTGGTATATTGAGCTTTTTGACACAATGAAAGATGATGACCCAGAAAATAGAGTCATTTGCCTTGATGTTTTTGAGTATGCAGAAAAAATAGAACTAATGGGCAAAGAGTACAATGGAGATGTAGAGGTAGCTTGGTCTAGTGACGACAATGTAACTCCTGTGCAGATTAATGAGGTACGTCAACAGATGATGGCTTATGAGGCTGAACAACAGACTAATTTAGAAGAGTAATAATGAAAAATTAATGAAAAATTAAAAGAAAGAAACCTCCACCTCAAAAGAGGTGGAAAGAAGTAGATAAACTTTTAGAGATTAAAAGTTATATCTTGACCATACACGGATAATATTTGCAGGGTCTTTAGCATTATCTGCATCAGCTCTTACATAAGCTGCTAACATATCTGTACCTAATGCTTTAAATTTATATAGAAGGTCTAACTCATTATAGTCATTTTCTGCTGCTGAATTATCACTTGTTAAACCATATTGTGCAATAATTTTACCAACAGCTAAAGGCATAGCTGCTTGAAGTACTACTGTATCTGCATCACTAGAAATAGCACCTTGATTAGCAACCATTTGTGTATATAGTGGAGTTTTTATACCTGTACCAACATTTTGAACAGATACTGCACCATCATCTACAGAAGTATATGCTAATTTAAGAGCTACATTACTTGCTTTTCCAGTAAGTTTTGCACCATAAGCTGTTGTTTTATCTAGTTTATTAGATGGGTCAATTTGTCCACCTTGTAGTCCTAATTTTACAGGAAGGTCAGCATCTACTTGAACATCTGCCCAAATTGCAGAACCTGAATCTGCTCCAGCAATATCTCTAAGTGCATAGTATGAAAGTGTTGGTTGAGCCATTTTACTAGACTTGTTAGCAACAGTTAGCATATAAGCACCTTTATTAATAGACGTTGGATTACCTGCAGCATTAGCACTTACATTGTTAAATGATGATAAATTTTTATGCCCATTTGACTTAGAAACATAAGCACCAACTACAGTAGTATCTGGAATATCTGTATTAATAGCAACTACTGCATCAAATGTATTTTTATATACATTCCAATTTTCAGAGAATGCCAATGGTGAAAGAGATTTAGGAAGCTCTTGTCTACCAATTTTTAATGTTGTATTAGCAATTTTTTTAGTTAAATAAGCTTTAGTTAGAGCAGCACCATTTAAACTACCGTCAGCTGATTGCATAGTTTTACTTACAAGTTCATTCTCTAAACCAGCTGTACCAAGAGCAGTACCTTGTGCTCCAAGACCAAAACCATTTCCAAGGTCAGCATTTACATTTAATTGAAGACCAACGTTCGCTTGTGAGTTACCTTGATCAAAGAAGTCAGTATCTCCACCATTTTCAACAGTTTGATAATAAATAGTTGCTTGTCCACCAACTTTCATATCTACATCAGCCATTGCTCCTGTTGTAAAAGCCATTGCAGCTATTGCTGCTAAACTTAAGTTTGTAATTTTCATCTTTTTCTCCTTTAATATTTAAATCTATAATTAATAAGTCCCTCAATTAAGCCGAACTAATTAACCTAATAAATTTACATTATCATGATAACAATAGAAAGCTTATCTTTTCTTGAATATTAATTATATTTTAATCGTTTTGTATAATAAACAATTTAACCATAAAAATGTTAAAATATTATAAAGTAAATTATAACATTTAAAAGTAATTAAAAAACCATAAAAAGTGTGTTACTATTTCATCTATATAAAAATTATAATGAGAGAGAAATAGATTATGAAAATACACTTTATAGGCATTGGAGGCATTGGACTCTCTGCCTTAGCAAAACTTCTAGCCAACGACGGACACCAAATTTCAGGTTCTGACATTAAACAGACAGAGATTACAAATGATTTAGCTTTAAACTTTGGAGCAAAAATCACTATTCCACATCATGCAGATGCTGTTGAAGGAGTTGAGAGAGTCATCTACTCAGCAGCCGTTCGTCCAAACAACCCAGAGTATCAACGTGCAAAAAAGCTTGGGATTGAACTTCTTTCACGAAAAGAGTCACTCAAAACTATCTTAGGAGACAAAGAGGTCTACGCTGTAGGTGGAGCTCATGGTAAAAGTACAACTTCTGCTATGCTCTCTTCGCTCATTCCTGACTCCAACGCACTTATTGGGGCTATATCTAAAGAGTTTGGCTCAAATGTTCGCCATGCAGACAACAATAAAGTGGTTTTTGAAGCAGATGAGAGCGATGAGAGCTTTTTGAACTCTAACCCATACCTTGCCATAGTTACTAATGTAGAGCCTGAACACATGGAGTACTATGAGTATGACGAAGAGCGTTTCTATAATGCATACAGAAACTTCTTAAATCTTGCAAAAGTTCGTGTGATTAATGCTGAAGATGAGTTTTTAGCCTCTTTAGAGATGGACTCTGTTAAACTCTACCCAAGCAGAGACATTAGCAACATAGAGTTTGTCTTAGTTAATGGTGAACCTCATACTAAGTTTAGACTTAAAGAGTTTGGAGAGTTTGAGGTCTTTGGATTTGGAGAGCATATTGCTCTTGATGCTTCATTGGCTATCTTAGGTGCATTAGAGATGGGTGAGACTATTGAAGATATTCGTAAAAATCTCTTACACTATAAAGGAATAAAAAAACGTTTTGATATTATCCAAAACAGTGAAAATTGTGTGGTCATAGATGACTATGGTCACCACCCAACAGAGATAAAAGTAACAATGAAGTCTCTTAAGCACTATAAAGAGCTAAGAGGCTTTAATAAACTCTATGTTATTTGGCAACCTCATAAATATAGTAGAACTTTAGACAATCTACAAGGCTTTGTAGAGTGTTTTGAGGGGGTTGATGAGTTGGTTATTTTGCCTATTTGGTCAGCAGGAGAGCTTGAAGTAGACATCGACCTAAAAGGGGCATTTTCACGCTATAAACTGCACATGGCAGACAAAGTTGCACGAAAAGATGGTGTAGTACAAGTTATCAAAGATAACAACATTATTCAAGAGTATCGTGAAGATTTGATTACTGCTTTTGGTGCAGGAGACATTACCTATCAGATTCGTGGGGAAGGATAACTATTTTCATTCCACTCCCATTTTAAATGGGAGTTTAAAACTAAAATTTCTAGCCAAATCTATTAACCAAAATAGCCACAAAATTTCGCCGTCGTTTATATTCACTCTTTAAGCGTTCAACTCTTAAATGAAACTCATCTTCATCTATCAATGACTTTAACTGAAACAGAGCATCTGCAATAGCTCTATAGTAATTATCTCCTGTAGTTCTTAAATTCTCTTCAATTTGAGCATTAAAAAACTCCATCGCCTCTTTTGGATAGGCTTCTTTGTTTTGCTTCAAGAAACTCTCTTTTTTCTCTGGTAATTTTTTTAACAACTCAAATATCTCATCTATGCGTTTTTCTCTCTCTAAATATGTATAGTATGCATACAGGTCTCTCTTTTTCCAAAGTGCTTCTAGCTCTTTTTGATTATCAACTCTTTTAAGTCCATCAGCAATAAAATCAAAACTTCCATAGCTTCTCTCCTCAATAGCTTTACGAACAAAACCTCTAAACCGTTCATCTGAAATATCACTAAGTTTTACAAGTTGTTCCACATACTCTACATCAAATCTCTCTTTGAGTAAATCCTCAACAATCTTTATGGCTAACTCTTTTTTATCATTCTCTAAATAGATATAAATTAGCTTTTTATAAACCCTCTTTAAATCTTCTGATTATAACGGATTGTGTGGGATAAGCTAAAAATGGGTATCTATAGTATTTAATAATACTTATGAATAAAGACACCCAAAAAAATAATAGCATAAAATCGATTACACCACCATTATCAAAAGT